>JAYUEY010000022.1:0-47491 GCA_043739005.1 Tardiphaga sp.
CACCTCGGTGCAGGCCATCTACGTTCCGGCCGACGATTTGACCGATCCGGCACCCGCGACGTCCTTCGCGCATCTTGACGCGACGACCGTACTCAACCGCGCCATTTCCGAAAAGGGCATCTACCCGGCGGTGGATCCGCTGGATTCGACCTCGCGCATGCTGTCGCCGCTGATCGTCGGCGAAGAGCACTATCAGACCGCGCGTATGGTTCAGCAGGTGTTGCAGCGCTACAAGTCGCTGCAGGACATCATCGCCATTCTCGGCATGGACGAACTGTCCGAAGAAGACAAAATCGCCGTTGCCCGCGCCCGCAAGATTGAGCGCTTCCTGTCGCAGCCGTTCTTCGTCGCTGAAATCTTCACCGGCTCGCCGGGTAAGTTTGTCGATCTCGCCGATACCATCAAGGGCTTCCGCGCGATCTGCGAAGGCAAGTACGATCACCTTCCGGAAGCGGCGTTCTACATGGTCGGCGCGATCGAAGAAGCGATCGAAAAGGGCAAGAAGCTGGCGGCAGAAGCCGCTTAAGACGCACGGAGGGAAGTAGCAAATAGTTAGATTGCTGCTTCGTTCTCGTTCTCGTTCTCCTTCTCCTTCTCCTGTCCTATTCGATATTCGCTACTCAGTATTCGTAGGTTCTTCATGGCCACCTTCCACTTCGATCTCGTCTCTCCTGAAAAGCTCGCCTTCTCCGGCGATGTCGATCAGGTCGATATCCCCGGCGTCGAAGGTGATTTCGGCGTGATGGCCGGTCATGCGCCGGTCGTGGCGACCATCCGTCCCGGCGTCATGACGGTGACCACCGGCGGCGTGAAGCAGAAGATCATCGTGCTCGGCGGCCTTGCCGAAGTCTCCGACAAGGGTCTCACGGTTCTGGCTGACGTCGCGACGTCGGTCGATGATATCGATCACGCGGCGTTCGCCGCTGAGATCGCCGAGATGGAAGCCAAGCTTTCCGAAAAGGAAGGCTCTGCGCTCGATCGCTATATCGAGCGGCTCGACCATTTCAAGACGATCCAGCACCAGATCACAAACTCGACCGCGATGCATTAGGGCTGTGCAGTAGGGTGGGCAAAGGCGTTCTTGCGCCGTGCCCACCAATCGCCTGTCGCGGTGGGCGCGTCGCATCGGACGACGATCACGTCGCCCAATGCGACTTTGCCCGCCCTACGGCCTACGAATTTGCAAACCGCGCAAACTCGCTCGCGACCGCGCGATAGATATCGCGGCGAAACGGCACCACCAAATCAGCGACGCGATCGAGCCGTTCCCAGCGCCACGCATCGAATTCGGCCGGCTGGCCGTTGCGCTCGGTCAATGGATCGACATCCGCATCGTTGCCTGTGAAGCGCAGCGCAAACCATGTCTGACGCTGGCCGCGAAATTGCGAGAAGCGATGAGGCGGCCCGTCATAGGCCGGAAATTCATAGGTCATCGATTGCGTTTCGCCGAGATATTCGGCCGACGAAATCCCAGTCTCTTCCCATAGCTCGCGCATCACGGCATCGCGCGGATTCTCATTCGCGTCGATGCCGCCTTGCGGCATCTGCCATTCCAGACCGGGCAGAATGATTTCCGGCCCGTCATCCTTGTAACGTCGCGCGATCAGCACGCGGCCATCGGCATTGAACAGAGCGATGCCGACATTCGGGCGGTAGGGGAGATCAGCGTCGTTAAGCGTCATGATTTAATTTGAAATAGGACGTCCACTTTTTTCGGATCATGCCGACGTCACGCGCCGGCCAGCGTGATGAATTCTTTCACGACGCGCTCATAGACCGGCCGCTTGAACGGCACGATCAGGTTCGGCAGGTTCTTCATCGGCTCCCACCGCCACGCGATGAACTCCGCTTTGTTGCCCTGCGGCGGATGGGTGACGTTGATTTCGGTGTCGTCGCCGGTGAAGCGCACGGCGAACCATTTCTGGCGCTGCCCGCGATAACGGCCCTTCCAGGCGCGGCCGGCGACGGTGCGCGGAATGTCATAGATCAGCCAGTCCGGCACCTCGCCGAGCTTCTCGACCGATTGCACGCTGGTCTCTTCATAGAGTTCACGCTTCGCGGCAGCCCATGTGTCCTCGCCGTGATCGACACCGCCTTGCGGCATCTGCCACACATGCGTCTCGTCGACATGTTCGATGCCTCCGGCGCGGCGGCCGATGAAGACCAACCCCGCTGCGTTAATCAGCATCATGCCGACGCAGGTGCGATAGGGCAGATCTTCGTAACGCGCCATTCCGTTCAAACCTCTCACTTCACTCAAACACTAGCTCGATTTTGATTTCAGCATCGCAGTTGTCAATGGCGCGAGCAAAATGCCGCGGCTCTCAAGCTGTTTGGCCCATGCGGCGATTCGCTCGATCGAGACCGGCAGCGCGGATGCGATGCCGATCGCCGTGCCGTGTTCGCGTGCCTGATTTTCAAGCTTGGACAGCGCGCGGTCGATCTCCGTCGGTGTCGGCACGGCATCGATCGCGGCATCCGCGCGGGCATAGGGCATCGCAACACTTTCGGCGAGCGATCCCGCGAGGCTACGCTGCGATGCGCCGTCGTCAAGAAATCCGAGACCACGCTTGGCGGCATCGCGCATCATCGGCTGCATCGCAGGCTCGGTCGCGATGAACTTCGCGCCCATGAAATTGGCGATTCCGACATAGCCCTGAATGCGGCTCATATGCCATGCGAGACGATCGGCATTCTGTTCGGCGTCCAGCGTCGTCAGCAGCGTCTGCGGGCCGGGATCATTGTCGGGATAATCGAACGGCTCCATTGGGATTTGCAGCAGCACTTCGTGGTGTTGCGCGCGGGCGCGCTCGACGGCCTTAGCTGGCTCCGCGCCATACGGCGTGAAGGCGAGCGTGACTGTGCCCGGCAGCTTCATGATCGCCTCGGTGGTTTTTGCCGCACCGACGCCGAGGCCGCTGACGATGATCGACACCACGGGCATCTTCGCAGCTTTGGCACGCAGCGCGTCGGTCGTCTCGGAGTAGGCATTGAAGGGCTTCAGCGAACCGGCGGCGATCGGAATCATGCCGTAGCGCGAGGATTCCAGCAGCTTCGGATCGGCCCCGGTCATGATCGGCGGCGGCGCTGATGTGTCGGGCGTGCTGACGCCACCGACGACGACGTCGCGGCGCTGGCCGCTAGAGCCGTCGATGATCGTCACGGTGCGCTGGCCGGGTCCGGCCACCGGCGGATCGGCCGCCTTTATGACGGGGCTCCGCTGGTCCATCGTCGATTTATCGTCGACCTGTTTCGCCGCCGGTTCAGCGGCGGGCGTCTGGTTGATCGCGATCCGCGTAACGGGTTCGCCGCCGAGCGGGTTATCGACGAACAGCACGACGCCGACGAAGCCGAGCAACACCGCGCCGAGCAAAACGGCGACCGCCTGCGTCGCGGAAAACGGCAGCCGAAACCGGCGCTTGCGCGCAGGTTTTTGTCCGAGCGGGGCGCTGAGATCGTCCGCCGTCACTGCCAATCACACTCCGAATCAACCATCGCGACAGTAACACGGCGGTCTGATTCGGAGGTACGGCACAACGGATCGTCATTCCGGGGCGCACGCACAATTTGCTCGCCGTATCACTGCCCGCATTCTGGAATGACTTGGTCAATTGTTGCGCGGCACACCCGCAGCAAAAAGGGCGGCCCGAAGGCCGCCCCGAAGCAAATCTCAATCTGAAAACGAAGCCTTAATTGGCGGCCTTGTTGCCGGCGGGCTTATCGACCGCAGCCTTGTCGCCGGTCTGGCTGACAGGGTTTGGCTTGATGCCCTTGAGCAGATCGTCGGCCATTTTCAGAGCCTTGTCGTTATTGGCATCCGGCGGCACATAAGACTGCGAACCGGTCTTTTCGTCGCCGTCATTCTTCAGATGACCGCGCAACGAGGCTTCGCCCTTGGTGTCGGTGCGGGACTTCAACTCGTCCGGCACGTCCTGCAGCACTTCGATGTCGGGCACGATGCCCTTCGCCTGAATCGACTTGCCCGACGGCGTGAAGTAACGCGCCGTGGTCAGGCGCAGCGCGCCATTGCCGGAGCCGAGCGGAATGATCGTCTGCACCGAGCCCTTACCGAACGAGCGCGTGCCGATGACGGTCGCGCGCTTGTGGTCCTGCAACGCGCCGGCGACGATTTCCGAGGCCGAGGCCGAACCGCCATTGATGAGCACGATCACCGGCTTGCCCTTGGTGAGGTCGCCCGCCCGCGCCACGCGGCGCTGAGTTTCCTCGGCATTGCGGCCGCGGGTCGAGACGATCTCGCCGCGTTCCAGGAATGCATCGGAGACGGTCACGGCTTCTTCGAGCAGGCCGCCGGGGTTGTTGCGCAGATCGAGGATGAAACCCTTGATCTTGTCCGGACCGATCTGCGTGGTGAGTGCCGCGATCTCGCGCTTAAGACCTTCGGTGGTTTGCTCGTTGAAGGTGGTGACGCGGATATAGGCGATGTCATCGGCTTCGACGCGGGCACGCACCGAACGGACGCGGATATTATCGCGCACCAGCGTGACGTCGATCGGATTGTCCTGGCCCTTGCGGATGATCTTGAGCCGGATCTTGGTGTTGACCGGGCCGCGCATCTTGTCGACGGCCTGATTGAGCGTCAGGCCCTGCACGGCCTCGTCGTCGAGATTCGAAATGACGTCATTGGCCATGATCCCCGCTTTGGAGGCCGGCGTGTCGTCGATCGGCGAGACCACCTTGATGAGGCCGTCTTCCATCGTGACTTCGATGCCGAGACCGCCGAATTCACCGCGCGTCTGTACCTGCATGTCGCGGAAGCTCTTGGCGTCCATGTAGCTCGAATGCGGATCGAGGCCGGTTAGCATGCCGGAGATCGCCGATTCGACCAGTTTGGAATCATCCGGCTTCTCAACATAGTCGCTGCGGACGCGCTCGAAGACATCACCGAACAGATTGAGCTGGCGATAGGTGTCCGACGTCGCCGCGCGGGCAGTCGAGCCGAGCATTACTGCGCGGGGCTGCGTGACAAAAAGGGTCAGTGCCGCACCGGTGGCGACACTAAGCAGAATTACTGAAGTCTTGCGCATCATCCGCGGACCCTTTCGCCTTCATTTGCGGCCCACCACGGGCCAGGATCGATGGGAGTACCGTCCTTACGGAACTCGATATAGAGAACCGGCTGGCTCGGGTTGGCCGCGAGAACCGAAGCGACCTGGGATGTGGACCCCATAGTTGCGACCGGCTCTCCCGTCAGCACGAACTGACCAATACTAACCGAAATACGCTCCATCCCGGCGATCAACACATGATACCCGCCACCGGCGTTGAGGATCAAGAGTTGTCCGTAGCTTCGGAACGGGCCAGCATAGACAACCCAGCCATCACACGGTGTTGTGACCTGCGCGGCGGGTTTGGCGGCAAGCGAAATCCCTTTCAAAGCGCCGCCGGCACCATCTGACCCGCCAAATGCGCGAATCTTGGGGCCGTTAACCGGCAGGACAAACAATCCTTTTGCCGACGCAAAGGCGATGGCGGGGCTCAGTCGCGCCGGATTGTTGAGACCGCCGAGATTCGGCTTGCCATTGGTCAGGGCCGCCGGATTGCCCTGCAGGCTGGCGGTCTGCGCGGCTTTGGCGGCGCTAGCGAGGTCCTGCTCCATTTTCGCGATCAAGCCCTGCAGACTGTCGACCTGTCTGGACAGGCCGATCGCACGGGCGCGCTCGGATTCCATGTTCTGTTCGATCGCGCTCTGCTTGCGCTGGCGCTCCTCGACCAGCGAGGCGAGGCGCGTCTGATCGTCCTTCAGCCCGTCGCGGTCGGTGCCAAGTTGATCGCGCTCGCCGCCGATCGTCTTGCGCAGATCGACCAGTTCGGACAAATCCCGAGCGAGGCGATCGGCGCGGACGCGCATTTCGGGCACCACGGCACCCAGAAGCATCGCCGTGCGCAGCGACTTCAACGCGTCTTCCGGACGGACTAGAAGCGCCGGCGGGGCGCGACGACCGGCGCGCTGCAACGCCGCCAGCACCTCGACGATTTCGGAACGGCGGGATTGCAGCGAGCCACGGATTTGCGTGTCGCGGGCGTCAAGCGTCGCCAGCCGCTTTTCCGTGTCGTCGATCTTGGTTTCGACGCCGCGGACGCGGGCGGCGATGTCGATCAATTGCTGATTGAGCTTGCTGCGGTCTTGCCCGATCGCGGCGATATCCGCCCTGAGCTTGTCCTGAAGCTCGGCGGCTTTTTTCTGCGCCTCGCGTGCGGCGTCCAGTTCCTGCGCGCGCTGCTTGATATCGTCGGCCGAGGAAGCTGCGGCTTGTTGTTGGGCAGGCGCATTTTGCGCGCGGGCTTCGGATGCGATCACGCCTGACAGCACCAGCGACGCCAGCAGCGCGAAACGCGCGGCTTTGGTCTCGATACTGGTGGAGTGGACGGTCTGCATCGATGCCTGGATGTCCTGATTTCAAACCCGGTGATACGGATGTCCCGCCAGTATGGTCGCGGCCCGGTAGACTTGCTCCAGCAACATGACGCGCACCATCTGATGCGGCCATGTCGCAGAACCGAACGCGATACGCATTTTCGCTTTGCGCTGCAATTCGGGCGAAAGTCCGTCCGCGCCGCCGATCATGAAGATTGTATCGGTTACGGATTCGTCACGCCAGCGGCCGAGCGTCTTCGCCAATGTGGCGCTGGCGATGCTGTCGCCGCGCTCGTCCATCGCAATGATTGCAGCGTGATCTGGAATCAGCGTTGCAATGGATGCCGCTTCTTCTGCGATCCGTGTCGGCGCGTCGCGGGCGCGGCTTTCGGAAATTTCATGAATGGAAAGGCCGCGAAAGCCCAGCTTGCGGCCGGTCTCTTCGAAGCGGTCGTGATAGCGCAAAGCGAGTTCTCGCTCGGGGCCTTGCTTGAGTTTGCCGATAGCGATGATGGTCAGGCGCATTATCGCTCACGCCGCCGCAAAGGCTCGCGATCCGCTCAAGCCGGTTTCGCGAGTGCGTCGGGCGTCTGCGTCCACAGCCGTTCAAGATTGTAGAATTCGCGCACTTCCGGCCGGAAGATATGGACGATGACTTCGCCGGTATCGATCAGCACCCAATCGCAATTGGTCAGGCCTTCGACATGCAGGCCCTTGATACCATTTTCCTTCAGGCCCTTGGAAATGGTCTCGGCGACCGCGCCGACATGGCGGTTCGATCGGCCCGATGTCACCACCATGAAATCCGAAAACGCCGACTTGCCGCGCAAATCGATGGTGACGGTCTGTTCGGCCTTCATGTCGTCGATCTTGGCCAGGATCAAATCGAGCGTGGCACTGCCGGCCGACGCCTGTTCGACCAAAACTGGAGAGGTCGCCTTGCGGGTCCGCGAGACGGCAGTTTTAGGCTTTGCAATTTTGGGATTTGCAATCTCGGGCTTTGCGGCTTTTGCAGCTTTGGCGACGACGCCAACCTTGGCCTTGGCCTTGGTGGTCTTGGCCTTCGTGGTTTTCGGCGCTGCGAACTTGGTCGCAGCTTTTTCAATAGAAGCCTTAGTGGCGCGTGGTTTCGCAGCGCTCGACTTGCCATCGCTAGATTTGGCCGCGCTCGACTTAGCAGCGCTCGACTTGGCAGCCGTCTTCTTTATCGCTTTTTTGACTGCCGTCTTTGCAGTCGATTTCGCCGAGCCTGTCTTCAACACACCGTCCTTCAATACACCGTCCTTTGATACAGATCTGGTCAGGGACCACTTTCACTGTATCGTGGCACCGCTTCACGACGCGCACGCAATACTAGACATGTGGTTGTGACGGTTTCAACATGCCAGTGGCCGCAGGCGTCACTTCCTGCTTCTCTGTTGCTAAACAGTCGATTTGTCGAGGCTTATCCTGTGCCAAAAACCGGAAAGGCCAACTTTTCGGGGGTCATGCCTGTTTCCAAGTCCCATCCGGGTTGCGGAGCCCGGTCGAGGAGACGTCGAGTTTCAAACCGCTCAGAAAGGTCCAGGCCGGTGGGATAATATCCGCCAGTCTGGACGCATCACGCTCTGGCACCCGAAACCGCGCCATGGCCTGCGCGGCCGGTGCGCCGAGCGCCTTGCCGCTTACAGACTTGCCGCTCACAGAGTTACCGCTCACAGACTTGCCGCCCTGCGGCGGGCGGTCGATCACCGCGATCGGCATGGTGTCGGCGATGCCGCGCCAGTTCTGCCAGCGATGGAATTGCGCCAGATTGTCCGCGCCCATGATCCAGACGAAACGGACGCCGCGACAGCGCTGATGCAAGGCGCGCAGGGTATCGACCGTGTAGCGCGTCCGCAGCACCGTCTCGACCGCCGTGACGTCGATCCGCGCATCGGCCGCGACGCACCGCGCCGCATCGAGCCGCGCCGAAAGATCGCGCAGCGCGCTCGCATCTTTCAGCGGATTTCCTGGCGTCACCAGCCACCACACGCGATCGAGTTGCAGACGCTTGAGCGCGAACAGGCTGATGGCGCGATGCGCGGCATGCGGCGGATTGAATGAGCCGCCGAGCAGGCCGATCCGCATGCCCGGCGTGTGCAGCGGAATCGCCTGTTCGGGCGACTGTGGTTGCATCATCACAGAGTCACGGCCGCGTCTGGCCGTTGCCGTGAACGATGTATTTGAAGCTGGTCAATTGCTCAGCGCCGACGGGGCCGCGCGCATGAAATTTGCCGGTCGCGATACCAATCTCGGCACCGAAGCCAAATTCGCCGCCATCAGCGAATTGCGTCGAGGCGTTATGCAGCACGATCGCGGCATCGACCTCGCGCAGAAAGCGCTCGGCCGTCGCTGTGTCCGATGTGACGATCGCTTCGGTGTGGTGCGAACCGTAACGCGCGATGTGATCGAGGGCATCATCAAGGCCCTCAACGATACGCGCCGCGATGATCGGCGCTTCGTATTCCGTGCTCCAGTCGGCATCGGTCGCGGCAATCACCCGCGTGTCTGCGCGCTGCACAGCCGGATCGCCGCGTACCTCGCAACCGGCATCGATCAGCATCTGCACGAGCGGCTTCAGTTGTGCCTCTGCCGCAGCGCGATCGATCAACAGCGTCTCGGCCGCGCCGCAGACGCCGGGGCGTCGCATTTTGGCATTCAATACGATCGATCTCGCCATCGCGGCATCTGCTGCGCCGTGGACATAGACGTGGTTGACGCCTTCGAGATGCGCGAACACCGGCACGCGCGCCTCGGCCTCGACACGCGCGACGAGGCTCTTGCCGCCGCGCGGCACGATCACGTCGATGCAATGATCGAGCCCGCTTAGCATCAGACCAACGGCGGCGCGATCGCGTGTCGGCACCAAGGTGATCGCGGCCTCGGGCAGACCGGCCTCGCGCAGACCCATCACGAGGCAATCGTGAATTGCGCGGCAGGAGCGAAACGAATCCGAGCCGCCGCGAAGGATCACGGCATTGCCGGATTTGAGGCACAGCACGCCGGCATCGGCGGCGACATTTGGGCGGCTTTCGAAAATGACGCCGACGACGCCGAGCGGTACCCGCACGCGCGAAATCTGCATGCCGTTCGGCCGCTGCCACGATTCGGTGACCGCGCCGACGGGGTCGGCAATGTCGTGGATAATTTGGATGCCATCGGCCATGCCGTCGATGCGCGCTGGTGTCAGCGTCAGGCGATCAACGAAAGCGTCGCTCATGCCGGAACTCCGGGCGTCTGCAACGTCTTCTGCGTTCGCGTGAAGGATCGCAGCACTGCCGTCACGGATCGCGCGGGTCATCGCCGCCAATGCGTTGTTCTTCTGTGACGTCGGCGCGACCGCAAGCACACGCGCGGCGGCACGCGCATCGCGGCCCAAGCCCGCCATCAACGCGGCAAGATCGGTGGAGGCATCAACGGCTTTGAGCGAGGCGGTCATCGGGGCGGTCCGGGCATATGGAACGTGTATTTAGGCATGAACGAGCTGCAGGCCAAGCAATCTTGCTGGCTGCGCGAGACGATCGTATCATGAGAGTATCGGTTTCGGGAGGCAGCGAAAGGAGGCGGCTATGGCGTCCAGCTATACCATCGACGAACAGTTTGAAGCCCTGATCGACGGCCTTGTCGAGAGCGGGCGCTACAAATCCGCCAGCGATGTGGTCCGCGCCGGGTTGCGGCTCGTCGAGCAACGCGAGCAGGATTACGAGACCAAACTGGCCGATTTACGCGCTGAAATCCAGAAGGGGATCGACAGCGGGCCAGCGGAGCCGGTGGGCGACATGTTCGCCCGCATCAAGGCGGACGGCCGCCAATGGCTGGCTGCTAAGAATGCCAAATAGCCCGCGAAAAAGTCCTGAAACAGAAAATGATCTGCGCGAAATTTGGAAATACCTTGCGGATAGCAGCGCGAAGGCGGCTGACGCCATGCTCGGCCGTATTGAGCGTACCTTCAACATGCTGACCGAGCATCCGAGAAGTGGGCTTGCTCGACCCGAATTGGCACCGGGTTTGCGGAGCTTTCCAAGTGAAAGCTATATCATATTTTACTTTATTGCGGCTGACGGGATTTAAGTGGTTCGCGTCATGCACGCCCATCGAGACATCAAGCCAAAGGATATGACTTCGACGCGCGAGTGATCTAAACCGCACCGACCACAAGATCGTCGCGATGGATCATCGCCGTGCGGCCGCCGAAGCCCAGAATGGCTGCAACATCGCGCGAGGGGCGGCCCTTGATCTGTTCGGCATGGTTGGCGTCATAAGCCACCAGCCCGCGACCAATGTCATGGCCGTCAGGTCCGCGCACGATCACGGCATCACCGCGTGAAAACTGCCCGTCGATGCGAATGACACCGGCTGGCAAAAGACTTTTCCCCGCGCGCAACGCTGTTACCGCGCCGGCATCGATCGTCAGCGTGCCTTTTGGCTCCAGCGATCCGGCGATCCAGCGTTTTCGCGCGGTGACCGGATTGGCGGGCGTCAAAAACCACGTACATCGGCCGCCATCCTGCACCGCTTGTAATGGATGATTGATCTTGCCCGACGCGATCAGCATATGTGTCCCGCCGGCGGTCGCGATCTTGGCGGCCTCGATCTTGGTCCGCATGCCGCCGCGAGACAGCAATGATTCCGGTCCGCCGGCGATGGCCTCGATGTCGGCGGTGATGGTTTCGACGATCGGGATCAAAGTCGCATCGGGATTGGCCGAAGGCGGCGCGGTGTACAGTCCGTCAATGTCCGACAGCAGCACCAGCAGATCGGCGCTCGCCATCGTTGCGACGCGCGCGGCGAGGCGATCATTGTCGCCGTAGCGGATTTCGTTGGTCGCGACCGTGTCGTTCTCGTTGATGACCGGCACGGCGCGCCAGTCGAGAAGCTTGTCGATCGTCGAGCGCGCATTGAGATAGCGCCGCCGTTCTTCGGTGTCTTGCAACGTGACCAGAATTTGTCCCGCGCCGATGCCGTGCGCGCCCAGCACCTCGGACCAAATTCGCGCCAGCGCGATTTGCCCCACGGCGGCGGCGGCCTGACTCTCTTCGAGCTTCAAGGCGCGGCGCGGCAATTTCAACTTGGCGCGGCCGAGTGCGATCGAGCCCGACGAGACGATCAACACGTCGCGGCCGTCTTGATGAAGCATCGCGATGTCGGCGGCGAGCGCGGCGAGCCAGTCGGCGCGAACCTCGCCGGCGGCGGAATCCACCAGCAGTGCTGAGCCGACCTTGACGACGATACGGCGGAAGTTTTTCAGCTCTGGGCGGGACATCAAACCGGACTTTACGGCTGCTGGTTTAGCGATCGCTTATGGTGGATCAGTCGATTTGCGGCGACCAGGGTGCGGCTTGTGCGGTGGTCTTCGCTTTCGCGGACACAGGCGCTTCGCCGATCACCTCGACCAGCGCACGCAACGCTTCCTTGACGCCGTCGCCGGCGATGCCGGAGATTAACAGCGGCATCTTCTTTGCGGCGCGCTTGAGCCGGTCGCGTTGCTGCTTCAACTGGTCCGGCGTCACGGCATCGATCTTGTTGAGCGCGACGATCTCAACCTTGCTGCCGAGGTCACCCTCATAGGCGTCGAGTTCGGTACGGACGGTCTTATAGGCTTTGCCGGCATGTTCGCAGGTTGCATCGACGAGATGCAGAAGCACACGACAACGCTCGACATGGCCAAGGAAACGATCGCCCAATCCAGCGCCTTCATGCGCGCCTTCAATTAAGCCGGGAATGTCGGCCAGCACGAATTCGCGGCCATCGACATCGACGACGCCCAATTGTGGATGCAACGTCGTGAACGGATAATCTGCGATTTTCGGCTTCGCTGCGGAGACCACCGAGAGGAACGTCGACTTGCCGGCATTCGGCAGGCCGACAAGTCCCGCATCCGCGATCAGTTTCAGCCGCAACCAAATCCAGCGCTCTTCGCCGATCTGGCCGGGATTGGCGTTGCGCGGCGCACGGTTGGTCGATGATTTGAAATGCGCATTGCCGAAGCCGCCATTGCCGCCTTCGGCCAGCACGAAGGTCTCGCCGAGCTTGTCGAAATCATGGATCAGCGTCTCGCGATCCTCGTCAAAGATTTGCGTGCCGACCGGTACTTTCAGCGTGATCGCTTTTCCATTGGCTCCGTGGCGATCCTTGCCCATGCCATTGGTACCCTTCGGGGCCTTGAAGTGCTGCTGGTAGCGGTAATCGATCAGCGTGTTGAGGCCATCGACGACCTCGATAATGACATCGCCGCCGCGACCGCCATTGCCGCCGGACGGGCCGCCGAATTCGATATATTTTTCGCGCCGGAACGCGACGCAGCCGTTACCGCCGTCGCCGGAGCGGATGTAGACCTTGGCTTCATCGAGGAATTTCATGCGCTGACGTAACACAAATCACAATGAAAGGGCCACCTTTCCGCCGTCTGACTGCGATTTGTGCTGTTTTCCGTGCCGCCTAAAAGGCGTTCACAGTAAACGACCAGCACGCGATCGAAGTAAGATGTCGCTTTGCATCATCTTACTGCGGCAACGGCGCGGGTGGATATGCATGATGTGTGCGCGTATGACGTGCGCGGACATCACACCATTTGGTCCGCCATGAGTCTCTTCGCGAAGATATCCGCCACGAGCAACAATAGCTCTACCCGACTCGCCGGCATCGGGCTGATGCTGCTCGGCGTCTTCATGTTTTCGTTCGGCGATGCACTCGGCAAGTATATTGTGGCCACCTATTCGGTCGGGCAATTGTTGCTGTTGCGCGCGGTGGCGTCGCTGATTCTGCTGTCGCCGCTGATGTGGCGGCACCGTGCGGATTTCTTCCGGCTTGAACGGCCGGGACTGCAATGGCTGCGAGTCTTTCTGTCGACCCTTGAAGTGGCGGCGTTCTTCGTCGCTGCGATCTATCTGCCGCTGGCCGATGTCATCACCTATTATCTTGCCTGCCCGATCTTCGTCACCGCGCTGTCCGCGATCGTGCTGCGCGAGCACGTTGGCTGGCGGCGTTGGGCCGCGATTCTCGTGGGTTTCGCCGGCGTGCTGATCGCGTTGCAACCCTCTGCGCAAACGGTGACGTGGCCGGCATTGATCGCGCTCACCGGCAGCTTCGCCTTCGCACTGACGATGCTGATTACGCGCTCGCTGCGCGCTACACCCGACATCGTTCTGGCGTCGTCGCAGTTTCTGGGGACGTTTGCGTTCGGATTGGTGATGACGCCGCTGACGTGGATCACGCCCGGCCTGCGCGATATGAGCTTCTTCTTCATTGCCGGCGGGATATCGGTCTGCGCACTGCTTTGCGTCAATCGCTCGCTCAAGCTGGCACCGGCCAGCGACGTCGTGCCCTATCAGTATTCGATGATTATCTGGGCGGTGATGTTCGGCTATGTTGTCTTCAACGACGTGCCATCTTGGGCAACGCTGATCGGAGCGGCGATCATCATTGGTGCAGGGCTCTATATCTTTCTGCGCGAGCGGGCGCTGGGCAAGACGCAGAATGCGATAACGCCGGTGGCCTAGCGCCGCCGTAATCCTGAGACGCGCAAGATCTTACGCGCCTTGGGACAACGCTCGATTGAGCGTTTACCCTTCTCGCGTTGTCGCGGCATTCCAATTCTTCAGCGACGACCAGATGCTGCGGCTGAGGCGGAAGCAGTCCACGGGGGTCGAGCAGCCGATCGCCTCGAACCGATGCAATTCGACGCCGGTCCACTGAAATCCACACTTCTCCAGAATGTTGCGCGATGCCGGATTGGCGACACGGGCGATCGCAACGATTTCCAAAGCGCTGGCCTGCTCGAACGCGACATCGATCGCGGCACGCGCGGCTTCTGTGGCGAAACCGCGGCCCCAGTGATCGCAGCCGAGCCAATAGCCGAGTTCAGGCGTGGCGGCATTGCGCCAGTCGATGCCGACCACGCCCACCGGCGTGTGCAGATGCTCGATCAGATAGGCCGCATCGCCAGTCGCCGATGGCGTGCTGAGCGTCGCGATGAAATCGGTGGCGTGATCGACGAGATAGGGAAACGGCAATCGCCGCGTCATCTGCGCGATACGGATGTCGTTGGCGAGCGCCGCAATCGCCGGCACGTCGGCCAGCGTCGGACGCCGCAGCGTGAGCCGCTCGGTCTCGATGATGAGACCCGCGCGATCGGGTCTTTCAGGTGTCGCAATCGGCGTCGGACGGTCTTGCAGCATCGCAGGCTCCTGCACGTATCGATCCCACTGAAGCGGATGCGATGCGCCAAAGAAAAAGGGGAGGCCGGTGTCCCGTCTCCCCTTGAGAGCCTTGATGCGCTCTGCCGGTTCAACGAGACCCGGCAGACACCAATGGAGGCTGCCCGTTACTCGGCAGCTTCAGCCATTTTAGTCGCCGTATGGGGGACAACCGAGATAAATGTGCGTCCGTTTGCTTTCGCGCGAAACTCGACATGACCTTCGACCTTGGCGAACAGGGTATGGTCTGTACCCATGCCGACATTAAGGCCGGGATGCCAAGTGGTGCCGCGCTGACGCGCGATAATGTTGCCGGGAATGACAAGCTCGCCGCCATAGGCCTTGATGCCCAGACGCTTGCCTGCCGAATCGCGACCGTTACGCGATGAACCGCCTGCTTTTTTGTGAGCCATGGCTCGTCTCCAACTTCTGTGCGGTCTAAACGACCAGCGTGACGAATTAATCTCAGATTTTTGTCGGCTCGTGTGGTGGTTCAGAACTTCTCTGCATTCTTGCAGCAAGTCCGTCCAGAGAACTTCTGAACCACCACACGAGAATTATAGCTTTCCAGTGTTCTGTCGAATCTGCAGTTCGCTCAAGAGACCACTGTCTCGCATAGCCAACGTCGGATTCGGGACACTGGTGAGGTAGCGCGCTTTGAATCGCTCAAAGCGCGCGCCGGCAAATCAACTCACTCGTCGTCGTCATCCTCGGCAGCAGCCGGCTTCGGCGCAGCCTTGACGTGCTTCGGACGCGGGCCGACCGTCGGCGTCTTGCCGTCAGCCAAAATTTCCGTGATGCGCAACACCGTGATCTCGTCGCGATAACCACGCTTGCGCTTCGAATTCTTGCGCCGACGCTTCTTGAACGAAATGACCTTGGCGCCGCGCTTATGCTGCAGCACTTCCGCTGCAACGCTCGCACCTGCGACCATCGGCACGCCAAGCACGGGGCTTTCGCCGCCGAGCATCAGGATTTCGCCAAGCTGCACGATCGAGCCAACATCGCCCTCGATCTTGCCTATTTCAAGCACATCATCCGGGACGACACGGTATTGCCGGCCGCCGGTTTTGATGACTGCGAACATCGTTTGATTCCTTCGTGTTCGATCCCGGCCTCGGATTTTTCCGGGCCGGCTTTTTCTTCAGTCGTATTGAAGGACATCTTTTAACGGCAAACCGGAAGACCACTTTGCCAAAGATGCCCGGTGAAATACGCATCCGACATTGCGGCCGCGCAAAAACACGCGGCGCAGGACAAGCCTGCGCCGGGGTTGGCGGACTTATAGCCCGCGATCTCTGTGAGTCAAGGAAAACGGGCCATAAACGATAAAAAGCGTCCGCGCGGCAGCCGTTTGCGGCATTTGGGACGGCCGTGCAACCAACGGGTTCCATCGCCGTTGTCACGCGGTTGAACCCGGCCCCATCCAAGAGTGCCGGGACAAGAGGGGCATTTGCGGCATGGCTGACGACACTGTTTTGACGACCATCGGGATCGGCCGCCATGGCGCGTTGCGGCTGCCGTCAGTCGAAATCGATGATTTCAATAGCGAGTTCAAGGACGGCGATGGTTTTATCGGCGACCGTGCCAGCAAAGGCGCATTCCAGAGAATTCTCGATCGCTGGCGCAAGCCGTTGCAGAAGCACGGCCAAGACCCGATCGGCGACAAATCCACCGAAGACATCAGCAAATCGACTCTCGATGAACTTCTTATCGGCGAAGATGCCGAAGCCGCCGCGCTGATCATGAGCGCTATCGAGGAATTCTCGCAGGAACTAGCCTATGTCACCGGGCGCTTCCTGAAAGGCAAAGCGTGGACGGGCACCCAAACGATCGTCGTCGGCGGCGGCTTCCGCAAGAGCCGGATTGGCGAACTCACGATCGCGCGGGCCGAGATCATTCTGCGCGATAACAAGCATGACGTGAACCTGGTCCCGATCCGGTACCACCCCGACGAAGCGGGATTGATCGGCTGTCTGCACATCGCGCCGTCCTGGATCTTTGAAGCCTATGACTCGATCCTTGCGGTCGATATCGGCGGCTCCAATATCCGTTGCGGCGTTGTCGAGACGCGCTGGAAAAAGGCCAAGGATCTGTCCAAAGCAAAGGTCTGGGCTTCGGAATTGTGGCGTCACGCCGATGATGAGCCGACCCGCGAAGGCGCCGTCAAGAAACTCGCCGGCATGCTGAAAACGCTCATTAAGGCGGCCGAAAAGGAGGGCTTAAAGCTGGCTCCCTTCATCGGCATCTCATGCCCAGGTGTGATCGAAGCCGACGGCTCTATCGCCAAGGGTGCGCAAAACCTGCCGGGCAATTGGGAAAGCAGCAAGTTCAATCTGCCGAAGAGCTTGACCGAGGCCATTCCACAGATTGGCGGTCACGATACAGCGGTGCTGATGCATAATGACGGCGTCGTGCAGGGCTTGAGCGAAGTGCCGTTCATGCAGGAATTCAAGCGCTGGGGTGTGCTGACGATCGGCACGGGGCTCGGCAATGCCCGCTTTACCAATCGCACCGACAACAACACGGACACGCCTAAGAAGAGCAGCAAGTCGAACAAGAGCACTAAGCCCGAGCAGAAATCCAAGAAAAAGGGTTAGGCGGGTCCGATCGGTTCGGGCAATCGCGCGTGCCTTCAAAGCCTTTGCTGACGGTAGCTCCCGCTACAACGCTACAACGCTGCGACACGCGGCGGCGGTCCGAAGGGTTTTTCGACCCGCATACCTTGTCTGGCGCGCGAACCTCGCCTAGAACTCCGCCCGACCGTGACCGGGCAACCGGTGATTATGGCACCAAGGAGAGGTGGCAGAGTGGTCGAATGCACCGCACTCGAAATGCGGCATAGGTGCAAGCCTATCGGGGGTTCGAATCCCTCCCTCTCCGCCATTGTTTTTCATTGTGAGCGCGCAAACGCGATGGCACCGATCGGCGATCTCATATCGCATGTGACGGCGTAAGGCCCATGCAGGCTCTCACCACGTCACCCAATGCGGCGAAATCCGCGCGGCGCGGCGAAGTGCGGCGAAACGCAAGCCCGATGCGGCGGCCGGGCTGTGGCTCGCGCAGCCGCAGGAATTTTATGCGGCTATCGCGGCGTTCGACCTCCGCCGCGATTTGCGGGATCAGCGTCACACCGTAGCCGCTCGCGACCATCTGCATCACGGTCGAGAGACTCGATGCGCCGAAGCTGGTGCCGCCCGCGCCCTTGCTGCGCCCGCTTGCGGCCGTCGCGCAAAACGCCAGCGCCTGATCGCGAAGGCAATGACCGTCTTCCAGCAAAATCAATTTGCTCTGGTCGATATCACCGGCCGCAATGCGCGCGCTGTCATTGCGGGGATCGTCGGCCGGCACGGCGAGCAAGAAAGTGTCTTCGAACAAAGGCAGCGTCGCGATGTCGCTGTCGCCGGTCGGCAGCGCCAGCATCGCGGCATCGAGTGCGCCGTTGTTGACCTCGTCGATCAATTGCCGTGTCTGCGTCTCGCGCAGATCGAGTTGCAGATCGGGATATTGCTTTTGCAGTGCCGGCAAAATCTTTGGCAACAAATACGGGGCGAGCGACGGGATCACGCCGAGCGTCAGCCGCCCGGTCAGCAATTGCCCGGAATGGCGCGCGAAATCCATCAGGTCGCGCGACGCAGCCAGCACGTCCGCGCCGCGCCGCGCGATTTCGCGGCCGATCGTGGTCAGCATCACGTCGCTAGGGCGGCGCTCGACAACCTTGACACCGAGCGTGCGTTCGAGGTCTCGGATCTGCATCGAGAGCGCTGGTTGCGTGACGGCGCAGGCCTCGGCCGCGCGACCGAAATGGCCGTGCTGGGCGAGTGCAGACAAATAGCGAAGCTGGCGGAGCGTGATCATTGGTCATCAGTTTATCTGATCGAGACAGCAAAGCAAAACGACTGGACCTGATCTGAGATATCTTCCAACATACTGTCACATCACGGGTGCAGTCTCGCCGACGAGATGATGCGCCGCGCCCGATCAACCGATCGACCACCGTATTTCGCCGCGCACCGGCATGCCGGTCATGCCCCGACCGCTGATTGAAACGAACAATTGGAGACACTCATGGACGCCAAGACTGACGAAAACGCCGGCAAGTGCCCGGTCGCGCATGACGGAAGCAGCAAAGGTCCGACGAGCAGGGGCCACGGCAATCGTGACTGGTGGCCCGAGCATCTCGACATCGGCGTGCTTCATACCAATTCGCCTGCAGCCGACCCGATGGGCGGCATGTTCGATTATGCCAAGGAATTCAAGACCCTCGACCTCGATGCCGTGGTTGCGGATCTGCATGCTTTGATGACGGATTCGCAGGCCTGGTGGCCGGCGGATTTCGGCCATTACGGCGGGTTGTTCATTCGTCTCGCCTGGCACAGCGCCGGTACCTATCGCATCACCGATGGTCGCGGCGGTGCCGGTGGAGGACAGCAGCGCTTTGCGCCGCTGAATTCCTGGCCGGATAATGCCAATCTCGACAAGGCCCGCCGCCTGCTGTGGCCGATCAAGCAGAAATACGGCAACAAGCTCTCCTGGGCGGACCTCTTCGTTCTGGTCGGCAACGTCTCGCTCGAATCGATGGGCTTCAAAACCTTCGGTTTCGCCGGCGGCCGCGCCGACACCTGGGAGCCGGAAGAGCTGTATTGGGGCCCGGAAGGCTCATGGCTGGGCGATGAGCGCTACAGCGGCGAGCGCGAACTCGCCGAGCCGCTCGGTGCCGTGCAGATGGGCCTGATCTACGTGAATCCGGAAGGCCCGAACGGCAATCCGGATGCGCTGGGTTCGGCCAAGGACATCCGGTCGACCTTCGCACGCATGGCGATGAATGACGAAGAGACCGTGGCGTTGATCGCCGGCGGCCATACGTTCGGCAAGACCCATGGCGCGGGCGATCCGTCGCTGATCGGTGCGGAGCCGGAAAGCGGCGCGCTCGAACAGCAGGGGCTAGGCTGGCTGAGTTCGCACGGCACCGGCTTTGGTGCCGACGCCATCACCGGCGGGCCGGAAGTGACATGGACGCAGACACCCACGAAGTGGAGCAACCACTACTTCGACAACCTGTTCAAGTACGAATGGGAGCTGACCAAGAGCCCGGCCGGCGCAAAGCAGTGGGTGGCGAAGAACGCCGTCGCGGATATTCCCGACGCGCATGATCCGTCCAAAAAGAAGCTGCCGATGATGCTGACGTCGGACATCGCGCTGATCGCCGACCCGGCCTATGAAAAAATCTCGCGGCGCTTCTACGAGAACCCGGATCAGTTCGCGGATGCCTTCGCGCGCGCCTGGTTCAAGTTGACGCATCGCGATATGGGCCCGGTGGTGCGCTATCTCGGCAAGCTGGTGCCGCAGGAAGAACTGCTCTGGCAGGATCCGATCCCGGCCGTCGATCATGCGCTGATCGACGACAGTGACATCGCATCGTTGAAGGCAAAGATCCTCGATTCGGGTCTGACGGTGTCGCAACTGGTCTCGACCGCCTGGGCATCGGCCTCGACGTTCCGCAAATCCGACAAGCGCGGCGGTGCCAATGGCGGGCGTCTTCGCCTTGCGCCGCAAAAGGATTGGGAAGTCAATCAGCCGTCGCAACTGGCGGCCGTACTGACCAAGCTCGAATCGATCCAGAAGGCATTCGGCAAAAAGGTCTCGCTTGCTGATCTGATCGTTCTTGGTGGCAGTGCGGCGATCGAAAAGGCTGCGAAAGATGCCGGTCATTCTGTGATCGTGCCGTTCACGCCGGGCCGCATGGATGCGTCGCAGGACAAGACCGACGCGCATTCGTTCGCGCCGCTCGAACCCCGCGCCGACGGCTTCCGCAATTATATCGGCAGCAGGACGCAGTTCATGAAGCCGGAAGAAGCGCTGATTGATCGGGCGCAATTGCTCAAGCTGACTGCGCCGGAAATGACGGTGTTGATCGGTGGCCTGCGCGTGCTCGGTGCCAACACAGCAGACTCCAAGCATGGCGTGTTCACATCGAAGCCGGGCACGCTCACGAACGACTTTTTCGCCAATTTGCTCGACATGAACACGGTGTGGTCGAAGGCCGGTGGAAACGACAATGTCTATGAAGGACGTGATCGCACCAGCAAGGCGGTAAAGTGGAGCGGCACGAGCGTCGATCTGATCTTCGGTTCGCACTCGCAATTGCGCGCCATTGCCGAAGTCTATGGCAGCAGCGATGCCAAGACGAAGTTCACCAAGGACTTCGTGGCGGCATGGGTGAAGGTCATGGACAATGACCGCTTCGACGTTCATTCGACAACGCCGCCGATGCTGCAAGCAGCCGAGTAGGCTGCTCGCACTATGACGGAAGCAAAAGCCCCGCGAGATATTCGCGCGGCTTTTTTTTATTGCCGGAGCAGATTGATTCATAATTCAGGTTGTCCTAGATATAGGACATCCAATTTATTCATTTGGACCGAAAAATCGCATGACGTCCGCAGCAAAGAAAAAGCAATCCACCCGCCGGCCGCCGGAGAAGGCTGGTCTTTCGAAATTTTTCGTCAGCGATGGAGATGTTTCGATCGATCGTATCGCGAAGCATTTTCGCATGACGAAGCAAGACATTGCCGAAACGATCGGGGTGGCGCGCGAAACCGTTTACAAGAACGAGCGCGCACGCGCGCCGAAAACCCAGGCCCGCAGCTTCGAAATGCTTGAGATCATTCATCGGATCGCTGGCTGGGCGGGGGGCGAGAGGCAGGCGATGGCATGGTATCGCGCTGAGCCCATCGTGGCTTTCGGCGGCCGCACCGCGGAATCTTTGGTCAAGGACGGTCATGCGGCTGCCGTGCGCGATTATCTCGATCATGTGGCGACGGGCGGCTTTGCGTGAAATGGCTTGGCATCGCTTATCGTGCACATGATCCGGCATGGGCATGGCAACCGATGTCTGGCGATGGTGCTGCCGCAAAAGGCGGTCGGTTCAATTCTGTCGGCCAGCCCGCTTTGTATCTGGCGCTGACAGTCGAGGGCATGGTTCTCGAAATGACCCACGGCTTCGGCCATCGCTTCGAGCCACTGACTGTTTGCTCTAATGATGTCGATGTCGATCATATCGTCGATCTGCGTGCTGAGACGGCGCGCGATACTGCCGGTATCCGTTATGCAGACATGGCGTGTAGCTGGGCCATGGACATGGCGTCCGGCAGGAAGCCCGCATCATGGAATGTCGCCGATCGATTTATCGCCGGCGGCGCGGCCGGCATTCTGGTGCCATCTTTTGCGCGTGGAGCACGGAGCGACATGGTCAATCTTGTGCTGTGGCGTTGGGGACCAAGACGTCCTCACAGGGTGAAGGTGCATGATCCGGCCGGCCGCCTTGCCAAATTGAAATAGAGATAATCAGATCAAGCCTTCTGATGGGCACCTCACCATGAAAATCTACTGGTCACCGCGCACACGATCTTTTGCATCGCTCTGGGCGCTCGAAGAAACCGGCATGCCATATGAAGCCGTCCTGACCGACATCTCGACCGGCGCGCAGAAGACACTCGATTATTTGTCGATCAATCCGATGGGCACGGTACCGGCGCTGAAGGACGGCGACTTATCCGTCGCCGAATTAGCAGCGATCATTGCCTACATCGCCGAGCGATATCCGGATGCCAATCTTGCGCCGCCGATCGGCGATCCTCATCGCGCTAAATATCTGCAATGGATGTTTTTCGCCTCGAATATCGAAGCCGCGATCACGCAGATCTTTACCAAGATCGAGATGCCGACCAGTTCGGCCGGATGGGGCAGCGCAACCCAGGTGTTCGACGTGCTCGACAAAGCCGTCGAGACGGGGCCGTGGCTTCTCGGCGATACGTTTTCTGCGGCTGATATCGTGATCGGATCGGGACTGAATTTCGCTGTGCGCGCGTTCCAAATGGTGCCGGCGCGGCCGTCATTCGATCGCTATCTCGATCGCTGCGCCGCGCGCCCGGCTTTCAAGGCCGCCGAAAAGATGGGGGCGGGATAAGGCCGCCCCACGCACATCTCAAGCCTCGACGATGCGGGGATCCACATCCTTCGCATAGTCGACGCCGTCAATGCCGAAGCCAAACAGCCGAAGGAACTGGCTCTTATATTCCGGAAGATCGGCCAATTCGCCTAACGTTTCCGTTGTCAGCAAAGGCCATCGGCGCAGAACCTCCGCCTGAACGTCGGGCGACAACTCCCAGTCATCGACCCGGAGCCGCTGCGCGTCATCGATATCCGCACCGGGGCCAAGCTTTGTCCGGAACAGACGATCAATCTGTTCGATACAGCCTTCATGCAGTCCAAGCTTCTTCATAACTTTGAAAAGCACGGTGCCATAGAGCGGCACGACAGGGATGGCTGAACTGGCTTGCGTCACGACGGCTTTCAGCGCGACCACGCGGGCGGCCTCTTGACCGAGGTGCTGCCTAATCTCCTGCGCCTTATGATCGAGATCGACCTTTGCTCGGCCGAGCGTGCCGTTCCAATAGATCGGCCAAGTCAATTCGCTGCCGATGTAAGTGTAATTCAGGGTGCGAAAGCCCGGTGCCAGAACGCCGGCATCAGCGAGTTGATCGATCCATCGCTTCCAGTCGTCACCGCCCATGACAGCGACGGTGGCCGCTGCCTCTTCCTCGCTCGCAGGAGAGATCGTGGTCTCGAAGACCTCGCCAGTTTCCGTATTCAATGTCTTGATATCGACTGGCGCGCCGAGTGGTTTGATCGCTGAACGAAACGTCTGGCCTGTATCCGGATGCGTCCGAACGGGGGCGGCCATGCTGTAGACGAGCATGTCCAATTGTCCGAAACGCTCGCGCACCTGCTCGATAAACGTCGCTTTCATAGTATTGGAAAAGGCATCGCCCTCAAGGGTGTGCGGAGACTTCCCAATCTTCCGGGCTTCGATTTCGAAGGCGCGGTTGTTGTACCAGCCGGCGCTGCCGGTCCGGTTTGCCGTCGGCTCGCGCTCCAGCGACACGCCGATCGTTTCGGCACCGCCGGCAAAAGTCGCGACAATGCGGCTCGCAAGCCCATAACCCGTCGAACATCCGAGAACGGCAACGCGCTTCGGGCAATCCGGTATCGCGCCGTGACGCAACACGTAAGCGATCTGCTCGCGGACATTCGTGGCGCAGCCGGCCGGATGTGCCGTCGTGCAAATAAAGCCTCGCACGCGCGGTTCGATAATCATGCTCGCTCCGTTCCGAATTGGAAATTACGCATCGAGCCGCTTGAACACCAAGGTCGCATTGGTGCCGCCGAAGCCGAAGGAATTCGACAGCACCGTTCCGAGCTTCGCATTGTCGATGCGCTTGCGCACGATCGGCATGTCCGCGAACAACGGATCGAGTTCGGTGATGTTGGCGCTCTCGCAGATGAAGCTGTTCTGCATCATCAGCAGCGAGTAGATCGCTTCCTGCACGCCGGTCGCGCCCAACGAATGTCCCGTCAGTGACTTCGTCGCCGAGATCGGTGGGCACTTATCCTCGTTGCCGAACACCTTGCGGATCGCCGCGATTTCCGGCGGATCGCCGGCCGGCGTCGAGGTGGCATGCGGATTGATGTAATCGACCTTGGTGGTCACGCCAGCCATCGCCATGCGCATGCAGCGCTCGGCACCTTCGCCCGACGGCGCGACCATGTCATAGCCGTCCGATGTCGCGCCGTAGCCGACGATCTCGCCGTAGATCTTCGCGCCGCGCGCCTTGGCGTGTTCGAGTTCTTCGAGCACGACGACGCCGGCACCTCCAGCGATTACGAAGCCGTCGCGGCTGACGTCATAAGCGCGTGAGGCCGTTGATGGCGTGTCGTTGTATTTCGAGGACATCGCACCCATCGCGTCGAACAGAACCGATAGCGACCAGTCGAGTTCTTCGCAGCCCCCGGCGAAGACGATGTCCTGCTTGCCCCACTGGATCATCTCATAACCATTGCCGATGCAATGGTTCGAGGTCGCGCAGGCCGAGGAGATCGAATAATTGACGCCCTTGATCTTGAACCATGTGGCCAGCGTTGCCGACGCCGTGGACGACATCGCTTTCGGCACCGCGAAGGGGCCGACGCGCTTCGGACCCTTGGTGCGCGCGATCTCGGCGGATTCGACGATGGTGCGAGCCGACGGTCCGCCCGAGCCCATGATGATTCCGGTGCGCTCGTTCGAGACGTCGGACAGCTCCAGACCAGAATCCCGAATCGCCTGATCCATCGCGACATGATTCCAGGCCGCACCTTCGGCAAGGAAGCGCATCGCACGGCGATCGACGAAATCGGCCGGGTTCAGTGTCGGTGCACCCTGCACCTGCGACCGGAAGCCAAGCTCGGCATATTTCTCTGCCCGCGTGATTCCGGATTTCGCGTCGTGAAGGCTCGCAAGCACTTCCTGGGTGTTGTTTCCGATGGATGAGACAATGCCCATCCCCGTAATGACAACCCGCCTCATGATCGCCTCGCCCTGTCGTTTCAATGATTGATGATGATCGGCTTGATATAAGTCGCGATGACGACGGCTGCTATTGCCGCCGCCAAATTCGTCGGCATTACGGTGCCGCCGGCGCGTCGGCCTGCTTGAACAGGCCGACCTTTAAGTCCTTCGCCCGGTAGATAATCTCACCATCGGCGGAAAGCGAGCCGTCGGCAATTCCAAGCCACAATTTTGAGCGCATCACACGCTTGATATCGATGGTGTAAACGACCCGCTTGATGTTCTGCAACACCTGGCCGGAGAACTTCAACTCACCAAGCCCAAGCGCGCGACCGGGGCCGATCCCGCCGCTCCAGCCGAGGAAGAAGCCGACCATCTGCCACATGGCATCAAGGCCGAGGCAGCCCGGCATCACCGGATCGCCTTTGAAGTGGCAAGCGAAGAACCACAAGTCCGGTGTTACATCGAGTGCGGCGCGGATCAGGCCCTTGCCATATTCGCCGCCGGTGTCGTTGATTTCGGTGATGCGATCGAACATCAGCATCGGCGGCAGCGGCAATTGCGCATTGCCGGGGCCGAACAGCTCACCGCGGCCGCAAGCCAGCAGGTCTTCGTAATTGTAGCTGTTCCGCCTGTCCTGCATCACCGTCGCCTTTGATGGATTCTAAACTTTGGGAGCTATGCAGCTCCGTCATGACCGCGCCGCGTCGCAGACGGCAAATCATCTGCCGGCCGAGCGCAGGCCGGTCTAACATAGCCTTTCCGGGGGTCAAAGCCGGGGTGGTGGCGGCTTGGCGACAAATCAACGCGGCGCGCCGACCGATCCCGCCCAGTTGCGAAAAACTTGCATCTGAAGCCCTTACTTTCTATAAAGACGACTGTGTTACTTATGAAATTCGAGGTCTGGCGTGGAAATCAACGGCGTGCCGAATATCAATGACGATGCTGCGTTCATCGCGGAAATCGGTCGTGGCCGTCAGCCGGCTTTGACGGGCTGCCCATGGCATGATGTCAACGAGATGCTGTCATCGGTCGGTCTGCGCCCGACCCGGCAGCGCATGGCGCTGGGCTGGCTGCTATTTGGCAAAGGCGCTCGGCATCTGACGGCGGAAATGCTGTATGAGGAAGCCACGCTGGCCAAGGTGCCGGTATCGCTTGCGACCGTATATAACACGTTGAACCAACTCACAGATTCAGGCTTGTTGCGGCAGGTCAGCGTCGACGGGACCAAAACATATTTCGACACCAACGTGACCGCGCATCACCACTTCTATCTCGAAAACAATCACGAATTGGTCGATATTCCCGATCCGAAACTCATGCTGTCGAAGATGCCGGATGTGCCGGATGGCTACGAGATCAGCCGCATCGACATGGTCGTCCGCCTGCGCAAGAAGCGCTGAGGACATCCGCGAGCACGGCCGTCATATGCGGGCTTGATCCGCAGTATCCATTGATTTGAGCGAAGTCTTTCAAATGGATCGATGGCCGGTCAAGCCCGGCAACCACGCATCATTGTTCGGTCAGCGATCAATCCACCTTCTCGTCGGCGTAAACGCCCCACAACCGTTGCTGCTCGATCCAGCCGTCGAAGCCGGTGCCGATGACGCGGCACCAGTTCGCGACGCATTTCTTGACCTGCGCCACGACGCCGGCCTGCAATTTCGCCGCGACAGCGCTGCTGAGATCTGCGCGATCATAGATCGGTGCGAGGTCGTCCTTGGTCTTCATCGTGACCACCGCAGTGCGGCGACCCGACAGCAGCGAATGATAGACCCAGCCTTCCGAGCCTTCGGAATCGCGCACGCGGCGCCAGTTCTCGAACTCGGCCGTAATTTCGACGGGAAGACCCGTGCGCGTATAAATCCAGGCAACGTCATTGTCCTTGGTCGGTCCGGCGCGAACGTTTACATGGTCCGACTTCAGGCTGACGTAACGCGGAATCGGCAGACCGCTGGCCGAGACGGGCGAATCCTTGGCGCTGAGCGCTTCACTTCCCGATAGGCTCCACAGTGCCGCTGACATCATCAGGGCCGATAGCAACCGCAACGCAACCATTTTACCAAGCCCCTTATCGCGACGCATCGTCATCATTCATTGCCTGCATTCGCCGTCATGCTGCATGGGACGGGACAGGGTTCTTGTCTTGCCGTAGCCTTCTGCTACGAAGGACCGAACACCGGAACGCAGACAGCGGCAGTTTCAAACAACCGGGTTAATGGGGACTGAACGGATCGCTCAATCCTCTCTGCAAACGCCTGTCGAGAGCCCATCATGTCGCTGAAAAAGAAACCACTCGTCGTCGTCACCCGCAAGCTGCCCGATATGGTCGAGACGCGGATGCGCGAATTGTTCGATGCGCGTCTGAATCTCGATGACGTACCGATGACCGCGGAGGAACTTGCTGTCGCCGTGCGCAATGCGGACGTTCTTGTGCCTACTGTCACCGACGAGATCACCGCTGACATTTTAAACCAGCCCGACTGCCGCCTGAAGCTGATCGCCAATTTCGGCAACGGCGTCGACAATATCGATGTGGCCGCCGCGAGCGCACGGGGCATTACCGTCACCAACACGCCGAAGGTTTTGACCGAAGACACTGCTGACATGACGATGGCGCTAATTCTCGCGGTGCCGCGTCGGCTGATCGAGGGCGCGTCGATTCTTACCGAAGGCAAGGACTGGGCGGGCTGGTCGCCGACCTGGATGCTCGGCCATCGCATCGGCGGCAAGCGCCTCGGCATTATCGGCATGGGCCGCATCGGACAGGCCGTGGCCCGCCGCGCCAAGGCGTTCGGGCTGCAGATCCATTATCACAACCGCAAGCCGGTCGCGCCCTACATCGCCGACGAGCTCGGCGCGACTTATTGGGATTCGCTCGATCAGATGCTGGCGCGGATGGACATCATCTCCGTCAATTGCCCGCATACGCCGGCGACGTTTCATCTGCTCTCGGCGCGCCGGCTGAAGCTGATCCGCAAGGACGCCTATATCGTCAATACCGCGCGCGGCGAGGTCATCGACGAAGAGACGCTGACCAAGCTGATCGAGAGCGGCGACATCGCTGGCGCGGCGCTCGACGTGTTCGAGCACGAGCCGGCGGTCAATCCGAAGCTGGTCCGGCTTGCCCGCGCCGGCAAGGTGACGTTGCTGCCGCATATGGGCTCGGCGACGGTCGAAGGCCGCGTCGAGATGGGCGAGAAGGTCATTATCAATATCCGGACCTTCCTCGATGCACATAAGCCACCCGACCGCGTGCTGCCGGGGATGTTGTGAGGCGGCTATCTTGTCCCGGAACTGCTGCTGCCCGTCAAGATGGTTATCGCGCAAGTGACGACGAACCAACATAGCAGCGGCTGAACTCTACATCGCTGCTTTTGCGTGGAGACGGAGTACGCATCTCAGAGATGCGCCGACAAATCCAGAAGCGTTGGCGCATTGCCGTTCAGCGGATTGGCCGGATCGCGCACGTAACGTAGGGTCTCGAAGCGCATGGCGCGGGCGTCGATCATCAGCAATCGCCCGATGAGCCCTTCGCCGAAGACCGTGATTTCGCGGATCGCTTCCAGCGCCATCATCGAACCCAGCATGCCGGCGAGTGCGCCGATCACGCCGGCCTCCTGACAGGACGGCACGGTGCCCGGTGGTGGCGCGTCGGGAAACAGGCAGCGATAGGTCGGGTTCAACACGCCGTCTGAATTGCGTTCAAACGGGCGCAGCGTGGTCAGCGATGCGTCAAAAGTACCGAGCGCGCCTGAGATCAGAGGCTTCTTCGCAAGATAACAGGCGTCCGACACCAGATAGCGCGTCGCGAAATTATCCGAGCCGTCGAGAACGATGTCATAACTGCTGATCATCGCCATCGCATTGTCGGCGGTTAATTGTGTGGCATGCGCATTGACCTGCACATGCGGATTGAGCGCTGCGATCGTCGCGGCGGCGCTTTCGGTCTTGGGCTTTCCGATATCCGATGTGTCATGGATGATCTGGCGTTGCAGATTAGACAGCGAGACGTGATCGTCATCGACGATGCCGAGCGTGCCGACACCGGCAGCGGCGAGATACATCAGCGCGGGTGCGCCGAGCCCGCCCGCGCCGATCACCAGCACGCGCGCGGCTTTCAGCTTGGTCTGGCCGGGACCGCCCACCTCGCGCAACACGATGTGGCGGGCATAGCGTTCGAGTTCATCGGCGGTGAGCATCGCGTCGTGATATCCTGTGCCCGGTGAGGCGTCGTGCTGTCGCCGCTTCAGCAGATGTGCTTCATTGCAGCGCCGTCAATAGATACGGGATGTGTCATGAGATCGATGCTCGCCGCAACCGCGCTGATGCTGGTCGCGGCTTCCGCCATGGCGCAGACGCCGGTGCCTCCAAAGCCTTCAACGCCCGCCCCGCCAGCGGTTGCCGCAAAGCCGAAGTCCGCTGCGGCTGCCGTCGCTGCTAGACCCGCGCTTGCTGTCGATCCGGCCGCGCAGGCCGAGCGGCTGGCGCTGCAATCCGATTTGGCCTGGGCCGCCGATTACAATGGCGCGATCTCGGGCGAAGCCAATGAGCGCATGACGACTGCGATCAAGGCATTCCAGAAAAATAATGGTGGCGCGACCACCGGCGCGCTGACTCCGCAGCAGCGCGCATTGCTCGCCGATGCCGCCCGGAAGCAGCAGGATAATGTCGGTTGGAAGATCGTCAGTGATACCGCAACCGGCGTGCGGCTCGGCGTGCCGTTGAAATTGGTACCGCAGCAATCGAGCAATGCCGGTGGCGCGCGCTGGGCTTCGACGACCGGCACGATCCAGATTTTGGTCTCGCGCCGCAAGGAGGTCGGCGCGACAGTCGCCGCCATCGCCGAGCGCGAGAAGAAAGAGCCCGCCGGCCGTCGCATCGATTACACCGCCGTGCGGCCCGATTTTTTTGTGCTGTCGGGCATGCAGGGGCTGAAGAAGTTTTACGTGCGTGGCCAGATCAAGGACGGCGACGTCAAGCTGATGACGATCCTCTATGATCAGGCCACCGAAGGCACGATGGAGCCGGTGGTGATCGCGATGTCGTCGGCGTTCACGCCGTTTCCGGCGGGCGTTCAGGCTGGAGTGCCCGCATTGCGCAAGACGGTTGAATACGCAACGGGAGTGGTCGTCGGCGCGGACGGCGTCATCATCACGGATCGCACGGCGGTTGAGGCATGTCAGTCGATCGTCGTGCCGGGGCATGGCAATGCCGAGCGCTTTGCCGAGGACAAATTGCACGATCTGGCGCTATTGCGGCTTTATGGCGCGCGCGGTCTGGTGCCACTCGGGCTCGGCGGTTCGTCACCAACGGCGTCACTTGTTATCGCCGGGATCGCCGATCCGCAAAATCAAGGTGGCGGTGCGGCGGTGAGCGTGACGACCGCGACAACATCGCAGGCCGCAAGCGGCGATCCAATGCTGTCACCTGCGCCCGAATTGGGATTTTCCGGCGCGGCCGTGCGTGACGGCGATGGCACCTTCGCCGGCATCGCGCTGCTGAAACCGACTGTGGTTGCTGGTCCGCTGCCGCCTGCCTCGCAGGCCGTTCTGGTGCCGGCCGCCGTCGTGCGCGAATTCGTAAAAAAGAATAACGTCGCCATCAGCAATGCCGTCGGCGGCGAGGCGAAGGCCTCCGTCGTTCGCGTCATTTGCGTGAGGAAATAGAGGCTTGGAAGGTCGAGCGATTAGGCCTATGGTGATGGCATAGGCTGAGGAATTTGTGCATGGCAGAACAGCGGCACGTCAAATTGTTTCGCAATGGTCGTAATCAGGCCGTTCGCATTCCGGTCGAGTTCGAGTTGCCCGGTAATGAGGCCGTCATGCATCGCGACGGCGACCGACTCGTTATCGAGCCGGTTCGAAAACGCGGGCTACTGGCACTCCTTGATTCAATGAAGCCGTTCGACGAGCCGTTCCCCGATATCGATGCCGGGCTGCCGCCTTTGCGGGATATCAACGTTTGACCGCACCGCGATACATGCTCGACACCAATATCGTGTCAGATCTTGTGCGTAATCCCGCGGGGAAAGTTGCCAAGAAGATCCGCAAGGTTGGCGTTGATGCCATATGTATCAGTGTCATCACGGCCGCGGAGTTGCGCTTCGGATGTGCCAAGCGCGGATTGCCGCGGCTGACTTATGCGGTGGATCAATTGCTCGGTGAACTGAATAGTCTGCCTTTCGATGATCCGGCTGCTACCGAATATGCTGCTATCCGATGGTCTCTTGAGCAGGCGGGCAAGCCTATCGGACCAAACGACCTTTTGATCGCGGCGCATGCGCGCGCACTCGGCATGGTTCTCGTGACAGCCAACGCAAAGGAGTTCAATCGCGTGCCGGGTCTTCAGGTCGACAACTGGTTGGCCTGATACCTCATCTCTGGCAAGTCGGACACCAGAAGGTCGAACGGCCGTTCTGCACGAAACGCTTCACCACACCTGAGCAGCCATCGGTGGCGCAGGGTTCGCCTTCGCGGTCATAGACCTGAAATGAATGCTGGAAGTAGCCGAGTTCGCCGGAGGTCTGGCGATGGTCGCGCAATGACGAACCGCCAGCCGCAATGGCCTGATGCAGGACCGCATGGATCGCCTCGACCAGCCGCAAGGCGTGATCGGTCGGCGCGCCTTTCTTTGTCGAGAGCGTCGCAGCGAGCCTGCGCGGCGAGAGGCGCGCGCGAAATAGCGCCTCGCAGACATAGATATTGCCGAGTCCCGCGACGGTGCGTTGATCGAGCAGCGCAGCCTTGAGGCTCGTCTTTTTTCCGGCACAGGCGCGCGCCAGCATCGCGGCATCAAATTCATTGCCGAGCGGCTCGGGGCCGATGTCTTTCAGGAGCGGATCGCTGGCCAACTCCGTGCGCGCCAGCACCTTCATGTAGCCGAAGCGACGCGGATCGTTAAAAATTACGCTCGCGCCGTTCGACATGTGAAACAGCACGTGGTCGTGGGTGCGATCCTCATTGCGCGGATGGTGAAATGCGCCCGGCGTCGTCGCGGCATCGTCCGAGACGACGCGGAACGAGCCGGACATGCCAAGATGCATCAGGAGGACGTCGCCGGATGATAAATCTGCCTGCAGATATTTTGCGCGCCGCCCGAGTGCCACGACGGTCTGGCCATTCAGGCGTGCCGTGAAATCCGGCTGAAACGGAAACCGCAAATCGCGACGCCGCGTTTCGGATCGCACGATGACCGCGCCCTCCATCGCCGGCTGCAATCCGCGCCGCACAGTCTCGACTTCGGGCAATTCGGGCATCGGGTGCGTTGTCTTTCTTACAAGTCATTGCGGGTTCAGCGACTGCGATAGCTTGCCCCAAGATAAGCCGTCATCACCCGGCTTAACGGGGTGAACCCATACTCCGTGACATCAGAGCAAAAGCATTCTGCAATACTGGTTCCCTGATCGGTACACGCAAGAGCGCGTTTGTCTGGGATGACGGCAGAGAGTGGAAGAAACACGGTGCTTCACATGACCTTTCAAGCGACGCCACGCAACGATCGGTGCAGCGCCTGCTGAACCCGATCTGGTTATAGACCCGATCGGCGATTGTCATGGTGGTTTGGGCCCATCGACCTTGTGCAGGCCGGGGGTATCGCTGTCGCGCTGCCGGGTTATCCGAGCCACTCATTTTGAAGCCGGGCTGCGTCCTGTTAACTCACACGATGTCTTGTCCGCCGAAATGGGCGGTGCCCGCGTGGCCGCTGTGGCGAACCCCGGCGGGGCATTGTATGGTCCCGCCTGCGGAGAGACTTTCGATGAACCAGCCTGACGATACGACACATTTCGGTTTCCGGGACGTGCCACTGGACGATAAGCAGACACTCGTGAACGACGTGTTCCACAGCGTCGCGCAGCGTTATGACCTGATGAACGATCTGATGTCCGGCGGGCTTCACCGGGTCTGGAAAGACATCATGATCACTGCGCTCAATCCGCCGCGCGGCGACCAGCCGTTCGCGCTGCTCGATGTCGCCGGCGGCACCGGCGACATTTCCTTCCGCGCCGCACGAGCAGCTGGCCACGGTTTCCACGCCACGGTCTGTGACATCAATACCGGCATGCTCGGCGTCGGCCGCGAACGCGCCGAGAAGGCGATGCTCGACGACCGCGTCGATTTCGTCGAAGGCAATGCGGAGGCGCTTCAGTTTACCGATCGCAGTTTCGATGCCTATACGATCGCCTTCGGCATCCGCAACGTGCCGCGCATCGATCTTGCGCTGGCCGAGGCTTACCGCGTGCTCAAACCGGGCAGCCGGTTTTTGTGTTTGGAATTTTCCAGCGTCGAGGTGCCGGGCCTTGATAAAGTTTACGACCTGTTTTCGTTTAACGTCATCCCGCAACTCGGCAAGGCCGTTACCGGCGACGCGGAGTCTTACCGCTATCTTGTCGAGTCGATCCGCAAATTTCCGAAGCCTGCGGTGTTCTCCGAAATGATCCGCTATGCGGGCTTTGCGCGCGTCAAGCATGACGTCCTCTCAGGCGGCATTGTCGCGCTGCATTCGGGCTGGCGTTTGTGATTTCAGCCGCGACGCATATCGGGCGGCTCGTTCGCGCCGGCTACGTCTTCGCGCGCGAGGGCGTGTTCGGCGTCGTCGATCCCGCGCTGGTGCCGCCGCCGGGACAAATGGCGCTGCGCATCGCGCGGCTGATCGAACGACCCGGCGTCAAATCCGGCGCGCGATTGTCGCGGGCGTTGACGCGGCTCGGCCCGGCCTATCTTAAGCTCGGGCAATTTCTTGCGACGCGACCTGATGTGGTCGGCGTCGCGATGGCGCGCGATCTCGAAAGTCTTCAGGATCGGTTGCCGCCGTTCCCGCAAGCCGAGGCCGAAGCGGTGATCGCTGCGTCGCTGGAACGCCCTGTGGCGCAGGCCTTTGCGGTGTTCGGTCCGTCGGTCGCGGCTGCGTCCATTGCGCAGGTGCATCGCGCCGAAGTCGAGAAAGACGGCGTTCGCACATCCGTCGCAGTAAAGGTGTTGCGGCCCGATGTCGGCGCGCGCTTTCGTCGCGATCTCGGTGATTTTGTTTTTGTCGCGGAAAATGCCGAGAAGCATTCTTCCGAGGCGCGACGGCTGCGGCTGGTCGAGATCATCGCGACGATGTCGCGGTCTGTCGCGATGGAAATGGATTTGCGGCTCGAGGCCGCAGCACTCTCCGAGATGGCGGAGAACACCAAAGACGATCCGGACTTCCGTGTGCCGCAAGTCGATTGGGATCGCACCAGCCACACCGTACTGACGATGGAGTGGATCGACGGCATCGCGCTGAACGATCATGTCCGGCTGGCTGCTGCGAATGTCGATCGGGTCGACCTCGGCCGCAAGGTAATCCAGAGTTTCCTGCGTCATGCGCTGCGGGACGGCTTTTTCCACGCCGACATGCATCCCGGCAATCTGTTCCTCGATCCGCAAGGCCGGCTGGTTGCGGTCGATTTCGGAATCATGGGCCGGCTTGGGTTGAAGGAGCGGCGCTTCCTTGCGGAGATTCTGCTCGGCTTTATCACACGCGATTATCGCCGCGTCGCCGAGGTGCATTTCGAGGCCGGCTATGTGCCGGGCCATCACTCGGTCGAGAATTTCGCGCAAGCGATCCGCGCGATCGGCGAGCCGATCCACAATCGCACCGCCGAAGATATCTCGATGGCGAAGCTGCTGACGCTGCTGCTCGAAGTTACCGGGCTGTTCGACATGCGGACGCGGCCGGAATTGATCCTGCTGCAAAAGACCATGGTCGTCGTCGAGGGCGTTGCACGGTCGTTTGATCCGAAGCTCGACATCTGGACCATCGCTGATCCCGTGGTGCGCGAATGGATCGCGCGCAATCTTGGCCCTCGCGGCAAAATCGAGGGCGCATTATTAGGTGCCGGCGAAATCGGCCGCGTGCTGTCGGGCCTGCCGGCCATCGCCGCGCGATCGGTGGCGACGCTTGAGCAGTTCGAGGCGATGACGCGCGAGGGGCTGGTGCTGTCGCGAGAAACGATCGATGCGATCGGCCGCGAGCAGTCGCGCCGCAACCGCTGGAGTACGCTGGCGCTGTGGGCGATCGCGCTGACATTTATTGCTATCCTGTGGCGTTTATGATGATTGCGTTGCTATCGTTGGTTTGATAGCATTGCCATCATGGCCAGCCTGACGATCCGCAAACTCGACGACGGCATTCGCGACGAGCTGCGCCTGCGCGCGGCACGCAGTGGCCGCTCGGTCGAGGACGAGGTCCGTGTGATCCTGCGCGAGGCTGCTCAAGGGGGCTCGAATAGTATCGCGCAGCCAACGCAAGCCATTGCGAAAGCAACACAAAACGCATTTCCGCGCGTCACGCTCATCATCGGCGGCGGCATTGCGGCCTATAAGGCGCTGGACCTGATCCGGCGGTTGAAAGAGCGCGGCAGCGAGGTGCGCTGCGTGCTGACCAAAGCCGCACAGCAATTCGTCACGCCGCTGGCCGCAAGCGCGCTCGCGCATAATCGGGTCTATACGGACCTTTTCGACCCGCAAAGCGAGTTCGATGCCGGGCATATCCGGCTCGCCCGCGACAGCGACCTGATCGTGGTCGCGCCCGCAACCGCCGATCTGATGGCGAAGATGGCGCATGGCCATGCCGACGATCTTGCGTCGGCGATTCTGCTCGCGACCAACCGTCCCATCCTGCTTGCGCCGGCGATGAATCCGTTGATGTGGAGCAATGCCGCGACGACGCGGAACGTTGCGCAACTGGTGCGCGATGGCGTCACGCTGATCGGGCCGATGTCGGGCGAGATGGCCGAGCGCAACGAAGCGGGGACCGGTCGAATGGCCGAACCGGTTCAGATCGCGGATGCTGCTGATCAATTTCTACGGCCGCCGGTCGTGCAAACGCTTCAGCGCCGCCGCGTTCTCATCACTGCCGGTCCGACGCATGAGCCGATCGATCCGGTGCGCTACATTGCCAATCGTTCGTCTGGCAAGCAGGGCTATGCCATCGCCGCGTCCGCGCGCGCCGCGGGTGCCGATGTGACGCTGGTATCCGGGCCAGTCGATCTCGCCGATCCTGCAGGCGTGACTGTTATTCGCGTTGAATCGGCGCGCGACATGCTGATCGCTGTTGAGGCGGCACTGCCGTGTGACGTCGCGATCTTCGCTGCGGCGGTGGCGGATTGGCGCGTTGCCAGCGAGAGCGGGCAAAAGATCAAAAAGACCGGCGGTGCGATGCAGCCTTTAACGCTGGTCGAGAATCCCGACATCCTCGCGACGATTGCGCAACGCCACGAGAACCGGCCGAGCCTCGTGATCGGCTTCGCAGCCGAGACCGAAAACTTGATCGCCAATGCGACGGCAAAAATCGCGCGAAAGGGCTGCGACTGGATCGTCGCCAATGACGTTTCGCCCGCCACCGGCATCATGGGTGGCGATCGCAACACGGTTCATCTGCTGACGCGCGACGGCGGCGATGGTGAAGCGTGGCCCGACATGAGCAAGCAGGAGGTCGCGCAGGCCCTCGTCGCGCGGATCGCAATATTTTTGGAAACCACATGAGCGTTATGATCGACGTCAAGCCGCTGCCGCATGCCGAGGGCCTGCCGCTGCCGGCCTATCAGACCGCACATGCGGCTGGACTCGATCTGCTCGCAGCTCTCGCGGAGGATTCGTCTGTTGTTCTCTTGCCGGGACGGCATGCGTTGATCCCGACCGGGCTGACGATCGCGCTGCCGCCGGGCTATGAGGCGCAAGTGCGTCCGCGTTCGGGGCTGGCGGCGAAACACGCCGTGACGGTTCTGAATTCGCCCGGCACGATCGACGCGGACTATCGCGGCGAGATTGCCGTCATCCTCATTAATCACGGAACCGAGCCGTTCACGATCAGGCGCGGCGAACGCATCGCGCAGATGGTGATCGCGGCCGTGGTGCAGGCTGAGTTCCATGTCGTCGCGGCGTTGCCGGACAGCGAGCGCGGCATCGGCGGGTTCGGCTCGACCGGACGGTAGCTGTGTTTCCGATGGGTGCAGTGGCTCGGACCGAAAACCCCTTCACCCAAAAGACTCACTGCCGCATTTTTTTCCGCTATGACCAGCGTTCCTGTTTCGGACTCTTCACGCCCGAGTCGCGAAAAGGTTATCGTCACATGATTCGCAAACGGTCACCGCACGCCGGTCGTGCCGTCGTGTGTTTTGGGGCCATCCATGTCAGGCGTGATCGCAGCGATGCGTCGATTGATGCTGTCGTGTACGTCGCTGGTGATCGGCGGCGCGCTCGGCGTTTCCGCGATCTCGCAGGCCCGCGCGCAGGATGCGGAACTGGCCTTTGTCAAATATCTCGATCTCGATCGCCAGGAATTCGTCGTTCTCAGCATCGCAGCCGCCGTGCTCGGCTTTTCGGTGTTTGCCGCGATCGTCTTGATGCGTACGCGCATCCGCTCCGCCGCGACGGAAGCTGCGTTGCGCGCCGATGTGCAGCGCCTACAAGCCGATGCGGATCGCTTTCGCGCGCTGTTGTTTGCCGAGCCGCAGGTGCTGATTTCATGGCCTGCTGGCGACAATCGCCCCCAGATCAGCGGCGATGTCGGCCTTCTCATTCCGTTCGATGCCGCGACCCAGTCGCCGCAGCGCGTGCTGGCCTTCGGCGCGTGGCTTCCGCCGGAACCGGCGTTGCAGATCGATCATGCCGTCGATGCCCTGCTGGACACCGGCGAAGGCTTTGCGTTGAATCTCACGACATCGAACGGCCGTGCAATCGAGGCGATGGGCCGTGCAATCGGCGGGCAGGCGATCGTGCGCTTGCGCGAACTCAGCGGCCTGCGTCGCGATCTTGCCGAGATGACGCAACGCTATCGTATGTTGCAGGACGATACCGAAATGTTGCGCGGCCTTGCCGCCACGCTGCCTTGGCCGGTCTGGACTCGGCGCGCCAATGGCGGGCTCAGCTTCGCCAATGCCGCCTATGCGCAGGCGATCGATGCCGGCACGCCGGACGATCCGATAGGCCGCGATCTCGAATTGCTCGACAGCAATGATCGCCATGCGCTGGCGCGGTCGCTCGATGAGGTATCCCGCTTTTCCGCACGGCTGCCGATCGTGGTCGGCGGTGCGCGGCAACTCTATGACGTGACGGCGATGCGCGTGCCCGGCGGGAGTGCCGGCATCGCGATCGATGCCAGCGAAGCGGCTGGGTTGGCCGCCGCGCTGACCCGCATGGCGGAGGCGCATCGTCGCACGCTGGATCAATTGTCGTCCGGCGTCGCGGTGTTCGATGCGCAGCGCCGTCTCGCCTTCTATAATGATTCCTATCGCCGGCTGTGGGATCTCGACCACGTATTTCTGGATTCTGCGCCGGATGATTCCAGCGTGCTCGACCGGCTCCGCGCGGCGCGCAAACTGCCGGAACAGGCGAATTTTCGCGACTGGAAAGCCAGGTTGCATGAGGCTTATCGTGCCGTCGAATCCGCCAAGGATGTCTGGTATCTGCCGGACGGCCGCGCGGTGTCGATCGTCACGACGCCAAATCCCGAAGGCGGCGTCACCTATATTTTTGACGATGTCACCGAAAGCTTCGATCTCAAGCGCCGCTACGATCGCCTCGACAGCGTACAGCGCGAGACGCTCGACAGCCTCGCCGAAGCTGTCGCGGTGTTCGGTAGCAATGGCCGCGTCCAATTGTTCAATCCGGCCTTCGTCAAGATGTGGCGGCTGCCGGTCGAGCAATTGCAGCAGCAGCCGCATATCGAAGCGGTCGAAGGCTGGTGCCAGCCTCTGTTCGATGATCCGGCGGCATGGCAGAGCCTGCGCGGCGCGATCACGGGGATCGACGATCGCATCGAACTGGCGCTGAAGCTGGAGCGCAAGGACGGCAGCGTTCTCGCCTGCATGACGATGCCGCTGCCCGATGGCGCGACCATGCTGACGTTCCAGGACATCACCGACACCGAGAATGTCGAGCGGGCGCTGCGCGAACGCAACGAGGCGCTGGAGACGGCCGACCAGATGAAGGTCGATTTCGTCCACCATGTCTCCTACGAATTGCGCTCGCCGCTGACGACGATCATCGGCTTCGCGCATTTCCTCAACGATGCCGCGACCGGGCCTCTGACCGCCAAGCAAAGCGAATATGTCGGCTACATCACCAGTTCAACTGACGCATTGCTGGCCATCATCAACAACATCCTCGATCTGGCGACGATCGACGCGGGTGCGATGTCGCTCAATCTCGGGCCTGTCGATATTCGCAAGACCATCGATGATGCAGCGGCCGGCATTCAGGACCGGCTTGCGCGCGACCGCATCACGCTGCATATCGCGCTCGATCCGGCGATCGGAAGTTTTGAAGGCGACCAGCGTCGCGTCGTGCAGGTGCTCTATAATCTGCTCGCCAATGCGGTTGGTTTCTCGCCACAGGATTCGGTGATTGCGCTCAGCGCCGTCCGCACCGAGCGCAAGGTGATCTTTTCCGTCACCGACTCCGGCCCCGGAATACCGGCCGAGGTGAAGGACAAGGTGTTCGACTGGTTCGAAAGCCATTCCAACGGCTCGCGGCATCGTGGCGCGGGTCTTGGCTTGTCGTTGGTGCGTTCCTTCGTCGAACTGCATGGCGGCAATGTGCATGTCGATTCCGTCGTCGGCACCGGAACGACCGTGACATGCAGCTTTCCGATCGATCAGGAAGCGCATCGTAACGCCGCCGAATGAGTCAGAACCAGACATTCCTGGTCGCACTCGGCAATGAAGCCGCGACCGCCAATTTGATGGCCGATCTGGCGCTGCTGATCGGCCCCGGCGACGTGATCACGTTGTCGGGCGATCTCGGCGCGGGCAAGACGGCGGCAGCGCGGGCGATGATCCGCTACCTCGCCGGTGACGCGGCGCTCGAAGTGCCGAGTCCGACTTTTACGCTGGTGCAGGGCTATGACCTGCCGTCATTCCAGCTTCTTCATGCTGATCTGTATCGCGTCAACGATCCGAACGAGCTCGAAGAAATCGGCCTTTCGCCATTGCCTGACGGTGTCGTCGCGTTGATCGAGTGGCCCGAGCGCGCGCCGATGCTGCTGCCGCCGGATCGCATCGACATCGCGTTGAGCCATCGCCCGGCGCAGGGCCTGAATGCGCGCGCCGCCGACATCACGGGCCACGGCAACGCTGCGGCGATCGTCGCGCGGCTGGCGGCGTTACGGCTCTTTCTCGATGGCGCGCGCTATCTCAACGCCGGGCGCGAGCGGATGGCCGGCGATGCCTCGACGCGCTCTTATGCGCGGCTGGCGCGCGAAGACGGCGTGGTCATTCTCATGAACGCGCCGCGGCGGCCGGACGGGCCGGCCATTTATAACGGCAAGGCCTATAGCGCGGCCGTGCATCTGGCCGAAGACGTCAAGCCCTTCGTGGCGATTGCCGATGGCCTGCGTGCGCTCGGGCTGTCCGCGCCTGCGATCTATCACGCTGATCTTGAAGCGGGTTTTCTCATCACCGAGGATTTTGGTCGTGAGGGCGTTCTCGATGGTGACCCGCCGACGCCAATCACAGAGCGCTATCAGGCCGCGACCGATCTGCTGGCTGCGTTTCATCGCGATGAACTGCCGACGGTCCTGCCAGTGACGCCGCAGCAGAATTATGCGATCCCGACATTCGATACGAATGCGATGCTGATCGAGATTGGTCTGATGCCGGAATGGTATTTGCTCGATCGCGACGCGGTGCCGAACGCCGAGACGCGCACGGAGTTTGTCGCGCTGTGGCGCGAAGTGCTGGCGCATATCACGGCCGCTCCGGCGACATGGATGCTGCGCGATTTCCATTCCCCGAACATGATCTGGCTCGCTGACCGCGCCGACGACATTCAGAAAGTCGGCATCATCGATTTTCAGGATACGGTGCTCGGTCCGCCCGCATACGATCTGGTCTCGCTGCTGCAGGATGCGCGGATCGACGTGCCTGAGCCCTTGGAACTCTCACTTTTCGGCCGCTATCTGAAAGCCCGCCGTGCGGTGGATGCGTCGTTCGATCCAGCCCAATTCGCCGAGCACTATGCGATCATGTCGGCGCAACGCAACACGCGGCTGCTCGGCACCTTTGCGCGTCTCAATCGTCGCGACGGCAAGCCGCAATATCTGAAGCATCAGCCGCGGATATGGACCTATTTGACGCGCTCGCTGGCGCATCCTGTGCTGGCCGATCTGCGCGACTGGTACGCCGCCAACGTGCCGCCGCCGGCCTGATCCCGCGCGCCTTAACCGTCCGTTTACCTCATGCGAGCTAATCTGCACCGAGGCTTTTTGTCCCGCAATCCGGTGCGGGAGGCCATGGAGCACGGACGATGGCGACCGAACGGCGCAAGGGCGAGCGCGTGACCTTCGAGCGCGGCATCGGTGCGCAGATGATGGGCATCGACGGCACCTGGCGTCGCGAGTGCTCGATGGAAGATATCTCGGAGACCGGCGCGAAGCTCACTGTCGACGGCTCGGTCGAAGGTATCAATCTGCAGGAGTTCTTCCTGCTGCTGTCCTCGACAGGGCTGGCCTATCGCCGCTGCGAGCTTTCTTGGGTGAATGGCGATCAGCTCGGCGTCAATTTCATCAAGGCTGGTGAGAAGAAAAAGAAACCCGTGCGGCGCGGGCAGACCGCCGAAGCGTGAGGCCACACGACGATTTCGAAAAGCGGTCTGCGGCTTTCGGCAAAGATCGCGCCGCGTGACGTGTCGCGTTTTCGTCATCCTGTCATCCTAAAGTGTTGGAAGCCGAATCTCGCGATCGGACTGGTCCGATGCGGCGGTCGCGGTTATGATTCGACAGAGATTCCTTCGCTCATCGAGATCGACAATGCCCGTCAAGCCCAGCACAGCCATGGTTCTCGCCGCCGGTCTTGGACTGCGGATGCGTCCGCTTACCGACAAGATGCCGAAGCCGCTGGTGCAGGTCGCGGGCCGCGCGCTGCTCGATCATGTGCTCGATAAACTCGGCGAGGCTGGCGTGACCCAGGCGATCGTCAATGTCCATTACCTGCCGGACCAGATCATCGCTCATGTCGCCGACCGCACGAGCCCCGTCGTGACGATTTCCGATGAGCGTGATGTCGTGCTCGGCACCGGCGGCGCGGTCGTCAAGGCGCTGCCTCTCTTAGGTGCCGCGCCGTTCTTTCATCTCAACGCCGACACGATGTGGGTCGATGGTGTTCAGCCGAATCTGATGCGGCTCGCCGCCGCTTTCGATCCGGAGCGCATGGACATCTTGCTATTGATGGCACCGACTGCGAGCAGCATCGGCTACGCAGGCAGCGGCGATTATGCGATGGCTGCCGATGGCACGCTAAAGCGCCGCAAGGAAAATCAAGTGGTGCCGTTCGTCTATGCCGGCGTTGCGATCATGACGCCCGCTTTGTTCGCAGATGCGTCGCAAGAAACTCCAAATCGTGAATTTTCGCTGACACGGATTTTCGATCACGCCAATGAACAGGGGCGGCTGTTCGGCCTGCGCCTGGACGGCCTGTGGATGCATGTCGGCACGCCAGATGCGATCATCGCCGCCGAAGACGCACTGCTTGCGAGCGTGGCCTGACTCCCTAACGCCTTATCGCCATGCCATGATGGAACCTGATTCCGAATCAGGTTTATCATGCACGTTTTCAGCATTCCTGCGTCCTCGCCATTCCTTCGCACGCTGATCGAAGCGCTCGTCGATGGCCGGCTCGTGGACGGCTTTGAAGCGCGCATGCAGCCGGAACGCCTCGCGACCGCGACGCTGTATCTGCCGACGCGCCGCTCTGGGCGGTTGGCGCGTGAGGTGTTTCTCGATGTGCTCGGCACCGATGCCGCGATCCTGCCGCGCATCGTCACGCTCGGCGACATCGACGAGGACGAACTCGCTTTTGCGGACGCCTCATCGTCATTGTCCGCCGACCTCGACACCGCACCGGCACTCGATGGTTTGCAACGACGGCTTGTCCTTGCGCAACTGATCGCGGCGTGGGCAAAGGGCTTGAAACCAGACGATCTAATGCAATCGCCTCTGGTGATCGGTGGACCGGCTTCGACATTGGCACTGGCCAACGATCTCGCGCGGCTGATGGATGACATGGCAACGCGCGGCGTGTCGTGGAGTGCGCTGGACGGGCTGGTGCCTGACGCGCTCGATCAATACTGGCAATACACGCTGCGCTTTCTCAAGATTGCTGCTGATCTTTGGCCGCCGATTTTGGCTGAAAAACAAATGATCGAGCCGGCATTGCGCCGCGATCATCTGATCGAGGCCGAAGCCGCGCGACTTGCGGCGCATCATGACGGGCCGGTGATTGCAGCAGGTTCGACCGGCTCGATGCCGTCGACCGCGCGTCTCCTTCACGCCATCGCGCAATTACAAGACGGCGCGGTGGTGCTACCCGGCCTCGATACTGATCTCGACGACGCTGCATGGACACTCATTGGCGGCGCAGGCGACACGCCGCCGGCGTCGAACCATCCGCAATTCGCACTGCACGGGCTGCTGACGCGGTTCGGTATCGCGCGCAAGGATGTCGTCCAACTGGGCTGGACCACCACGCAAGCGCGCGAATTGCTGGCATCCGAGGCGATGCGACCGTCAAATGCGAGCGCACAATGGCATCAACGGCTCGCCGAACCTGACGTCGAAACGCGCATCGCGGCGGGCATGCAACATCTCGCGGTCATCGCCGCAGACAATCAGGAGATGGAGGCGCTGGCCATCGCCGTTGCGATGCGCGAGTCGCATGAAAACAATCAATCGGCGGCATTGGTGACGCCGGACCGCGCGCTGGCGCGGCGCGTGATTGCGGCCCTCGGCCGTTGGGATCTGCCGTTTGACGATTCCGGCGGCGACGGCCTGATGGACACGCCGTCCGGACTCTTCGCGCGGCTCGTGGCGGAAGCCGCTTGCGAGGGACTCGAACCCGCGACGTTGCTGGCATTATTGAAGCATCCGCTTCTGCGGCTCGGCCGCGAGAGCGGCGGCTGGATGCGCGCGACGCAGACGCTCGAACAGGCGCTGCTGCGCGGCACACGACCGAGCGAAGGCACGCAAGGTCTCGCGCAGGATTTCGCGCATTTCCGCGATGAGTTGGCACGCTTCCGCGCAAAGGAGCTGTCCAGCATCCACGGCTCTGAGCCACGCGCCAAACTGAAGGATGCCGCGCTCGACGAAGCCGGTGCGCTGATTGCAAAAGTGCGCGAGGCGCTTGCGCCGTTGGAAAACATCGCGCCGAACGGGCATGACTTTTCTGATTTCGCACGCGCCCATCGCGCCGCGATCGAGGCACTGTCGCGTGACCATGATGACGTGATTGTCGCTTTCGATGGCGGAGCGGGAAAGGCCCTGACATCGGCCTTTGACGGTTTGCTTGCCGATCATCAGCCAAGCGGCCTCGTGGTGACGCAGAGCGATTATCCGGAGGTGTTTCATGCTGCATTTGGCGATGCCGTTGTGCGGCGTCCACAAATCGCGGATGCGAGACTGCGCATCTATGGCCCGCTCGAAGCACGCCTGACGCAATCCGACCGCGTGGTTCTCGGCGGGCTCGTCGAAGGCATCTGGCCGCCCGCGCCGCGCGTCGATCCGTGGCTGAGCCGGCCGATGCGCCACGCGCTCGGTCTCGATCTGCCGGAGCGCCGCATCGGTCTGTCCGCGCATGATTTCGCGCAGATGCTCGGCCATCCCGATGTCATCCTGAGCCACGCCGCCAAGGTTGGCGGCGCGCCGGCCGTGGCCTCGCGATTTCTACACCGGCTCGAAGCCGTCGCCGGACAAGCGCGCTGGGAAGCTGCAAATGCAAGGGGCGAGATCTATCTTGATTACGCGCAGTCGCTCGACAGGCCCGATAAAGTCGAACCCTGCAAGCAGCCGCAGCCGACACCGCCGCGCGCGGCACGGCCGTTGAGTCTGTCTGTAACGGCGATTGAGGACTGGTTACGCGATCCCTACACGATCTATGCGAAGTTCATTCTCAAATTGCAGCCGCTCGATCCTGTCGACATGCCGCTGTCGGCTGCGGATCGCGGCATGGCGATCCACAATGCACTTGGCGATTTCACAACCGATTGTCCTGACGCTTTGCCGGAGGATGTTGTCGCAGCGCTGCAAGAGTCGGGGCGTAAACATTTCGCGCCGCTGATGGACCGGCCGGAGGCGCGGGCGCTGTGGTGGCCGCGGTATCTGCGCATCGCATCATGGTTCGCGACGTGGGAGATCGACCGCCGCCTCAATGCGAAAAACATCATCGCAGAAACGCGGGGCAGCATCGAAATTCCCTTGAGTGACGGCCGCGTGTTTCATCTCTCCGCGCGCGCCGATCGTGTTGAGCGGCGCAACGATCGCACCTTTGCGATCGTCGATTATAAAACTGGAAATCCGCCGACCGGCAAGCAGGTCGCGATGGGGCTGTCGCCGCAATTGACGCTCGAAGCCGCGATCTTGCGCGAAGGCGGCTTCGACGGCATCGACGCCGGTTCGATTGTTAGCGAACTCGTCTATGTCCGCCTCAGCGGCAACACGCCGCCGGGCGAAGAAAAGATTCTCGATCTGAAACGCGACCGCAATTCCGAAGCGCAGTTTCCCGACGAGGCCGCGCAGGAGGCGCGCAACAAACTCGAAGCGCTGATCCGCAAATTCGAGGACGAGACGACGCCGTATAAATCGCTCGACTTGCCGATGTGGTCGAACCGCTACGGGCAATATGATGACCTCGCGCGCATCAAGGAATGGTCGGCCGCCGGCGGCAGCGGAGGCGACACATGAGCAGCCCACGCGCGATCCCTGACGAAGCGCGGGCGCGGCAGGCGCGGGCGTCGGACCCGTCGTCGTCGGCTTTCGTCTCGGCGAATGCCGGCTCCGGCAAAACGCATGTGCTGGTGCAGCGGGTCATTCGCCTGATGCTGAGCGGCGTGCAGCCTGAAAAGATTCTCTGCATTACTTTCACCAAGGCCGCCGCCGCCAACATGGCCGAGCGTGTGTTTAAGACACTCGGCCACTGGATCACGCTGGATGACACGCATCTCGATGCGGCAATCCGCGATTCCGGCATCGCAAATGCAACGCCTCAAATCCGCATGCGCGCCCGAGAATTGTTCGCTTGCGCGCTGGAGACACCGGGCGGCCTCAAGGTCCAGACCATCCATGCGCTGTGCACGCGGTTGCTGCAGCAGTTTCCGTTCGAGGCCAATGTGCCCGCACGTTTCAGCGTGATGGACGATCGTGACCAGAAGGACATGCTGGAGCGCGCCAGCTTGAAAGTTTTGCTCGAAGCCTCCGCGTCACCGGGGAGTGCCGAAGGGCAGGCGCTGGCGACCGCAATGACGTCGGCGGCCGATGTGACGTTTCGCGACGTGGTGCGGCAGGCGACGTTGAGCCGCGATCATTTTCTCGCCTGGATTGATCGCGCCGGAGATGTGCCGACAGCGATGGCGCAACTCTCCGAAGTTCTCGGCATCGATCCAGCCGACAGCATTGATTCGATCGAACGGGACATTCTCGATGGACCGCATCTGCCGCGATCGAGTTGGCTCAAGGCGGCCGATGTGTTCGAAAGCGGCACCGTTTCCGACGGAAAGCAGGGCTCCAAGCTGCGTAACGCTTTCGGTTTGACGGGCGACGCGCAACGCGACAAATATCTCAGCGTGTTTCTCACCGACACGCTGGAGCCGCGCAAGTCGCTCATCACGAAATCGCTCGCGGCCAAAGAATTTCGCCTTGCGCAAAAACTCGCCGCCGAAGCCGAGCGGCTCGCACCGTTGCTCGCCGCGCGCAGTGCCATTGCGATGCGCGACCGCACGCAGGCACTGCTGGTGATCGCTTCTAGCGTCGCCGGGCATTATCGCCGCGAAAAACGTGAGCGGGGCCTGCTTGATTTTGACGATCTGATCGAGAAGACGCTTGAGATGCTGAAGCGCGTCTCGTCCGGCTGGGTGCATTTCAAGCTTGATCGCGGCGTCGATCATGTGCTGATCGACGAGGCGCAGGACACCAGCCCGCGGCAATGGGACATCGTCGCGCATTTGATTTCGGAATTCACGACAGGTGCCGGTGCGCGCGACGTGCATCGCACGATCTTTGCGGTCGGCGACGAGAAGCAATCGATCTTCTCGTTTCAAGGCGCGGCACCGCGTGAATTCGATTCGCGGCGCAGATCGTTGAAGAGCCAATTCGAGGGCGCGGGGCTGACCTTCGATCCCGTGGATTTTAACTATTCGTTTCGCTCGGGCACAGCGATTCTCGATTCGGTCGATCATGTGTTCCGTGACGAGGCGATCTTCAAAAGTATCCATGCGGTCGAGAATGGCTTTCCAATTCACAATGCGCTGACCGATGCCGGTCCGTCGCAGATCGATCTGTGGGAATTGCAGGTCGCAGATGCGCGCGAGGATATCGAAGGCTGGCGCGCGCCATTCGACGCGACGTCCTCGACAAGCCCTGAGGTTAAGCTCGCGCAGCGCGTTCAAGACGAAATCTGGCAATTGATTGCGGACGGCACGCAAACGGGTCCGATCGGCCGTCGTCGCGCGCTGAGCTATGGCGATATTCTCGTGCTGGTGCGGCGGCGCGGCAGCGCCT
>JAYUEY010000023.1:0-16647 GCA_043739005.1 Tardiphaga sp.
GCGCGCGGAAATGAAGCAATTTGTGAAGCGCAATACGCCCGCGACAAGATCACTTGCAATCTCGTTAGGACTGCTTTGTGTTGGGCCCAAGCTGCGGAACGATATGCGGCATGTTTGAGCGGCCGATCGATCCCTCAGTTGAGGTTCTAATCATGACTGAGGCAGTCACGCGCATTCTGAAACTTAGCAGCAATGATATTCTCGTTGACGTCGCTGTGTCCGTATCCTGGCCGGTCCTAGACCAGCAGGCATGGAGATGCCGTTGGGAAATCAATTGGCCGGATCGCACGCGCAGCAATGTCGGTTGCGGCATCGACGCCATGCAGGCGCTCATTGTTGCTCTTCAAATGGTTGGCTCGGAGATATATTGCAGCCACGAACATCAGTCGGGACGGCTGGCATGGACCGAAGATGCGACAGGCTACGGGTTTCCGGTGCCAAACGGCATTCGTGACCTGATGATCGGAGATGACGCGAAGTATTTATAATACGATTGATCAAAGTTGGTTGGCTAAACCATCTCGCCTCTTGCGCCTGCAGCGGCATTGCGGATCGCCGAGATGTTGGTGCGATAGGCTTCCAGCGTGCCGCCTTTAAAAACTGCCGAGCCTGCGACCAGCGCGTTCGCTCCGGCAGCAGCAACGGCAGCGGCGTTATCAGGCGTGATGCCGCCATCGACTTCGATATCGATCGGGCGGCCAGCCGTCATCGCGCGGACATCCGAAATCTTTGCGAGCATGCCCGGAATGAACGCCTGTCCGCCGAAGCCGGGATTCACCGACATCACCAGCACCAGATCGACCATGTCGAGCACATATTCGATTGCGCTCAACGGCGTCGCGGGGTTGAGCGAGACACCGGCTTTCTTGCCGAGCGCGCGGATCGCTTGCAGCGAGCGATGCAGATGCGGCCCGGCTTCGGCATGCACCGTGATGTGATCGCAGCCGGCTTTTGCGAAGGCTTCGAGATAGGGATCACACGGCGCAATCATCAGATGCGCGTCGAAAATCTTCTTGGAATGCGGTCGCATCGCCTTGATGACATCCGGCCCGTAGGAAATGTTCGGCACGAAATGTCCGTCCATCACGTCGAGATGCATCCAGTCCGCGCCGGCGCTATCGACGTCGCGCACCTCCTGGCCGAGCTTGGAAAAATCCGACGCCAGAATCGACGGCGCGATGACGAGCGGGCGGGGTGTGAAACTCTGGCTCATAGCGGCGTTCCCATAACAATCTGAATCGGCGATCCGCATTCCGTGCGGGGACTGATCGGCTATCACGCCGCGATATATCGGGCAATCAGCGGCGGCAAGAAGTGCCCGTCTGCGGCAGTTTTTGCCGGGACGACACCCAAGTCAAATGACAAAAATAGCTGATTTTCATGAGTTTTCTTAATGGCACGCCGGTTGCTACGTCTAACGCGATATTCGGTTCAAGGGGATGTGCCATGCTATTCGCGATTGGAGCTGCCGCGTCGGCGATCGATCTGTTGAAATCGCTGACGTCGTCGAACAAGACGTCATCGCCGCAATCATCGAATTTCAGCGCGACGACATCGGCATCATCAGATGCGTCGTCGAGCGCGTCGACAGCGAGTGTGCCGGGCGCATCAGCGCAAAGCGGCAACGTGTCACCGGAAACGTTGAGCGCGTTGCTCGATGCACAGAGCCAGTCGACATCGTCGTCGTCCACGACTTCGACCAAGAGTCAGTCAAAGGCGCTGAAGGACCTGTTGAACCAGATCGACGGCAATGGCGACGGCAGCATCACGAAATCCGAATTTGAAAAGGCGCTCGGCGCGGGCGGCACGAATACGGCGAATGCCGACAAGGTTTTCGGTAAGCTCGACACGGACGGCGACGGCAAGGTCGGGCTCGACGAACTCAGCGCCGCGCTGAAAGGCGGCAAGTCGAAACACCCGCATCACGCCAAGCCAGCAGGCGCGAGTGAGCAGGCCGATCCGCTGCTCAAGGCGCTGGACGACGCCAATGCGGCCTCGGCGGAAGCCCGCAAGGCGTCGTCGTCCTATGCAAACGTCGGGCAGGTCGTTTCGCAACAGGCGCAGGTGAGCGCGGCGGCAAGCGGATCGACACTGTCGGTCAGCGCGTAAACATCATTCCGGGGCGCTGACGCCACTTGGCGGGAGCGAACCCGGAATCTCCTGATGTTCATCTCGAACCGATTCCGGATAGTCGCGTGTCGGCAATGCCGGCTGCGACTTCCGGAATCACGTTGTGCGGGCCTCGATGGACGGCATATAACTTAGCCAAATCTGTCGCGCCATGCCGGCTGCGCGTTCGGCACGTTCAGCGCTGTCGCCTCATAGACGCCGCGCGCGATCGCTCGCGCGACGACGTTCGCCGCGATCGCGCCCAATTCTGTCAGACCCGCCAAAGGATCGATCGGCTTCACGCCTGTTGCAGCGGCGAACATCACATCGCCGTCGAGCGGCGCATGGACCGGATAGATCGCGCGTGCCATCCCTGTATTGGCGATGATCGCCAAACGCTTGGCTTGCGGCTTGGTGAGGATCGCATCGGTCACGACGACGCACAGCGTGGTGTTCTCGATCGAGCTCGCCGCGAGGCCACCCTTGATGCGGATCGCGAGCATCTGCGGCGTGAAATGTGCCGGCTGTCCGTGGCCGCCGAATTCATCGTTCACCTCAAACGGAGCGGCCCAGAAATGGCGGCCGTCGCCGATCGTCACGCTGCCGATCGCATTGACGGCGCATAGCGCCGCGACGCGGATGCCGTTCGGCAAGGTCGCCGACGCTGAACCCAGTCCGCCTTTCAGCGTGGCTGTCGTGGCACCGATGCCTGCGCCGACACTGCCGAGTTTGAACGTGTGTGATGCGCTGGACGCCGCCGTGTAGCCGAGATCGCGATAGGGCGAAAACCGACCCCACGTCTTGTTTCCGCCGTTCATCAGATCGAACAGGATCGCGCCGGGGACGATCGGGATTGTCGCGGTGCCGACATTGAAGCCGCGGCCCTGTTCGGCGAGGTACGCTTGCACGCCGCTACCTGAATCGAGCCCGAACGCCGAACCGCCCGACAGCGCGATGCCGTCGATCCGCTCCACGGTATTGACGGGATCGAGCAGCGCGCAATCGCGCAATCCCGGTCCGCCGCCGCGAATGTCGATCGAGGCTACAGCAGGCTGATCGAAGATGATCGCGGTCACGCCCGAGGCGAGTTTGGCGTCGTCGGCGTGGCCGACGCGAACGCCGGCAATGTCAGTCAACAGGTTTTGCATAGCGTGAGATGATCGCGCTCGCGGCGAGGCGTCAAGCCGATCACGTCGCGTTCACTTGCAAATCACCTGGCGATCACATCCGCGAAGGATGCGCCGGCAGGGCTTGCGCGGCGCATGGATCACGGTGCAATGAAAGCCATGATTTCAGATGTTTCCATTCCGGCCGCGCTGATCGCCGGTCTCGTCAGTTTCCTGTCGCCCTGCGTGCTGCCTTTGGTGCCGCCCTATTTGATCTACCTTACGGGCGCGACCGTGAGCGAGGTCGCAGAAGAGGGTGACTCCACGGTCTCTCGCCGCGCGGTGATGCTATCGGCCGTGTGCTTCGTGCTTGGCTTCTCGACAGTGTTCGTTGCGCTCGGTGCCAGCGCCAGCCTGATTGGCGGTTTGGTGCGCGCCTATTCGGCCTATCTGTCGATCGCGGCCGGCATCATCATCATTATCATGGGGCTTCATTTTCTCGGCTTGACGCGGATCGGGCTGCTGATGCGCGAAGGCCGGTTGGGGATGGCCAAGCCCATCGGGCTGTGGGGAGCCTATGCGATGGGGCTCGCCTTCGCGTTCGGCTGGACGCCGTGTATCGGACCGATCCTTGCGGCGATCCTGTCGGTCGCGGCGGCTGAGGCAACGGTCATCAAGGGTGCTGGCCTGCTGGCGGTCTATTCCGCCGGGCTCGGCATTCCGTTCCTGCTGGCGGCGCTGATGGTGGAACGCTTTTCGGCGCTGTTCGCGCGGATGAAACGGCATCTGTTGCAGGTCGAGCGCGCGATGGGCGTGCTGATGGTTCTGGTCGGCATCGGGTTTCTGACAGGGGCCGTGTCCAATGTCAGCATTTGGCTGCTGGAGACATTTCCGGCGCTGCAGAATTTCGGGTAATTGCTGAGTAGCTTTACGCACGACCGTCATCCCAGCCAAGTGCGCTGTTGCGCACGCGAGCGGGGATCCAGTACGCCGCAAGGACTCAATAAATCATAGGCGTCGCGGAATACAGGACCACCCGATTTCGCGGGTGGTGACGGCACAATGCGTTGACAGACCGACGATCACATCGCTTTTGCGTTGATCTCGGCGTAGTTGCCCGCAGCGTCCCACTTGTAGACGACGTAATCGATTGCCTTGATGTCGCCCTTGTCGTCGAACGCCATCTTGCCCAATACCGTGTCCCATTCGCCGGCCTTGATCGCGGCAATCACCTTTTTCGGATCGGTGGCACCGACCTTGGTCACAGCCTGTGTCCAGACCTGAAACGCGGCATAGGTGTAGAGCGTGTAGCCTTCCGGATCGATGCCCTTGGCCTTGAACTTTTCGACGATGGCCTTGGCGGTCGGCTTGTTGCGCGGATCGGGTCCGAAGGTGAACAAAGTGCCTTCAGCGGCCGGGCCGGTGATCGAGGCGAATTCTTTGTCGTTCATCGCGTCGCCGGCCATCAGCACAGTCTTCAGGCCCTGATCGCGCATCTGTCGCAGGATGAGACCGGCTTCCTGATGATAGCCGCCGACATAAACCAGATCGATATTGTCGCGTTTCAGGCGCGAGACGATCGCGTTGAAATCCTTGTCGCCCTTGTTGTAGGCCTCGAAGAGTTTTTCGGTGAAGCCGGCCTTGTTCAGCGCTTTCTTAGTCTCGTCGGCGAGGCCTTTGCCGTAAGTGGTCTTGTCGTTCAGGATCGCGACGTTCTTACCGGCGAAATTCTTGGCGATGTAATCCGCGGCCACAAGACCCTGCTGGTCGTCGCGACCACAGACGCGCGCCACGTTCCACAGCTTGCGCTCGGTGAACAGCGGATTGGTGGAGGCCGGCGTGATTTGTAAGGTGTTGCCATCGGCGTAGGCTTCCGAAGCCGGGATCGACGACGACGAGCAGAAGTGGCCCGCGACGAATGGAATTTTCTGCCCGGAGATTTTCTCGGCGATTGAACGGGCTTGTTTGGGATCGCAGGCATCGTCGCCGACGAACAGCGCCAGCTTCTTGCCCATCACGCCGCCAGCAGCGTTGAGGTCTTCGATGGCCTGATCGGCACCGTTCTTCATCTGGCGGCCGAAAGCGGATTCGCCGCCGGTCATCGGCCCGGCAACGGCGACGGTGATGTCCTGCGCAAAGGTCGCTGTCGAGAAGGCCAGCGACGCACCGAGCGCGAGACCGAGAAGCTTATAGGGAGTCATACGTAATCCTCACGCGATGAGCGGGTGACGGGGACAGCTATTCCAGTGCATTGTCGGCTGATTTCTGGGGGAAGTCATCGGCAAAATGAGGCTGGTTCAGCGCGGCGACACGCCGCAGGCACATCCTAATGCCGGCCGCCTTCGAGATAGGCCGCGCGGATTTCCGGTCGCTTCAGCAACTCTGCGCCGGTGCCGGACATTGTAATCAACCCATTGACCATGACATAGCCGCGATGGGCGAGGCGCAGCGCATGGTTGGCGTTCTGCTCGACGATCAGCACGGTCAGCCCGTCCTGCTTGTTAAGCACGCGGATGGCGTCGAAAATCTGCTTGGCAATCAAAGGCGCAAGGCCGAGCGACGGCTCGTCAAGCATCAACAAGCGCGGCCGCGACATCAGCGCGCGGCCGATCGCCAGCATCTGCTGTTCGCCGCCGGAGAGCGTGCCGCCGCGCTGCGTCATCCGCTCTTTCAGGCGCGGAAACAACGTCACCACCCTGTTCAGCGATGCCGCGCGCTCAATGGGCGTGCCTTCGGTGGCGTCCGCGCCCATTTGCAGATTTTCCGCCACGCTCATGCGCGGAAAGATTCTGCGTCCTTCGGGCGATTGTGCGATTTTCAGCCGCGCGATGTGGTGCGTCGGCACGTCGGTGATATCTTGACCGTCATAGACGATGCGACCTGCGCGGGCGCGCGGCTTGCCGAAGATCGTCATCATCAGCGTCGATTTGCCGGCACCATTGGCCCCGATCAGCGTCACGATTTCGCCGGGGGCAATATCGAGATCGACGCCCTTCAGCGCCTCGATCTTGCCGTAGGACGCGCGCAACCTGCGGATGGCGAGCAGGGACGTGCTCATGCGCCGCCCTCGATCACCGCGACGGCTTCTTCTTCGTCTTCTGCGCCAAGATAGGCCGCGATCACCTTTGGGTCGTCACGAATCGCCTGTGGGGATGCATCCGCGATTTTCATGCCATAATCGAGCACGACGATGTGGTCGGAGATTTCCATCACCACGGCCATGTCGTGTTCGATCAATAGAATCGACGTGCTGTGCTGATCGCGGATCGCGAGCAGCAACTCGCTCAGCGCCGCGCCTTCGCGGGCATTCAGACCGGCGGCGGGTTCGTCGAGGCAGAGCAGCGCCGGCCTTGTGCACATCGCGCGCGCGATTTCGAGCCGACGCTGATCGCCGTAAGCAAGATTACCCGCAGCATCGTCGGCGCGGTCGAGTAGATTGACCTGATCGAGCCAGAAGCGCGCGAGATCGATCGCGTCCTTTTCTGCGTTACGGAAGGACGGCATACCGATAAGGCCGAGAAACGTGTATCCCGAGGCCTTCATCAGAGCGTTGTGCTGGGCGACCATCAGGTTTTCAAGCGCAGTCATGCCGGGAAACAGCCGGATGTTCTGAAACGTCCGCGCGACTTTTCCCACTTTGGAGATACGAAAGTCGTTGAGTCTTTGTAACTCGAACTGCGCACCATCATCATGTGTCAAGCGGATCGCGCCGGTGGACGGCTTGTAGAAGCCTGTGATGCAATTGAACACGGTGGTCTTGCCCGCACCATTCGGGCCAATGAGCGCCGTAATCTTGCGGCGTTGCGCGGTGAATGACAGATCATTAACCGCCACGATGCCGCCGAAACGCATCGTCAGATTTTCGACCGAAAGGATTTGGCCCGAATCCATCAGCGGCCTTCCTTCACTAGGTCGGCAGAGATGGCGCGATTTTCTTTCAGGAATACGGTCGGCGCGCGATGGCCGATCAGTCCGCGTGGCCGCCAGATCATCAGCAATACCATCGCAAGCCCGAAGACCAGCATGCGGAATTCTTCGAGCCCGCGAAATAGCTCGAAGCCGCCGATCATGGTCAGCGCCGCCAGCGCGACGCCGAGTTGCGAACCCATACCGCCGAGCACCACGATGGCGAGCACCAGCGCCGATTCCTGAAAGGTAAAAGATTCCGGGCTGATGAAGCCCTGGCGCGTGGCAAAGAACGCGCCGGCAAAGCCGCCGAACATCGCGCCGGTGGCGAAGGCCGTGAGTTTCGTCGTGGTGGTGTTGATGCCGAGGGCGCGGCAGGCGACTTCGTCTTCGCGCAGCGCTTCCCAGGCGCGGCCGATGGGTAGTCGGCGCAGCCGGATCGTGACCCAATTGGTCAAGAGTGCCAGCGCGAGGATCAAATAGAACAGCAGAATGATGCGATGCGTCGGCGAAAACTCGATTCCGAGGCGTGCCGCAAAGCCGTCATCGGCCGCTGTCATCGGAATGCCGAACAAGGTCGGGCGCGGGATGCCGCTGACGCCGTTTGGCCCACCCGTCAGGCTTTGCCAGTTGATGATGACGAGGCGGATGATTTCGCCAAAAGCGAGCGTGACGATCGCGAGATAATCGCCGCGCAATCGTAAGACCGGAAAGCCGAGTAGCACGCCGAAGAAGGCAGCGAGGACACCGGCGAGCGGCAGGCAGACCCAGAACGACAGGCCGAAATTCGTCGCCAGCAGCGCGTAGGAATAGGCACCGACCGCATAAAATGCGACGTAGCCAAGGTCGAGGAGACCGGCGAGGCCGACTACGACGTTGAGACCCCAGCCAAGCATCACGTAAGTCAGCACCAGGATGCCGAGATCGAGAATATAGCGTTCGTCGTAGAAGATGACCGGCACGAGAAAGGTGAAGACCAACAGCGCTGGCGCAACCAGCCGACCGGCGAGACCCAAGGCCTTCTGCGCCCGTTCCGGCACCACGCGGATGGTCTCAACCGGACCCCACCAATGCCGCAGCAATTCGATGCCGATCGAACCCGCGAACACGACGAGCACCATCATCGCTAGATCGCCGAAGCGGGTCACATAGACCAGTTGCCCGGTTGGGCCAGCTTCGGTGCGGACGCCGATCATCAGCGAGAACAGCACGAGCGCCACGAGTGCGGAGATCAGCGATTTTTTGAGGATGAACGCGATGTCGATCTTGCGCGACGCGGGTGCTGTATCTGGCAGGGCTGTGTTCACGCCGGGTCCGATCAGACTTTTTCGACTTCCGGCCGGCCGAGCAGGCCGGTCGGAAGGAAGATCAGCACGACGATGAGGATCGAGAAGGCGGCCACGTCCTTGTACTCGACCGAGAAATAGGCCGACCACAGCGTCTCGATCAGGCCGATCAGCAGCCCGCCCAGCATCGCGCCCGGCAGCGAGCCGATACCGCCGAGAACGGCAGCCGTGAAGGCCTTGATGCCCGCGACGAAGCCCATGAAGAAATCGACTAGACCATAATACAGCAGGTACATCATGCCCGCGACAGAGGCCAAGGCCGCGCCGAGCACAAAGGTCATGGAGATGGTGCGATCGACATCGACGCCGAGCAGCGACGCCATCGTCTGATCCTGCTCGCAGGCGCGCATGTCGCGGCCCAGCCGCGTGCGGGCGACCAGCCAGGTGAAAATCGCCAGCAGAACGATGGTGGTGACAACGACGACGATCTGAATGTTAGACAGGCGCACGGCGAAACCTTCCGCGCCTTCGTGCAGCGTGTAGCCGCCGGTGATGATCGGCGGTACGGGTTTCACGCGCGCACCCTGTGCAATCTGAGAGTAATTCGTCAGGACAAAGGACATGCCGATCGCCGACAGCATCGGCGCCAGACGGAACGAATGCCGCAACGGTCGATAGGCGATGCGTTCGATGGTCCATCCATACAGCGCCGTGACGGCCATCGAGACCAGCAGTACCAGCAGCAGAATGACCGGGACCACGGTCAGACCGATCGAAACCAGAATCAGGAACGAGATCAGCGCGATGAAGCCGCCGATCATGAAAATGTCGCCATGGGCGAAATTGATCATGCCGACGATGCCGTAGACCATTGTGTAGCCGATCGCGATCAAGCCGTAGATCGAGCCGAGCACGAGGCCGTTGATGAGTTGCTGGGCGAAATAGTCCATGCGCCGCCGTGGTTAAGCATCCGTCGTATTTTCAGTAACAGCGGCAAAGCGGTGCGGCAACCGTCGGGGGTGCGACCTTTTCGGGCTGTACACGGATTGCTTGTTCGGCAGCCAATTCGGCCGGTGCCAGTTCCCTGCGACGGTGAGTCAATCGTTAACGTCTGTTAAGGTTAAAAAAGGGTTTAAATTGCCCGTCGCATTGTCACAGCGTTAGCTCCGCATCAGCCGTGGCGGGAATCGCGGGGCAGGTGAGGCGATTGATGTGATGATGAAGACGGACTGGCGGATCAGCACATTCAATGGGGCGCTGCTTGCGGCCTATTTTATTCCGGCATGGACCATCGTCGCCTTTAAAATCATGATTTCGCCCGTGCACGGGCTTTACGACCGGCCGAACATCGCGGTCGCCATCTTCATGAGCGATTATCTGCATCTTGCGTGGCTCAGCACGGCGCGGATGGCGTGGCTGCTGGCGTTGGGCAAGATGACGGTGGTCGCGTTCTTCGCCGTATTCGTCTTCTTCACCACGCGCGCCACGATCCGCAAGACCGGCGGCTGCGACGAGGCGCTATCGATGGCGCTGGCGATCGGAGGCCTCATCAGTTTCGTCAGCATGGTAATGGCGTCGCGCGTCGGCGAGGTGGCCGCGATGCGGTTGCATGCGGCCGAATTGCTGATGATGCTTGGCGGGATCGTCTTGATGGTGGTGGAGCCGCCGCTGGTTCGCCGCCCTTCGCCGGCCACATCCGAAAACGCGCACCAGTCCTTTGCATCCAGCGACTATCCAGCGAGCAATCCCAGTTCCTGAATGATTGCGCCGGCTTCCTTAAAGGCATGATTGGCGGCCGGCACGCCGCAATAGATCGCCTGCTGCAACAAAATTTCTTTGATATCGTCGGGCGTGAAGCCGCCCTCGGTCAGCGCCGCGCGGACGTGCAGCTTGAATTCGTCCCATTGCCCGAGTGCCACCATTGTGCCGATCACCAGCACGCGGCGGGTGCGCTCGTCGAAATGTGGCCGCGTCCAGATCTCGCCCCATGCATGCCGCGTAATCAGATCGACGAAATCGCCGTTGAAGATGTTCTTGTTCGCCATCGATTTATCGACCCAGGCGGTGCCGAGCACTTTTCGGCGCATCGCCATGCCGTCGTCGCGGCGTTGTTCTTCGTTCATCGATTATCCTTTCAAAAATCCGAGCACGGCGTCCGTGAAGGCTGCGGACTGCTCAACGTTCGAAATATGTGCCGCGTCGAGCACTATCATCCGCGCGCCGGGAATGTGATCGGCGATGTATCGTCCCGCTTCGACAGGTGTCGCCTTATCCTGCGCGCCGGCAATCACCAGCGTCGGGCTGGATATCTTCTGCAACAACGCGCGCTGATCGAGCGTGCTCAACGCCTTGCAGCAGGCAAGGTAGCCTTTGACGGGCGAAGCCAGCAGCATCGCCTTGAGCCGCGCGGTTGTCTCAGGCTCTTGGTTCCGAAACCCCTCGGTCAGCCAGCCGGCAATCACGGCATCGGCCACGGCTGCGAGCCCGCCATCGGTCACGGCCTTGATTCGGTTGTGCCAGTTGGTCGGGTCCGGATAATGGCAGGCGGTGTTAGCCAGCACGATGCGGTCGAAACGCTCCGGCGCGTTGGCACCGAGCCATTGTCCGACCATGCCGCCCATCGACAATCCGCACCAATGCGCGCGTTTGATATCGAGCGCATCGAGGATGGCGATCACATCGCTGCCAAAACGCTGCATCGAATACGGACCGTCCGGCACGTCGGAGCGGCCGTGGCCGCGACGGTCATAGCGAACGACGCGGAAGTCCTTGCTGAAGTCCGCGACCTGCGGTTCCCACATGTCCAGCGTGCAGCCGAGCGAATTCGACAGCATCAGGGCCGGCGCATCGTCGCGCCCGTCAATGCGGACATTGAGCTTGCAGCCGTCGTCGGCGGTGATGATCGGCATCTGGCGTTTCCTTATGGCGTGAGCGACGCCAGCAACCGGTCGATCAGTTGCTGCGACACGCCCTGATAGGCGAGCGGATCGAACAATTTCGTCAGCGTTGCGGCATCAAGATGTGTCGTGACCTTTGGATCGGCCGACAACACATCGCGCAGATGCGCGTTGTCGGTAATAGCCTTTTTGCTGGCGGCCTCGATCAGATGATGAGCCTCGGCTTTGCCAATTTTGGCGGCGAGTGCCATCGTGACGGCCTCAGCCATCACGAGCCCGCGTGTGATGTCGAGATTGGCAGCCATGCGGGGGGCATCGATTTCGAGCCCTTCAGCAAGATCGACGATTGCCGCCACCGCGCCGGACGTCACAAGCAAAAGTGTCGGCAGTGTCGGCCATTCGGCATGCCACGGCCCGGCACTGCGCTCGTGCTCCTGAACCTGCGCGGCGAAGATCGTTGCTGCAAGTTGTGGGGTCATCGTAGCTGCAGCGAGCGCCGACGCGCAGGCGACCGGATTGCGCTTGTGCGGCATGGTCGAGGAGCCGCCGCGTGCTGCGCCTGCCGGCTCGAAGGATTCGCCGACATCGGTCTGCATCATGAGCGAGACATCGCGCGCGATCTTGCCGCAGGTGCCCGTCAGGATCGCCAACACCGAAGCGATATCGGCGATTCGGTCGCGGTGGGTGTGCCAAGGCGCAGACGGTAGCGGCAGGTGTAGGATTGCGGCGAGCCGTTCCGAGACCTTTAAACCAGTGTCCCCGAGCGCAGCCAGCGTCCCGGCTGCGCCGCCGAATTGCAGCGCCAAGGCCTCGCATCGCAACCGAAGCAAGCGCCCGCGCGAACGATGCAGCGCTGCAGCATATTCGGCGAGTTTCAACCCGAACGGCATTGGAAGCGCGTGCTGCAGCCAAGTCCTTGCCACGACAGCCGTATGACGGTGTTGTTCGGCGAGAGCCGCGAAGCCGGCAATGGCGCGGTCACAATCGCCAATCAGCAAATCGATCGCGGCCGACAGCGTCAGCATCGTCGCGCTGTCGATGACGTCCTGGCTGGTCGCGCCCCAATGCACGTAGCGCGCGGCATCCGGATCGGCTTTCACGACCTCCGCCGTCAGTGCTTTGACCAGGGGAATCGCCAGATTGCCGGCGCGGGTCGCGGCTTCGGCCAACGCGGAGATGTCATAAAGCGATGCTTTGCAGGCGGCGGTGATCGGGCCAACGGCGCTTGCCGGGATCACGCCGGTGTCGGCTTCGGCCCGCGCCAGTGCCGATTCGACATCCAGCATGAATTGCAGATAGGCCCCGTCGTCGCATAAACCGCGCATTGCGGCGCTCGACAGCATCGGCGCATAAAGGGGAGAGAGGGCGGTGCTCATGATTCCCCAGACCGTAACCAAAACAATTGCCTGACGCCAATCCTGGTCTGCGCTGCATTGCAAACCGTCATAAAGCGCGAGGGGCTTTTGCATTCGCGCGCGCTGTGCATTACTTCAGGCGATAATTGGAACGAGTCAAAGATGCCGTCGGTCAGACGGCACGCTTCCCGAGGAGATCGATTATGGCCATGACAATGAGCGGCGAAGTTCAGCTTGCCGCGCCGCGCGAGGATGTCTGGGCCAAGCTCAACGATCCCGCCGTGCTCAAGGCCTGCATCCCCGGCTGCGAAGAGCTCGAGGCGACCGAGGATGGCGGCTTCCGTGCTGTCGCCAAGATGAAGGTCGGCCCGGTGTCGGCGCGCTTCAAGGGCAAGGTGATGCTGAGCGATCTCGATCCGCCGAACGGATACAAGATTTCGGGCGAAGGCGAGGGCGGTGTCGCCGGCTTCGCCAAAGGCGGTGCGGTCGTTGGCCTTGCTGAGAAGGATGGCGGCACGCTGTTGACATATAATGTCGAGGCGCAGATCGGTGGTAAGCTGGCGCAGCTTGGTCAGCGGCTGATCAACGGTTCGGCTAAGAAGCTTGCCGATGAGTTTTTCTCGAATTTCGCGAAAGCGGTACAAGGCTAAGCGTGACGAGGCTGCGTGCTGCGGGGCTGAATTCTGCGGGGCTCACATGCGCCGTGTGACCCGCCGCCCCGGTTGCCCTATCCCGCGCCGGACCATATTATGCGTTTGGAATGGTTTTAAATGACTGCGCGCCACGCGATGGCGGTGCAGGGAAGAGAGTGCTTATGGCCAAAGTCTCCATGATCGTGAACGGCACGCCAGCAGCGGCGAATATCGATCCGCGCACACTGCTAGTGCAATTCCTGCGCGAAAACCTGCGCCTCACCGGGACCCATGTCGGCTGCGACACCTCGCAATGCGGGGCTTGCGTCGTCCATCTCGATGGCAAAGCTGTCAAAGCCTGCACCACGTTGGCTGTGATGGCCGACGGCCATAACGTGACGACAATCGAAGGCCTCGCGGCCGACGGTGCGCCGCTGCATCCGATGCAGGAGGCATTTCGCGAGCATCACGGCTTGCAATGCGGCTTCTGCACGCCGGGCATGATCATGACCGCCGTGGATCTCGTAAATCGTAAGGGGCATGACCTTAGCGACCATACTATCCGCGAAGAACTCGAAGGCAATCTGTGCCGCTGCACCGGCTATCAGAACATCGTGCTCTCGATCGCCGCCGGCGCGAAGGCCATGTCGACTTAAGTGATGGCAACTTGAACAAAGAATTCTGATCAGGCCTGATCATTCTTAGCGCGCCCGATCGCCGCATCAATTCCGCAAGGGTCTCCCATGTACGAATTCAAATACCACCGCCCCGGCACCGTCCGGCAGGCTGCCAATCTCCTCGCCAAGAACGAGGACGCCAAACTGATTGCTGGCGGCCACACGCTGGTGCCGGTGATGAAGCAGCGCCTGGCCGCGCCGCCGCACATCATCGATTTGTCCCACATCGAAGGCCTCGACGGCATTGAGGTCAAAGGCCGCAATCTGGTGATCGGTGCGCTGGCGAAGCACGCCGATGTCGCAGAGTCCGCCATTGTCGCCGAAGCCATTCCGGCGCTGGCAGAAATGGCAGCACTGATCGGTGACCCCGCCGTTCGCCACAAGGGTACGATCGGCGGCTCGCTCGCCAACAATGATCCGACGGCCGACTATCCGGCGGCATGTCTGGCTCTCGGCGCGACCATCGTGACCAACAAGCGCAAGCTCAAACCGGAAGAGTTTTTTCAGGGCCTGTTCACGACCGCGCTTGAGGCTGACGAGATCATCACGAAAGTCTCGTTTCCGATTCCGAAAAAGGCCGCCTATCAGAAATTCCGCAATCAGGCTTCGCGCTATGCGCTGGTCGGCGTTTTCGTAGCTCGGTTGCCATCCGGCGTGCGCGTCACTGTCACGGGTGCTGGTGGCGATGGCGTGTTTCGCGTTACTGCATTCGAAGAGGCGCTGCAGAAGCGTTTCGCGCCCAAGGTGTTGGACGGTATCGAGGTCTCGGCCGATGGCCTCAACAGCGATCTGCATGGCAGCGCGGATTATCGCGCCCACCTGATTGGCGTGCTGGCCAAGCGCGCCGTCGATGCTGCGAACGCTCGCGCGTGAGTGTGCCCGCGAAGGTGCCGTCATCTGTCGATGAAACGCTGACGCTGCTGAATTCGCGCGGCTATCTCGCCGAGCGGTCGTTGGCTACGGTTTTGTTTTTGTCGCTGCGCATGGGCCGGCCGCTGTTTCTCGAAGGGGAAGCTGGCGTCGGCAAGACCGAGATTGCCAAGGTGCTGTCGGCAGCATTGGGCCGCAAGTTGATCCGGCTGCAATGTTACGAAGGTCTCGACGTCTCATCCGCCGTCTACGAATGGAACAGCGCATCGCAGATGATCGCGATCCGTCTGGCGGAAGCTGCCGGCGACACCGATCGCGACACGCTGGTCAGCGACATTTTCGCCGAGCGTTATCTCATCAAGCGGCCATTGTTGCAGGCGCTCGAACCCGATGCCGCCGGTGCGCCGGTGCTGTTGATCGACGAACTCGACCGTGCGGATGAGGCCTTCGAGGCTTATCTGCTGGAAATTCTCAGCGATTTTCAGGTGACGATTCCAGAATTCGGCACGGTGAAAGCACCTGCCACGCCGATCGTAATCGTGACATCGAACCGCACCCGCGAAATCCACGATGCGCTGAAGCGGCGCTGCCTGTATCACTGGGTCGATTATCCGTCTGCCGATCGCGAACTGGCCATTATCAAGTCGCGCGTGCCGGGTATTTCCGCAAAGCTGTCACAGCAGGTCGTGAAATTCGTACAAGCGCTGCGCGATCAGGATTTCTACAAATCGCCGGGCGTGGCCGAAACGCTCGACTGGGCGACGGCGCTGACCGAACTCGATGCGCGCGCTCTGACGCCCCAGGTCGTCGGTGATACACTCGGTGCGTTGTTGAAGTATCAAGACGACATCGCGCGGATGCAGGGCGACGCACTGCAAAAGGTGCTGAAAGACGCGACCAGCGAATAATCGGTCGGAGGCCACATGACCGACATCAATCACCTCAATCCACCCACCGGTATGATGGCCGACAATGTCATTGGCTTCGCCCGTGCATTGCGCGCCGCAGGACTGCCGGTCGGGCCGGGCGCGGTGATCGATGCAATGGCGGCTTTGCAGAGCATCGAGATCGGCCGGCGCGGCGACATGTTCGCGGCCTTGCAATCGGTATTCGTCAAACGCCGGGAACACGCGCTGATCTTCGCGCAGGCCTTCGATCTGTTTTTTCGAGCCGCCGAAGACTGGAAGCACATGCTGGATTCTGTGCCGCTGCCGGATCAGGCCAAGAAAAAGCCACCGCCAGCGTCACGTCGCGTCCAAGAGGCGATGGCGCATCCGCAAATGTCGGACGCGCCGCAGCGCGAGCAGCAGCAGGACATCCGTCTTGCGGTGTCGGATCGCGAAATCCTGCAGAAGAAGGATTTCGCCCAGATGAGCGCAGTGGAGATCGCCGACGTGACGCGCGCGATCGCCAGTATGCGCCTGCCGCAGGCGGAATTGCGGACGCGGCGGTTGCAGCCCGATGCGCGCGGTCTCAAGCTCGATCTCCGGCGCACGTTAAGAGGGAGCCTGCGCACAGGCGGCGAGATCATCGATGTCAGGCGGCTCGGCAATATCATCAAGCCCGCACCGATCGTGGCGCTGCTCGATATTTCAGGATCGATGAGCGAATATACGCGGTTATTCCTGCATTTCCTTCATGCCATCACCGATGCGCGCAAGCGTGTGTCGGTGTTTCTATTCGGCACGCGGCTGACCAATGTGACGTGGGCGCTGCGCGCGCGCGACCCTGATGAGGCGCTCGCGAGTTGCACGTCTAGCGTCGAGGATTGGGCAGGCGGCACGCGCATCTCAGCGTCGCTGCATTCGT
>JAYUEY010000024.1:0-4337 GCA_043739005.1 Tardiphaga sp.
CATAAAAAAGTCAGACATCCACTACCCCTCGCGCAAGACCGACAAGGCCTTGCCCCCCAACGCCTTAACCTAACTGTATCGCTTTAAGATGCCTTTGCGGCAATTTCGGGCAGGAGGGTTGCAGCTATTTTTCTCGAAACATGGTCAACAGAAATTGCATCGTCGGCCGAGGCCGGCGGCGCACGGTTGTTGCCACGCGACCATTCGTTGAGCGTGGCGTCGACCAACCGGGCGATGGCGCCGAAGCGAATCTTGCCAGCAATGAAGGCTGCGACGGCAACTTCATTGGCCGCATTGTAAACCGTTGTTGCGCCCTTCCCGGTCCGCAGCGCCTCGAAGGCCAGCCGCAGCCCCGGAAAGCGGGCGAGATCCGGTTCTTCAAATGTCAGCATCCCGATTTTGGCAAGGTCGAGCCTGTCGGCAGGACCCGCGATGCGATCCGGCCAGCCGAGGCAATGCGCGATCGGCGTGCGCATGTCAGGTGCGCCCATCTGGGCCATGACTGAACGATCGAGGAACTCGACCATGCTATGGATGATCGACTGCGGATGCACCAGCACGTCGATCTCGTCGGGCGATAGGTCGAACAGATAGGCCGCCTCGATCACTTCCAGACCCTTGTTCATCATCGACGCCGAATCAATGGTGATCTTCTGGCCCATGCTCCAGTTCGGATGTTTCAGCGCCTGCGCCAGCGTCGCCTGTTCGATATCGGCAGGTGCCCAGGTGCGGAACGGGCCGCCCGAGGCAGTGATGATGACGCGCGTCAGTTCCGAACGATCGCCGGAGGCCAGCGCCTGAAACAGCGCATTGTGCTCGGAATCGGCCGGCAGAATGGTCGCGCCGGCCTTGGCCGCACGCTCCATGAAGAAGTCGCCGGCGCAAACGAGGCACTCTTTGTTCGCCAAGGCGATGGTCGCGCCGCGATCAACCGCTGCCAGCGCGGGTTTCAAGCCGGCCGCGCCTGAGACCGCCGCCATCACCCAATCGGCCGGACGCGCCGCCGCCTCGACGATGGCGCTATCGCCTGCCCCGGCTTCGATGCCGGTGCCTTTAAGTGCATCGCGCAAATCGCCGAGCTTGCTCGGATCGGCGACGGCGGCGAATTTGACGTTGAATTCCTTGGCCAGCTTGGCCAACGCCGCCACATTGGTATTGGCGGTCAGCGCTTCCACGCGGTAGCGCCCCGGCGCACCGCGCAGCAGATCCATCGTCGAATCGCCGATCGAGCCGGTGGCACCAAGAACGGTGACGCTACGAATGCCGGTGACCGCCGGCTTGTTACTACGGAGGGGAACTGCGCTCATTTTTTCACCAGACCATAAGACCGCGGCCAACGCCATCGGCACCGCCGCGCAAGAAGCCGACCAGTGCCGCCAACGCAATCGCCGCGACGAAGCCGTCGAGCCGATCGAGCAGCCCGCCATGGCCGGGGATGATATGACTTGAGTCCTTGACGCCGAAATGGCGTTTGATGGCAGACTCGAACAGGTCGCCGAGTTGCGAGACCACCGACAACATCGCCGCAAGTGCCAGCAGCGGCAATAGTCGCCCCTGCCCCGCCAATGAGAAGCCGACCGCGACCAGCAGGCTCAGGCCGAAACCGCCAAGCGCGCCGGCCCATGTCTTGTTCGGCGAGACGCGCGGCGCGAGCTTCGGGCCACCGATACTCCTGCCCGCGAAATAGCCGCCGATATCGCTGGCCCACACGACAGCGAACACCAGCAGCAACGCGACAAAGCCGTATTCAATATCTTGGCGCACGAGCAGCGAGCCGATGAGGGCCGCCGCCGCATAGAGCACGCCGAGTGCAATCCAGCCCGGCCGCGATGAGGACGGCGCAGCCTTGACGATCAGCAGCCATTCAGTGAAAAGCCCGATCGCGACAGGCACAACCAAAACGGCCCAGACCCAACTGCCGGCCCAAGCCGCACCTATCGCAAGCGGAATCAGAATAAGGGCGACGGCAATGCGCGCGATCAGATTGCGCGACCCGCTTTGCGGTCGTGCCGGTCCGTCGGGCGCGTCGGTCACGAAGCGGTTTTCGCGGCCAGCCCGCCGAAGCGCCGCTCGCGCCGGCCATATTCGGCGATGGCGCCTTCAAGCGCGGCCTTATCGAAATCCGGCCAGTGGATCGGCACAAACACCAATTCGCTATACGCTGCCTGCCACATCAGGAAATTCGACAGCCGTTGTTCGCCGGAGGTGCGGATGATCAAATCAGGGTCGGTAATATCCGGCGCATCGAGATAGCCACCGAGCACGTCCGGCGTGATCGATTTCGGATCGCGCTTGCCGTCTGCGACCTCTTGAGCCAGCCGCTGCGCGGCATTGGCGATTTCCTGACGCGAGCCGTAGTTGAAGGCCACGACCAAAGTGAGCTTGGTGTTGCCGCGTGTGAGGTCTTCGGCCTCGCCAAGCAGCGAACGAATGTCGCTTTCCAAACCGTCTCGCTCACCGATCACGCGCACGCGAACGCCGTCGCGATGCAGCGTGGCAAGGTCGTTGCGAATGAACCGGCGCATCAGCCCGAACAGATCGCCGATCTCGCTGGCCGGGCGCGACCAGTTTTCCGAACTGAACGAGAAGATGGTCAGCGTATGGATGCCGAGTTCGCCGGCGGCGCGGACGACGCGGCGCAACGCCTCGACGCCGCGGCGATGGCCTTCGGCACGTGGCAGGCCGCGTGCGGCAGCCCAGCGACCGTTGCCATCCATGATGATGGCGACATGGCCCGGCATATCCGGCGGATCGGTTTTGTCAGGCGCAGGTGCGGCAGCATACGACATGGTCATTTCCTGGCGCGCTGCCCCTGAGACGGGAATCCCGCCGGCCGCTCGAAAATACGCGAAATTACAACGACGGCAAACCACTTGCTCCAAGCTGTCCGCTGCCCGATGGCCGCAGCCATCCCATCAGATACGCAGCGGACCATCTTTTGCGTTCAAACCGTGAGGATTTCTTTCTCTTTCGTGCCCAACAACTGGTCGATCTCGCTGATCGTGGCATCGGTTGCCTTCTGGACCTCCCCGGCCTGCCGCTCCTGATCGTCTTCGGAAATCTCATGGGCCTTTTCGGCCTTCTTCAGCACGTCCAGACCGTCGCGGCGAACGTGGCGAACCGCGACCTTGGCGGCTTCGGCGTATTTATGCGCGACCTTGACGAGATCCTTGCGGCGCTCTTCGTTCAATTCGGGAATGCGCAGGCGCAGCACCTGACCTTCCGTCGCGGGACTAAGGCCGAGATTCGAATCGACGATCGCTTTTTCGACAGCCTTGACCATCGATTTGTCCCAGACCTGCACCGACAGCAGACGTGGTTCAGGCACACTGACGGTCGCGACCTGATTGAGCGGCATGTGGCTGCCATAGGCTTCCACCTGCACCGGCTCCAGCATTGAGGCCGAGGCGCGACCGGTGCGCAGGCCACCGAGTTCATGCTTCAAAGCTGCCGTTGCACCCTGCATCCGGCGCTTGATCTCGTTGATGTCGAAAGTTGCCGCCACCATACTGCTCTCCTGTTGTGTCGTATCTCTTGCGGATAAAATTTAGCCCGCCACGATTGTGCCATTGCCGGTGCCGGTCATCACCGCACTAATCGAGCCCGGTTCTGCGATCGAGAACACGATGATCGGCAACTTGGTCTCGCGCGCCAGCGCGAATGCCGTCGCGTCCATCACTTTGTAGCCGCCTTCCAGCGCCTGCGAATGCGTTAGCCGCTCGAACCGCTTCGCGCTCGGGTCTTTCTTCGGATCGGCGCTATAGACACCGTCCACATTGGTGGCCTTCAGCACGGCCTCCGCACCGATCTCGCTCGCACGCAAAACAGCGGTGGTGTCGGTGGTGAAAAACGGATTACCGGTGCCGCCGGCGAGCAGCACGATACGGCCCTCGGCCATATAGCGCATCGCCGCACTGCGCGTGAACAGCTCGCAGATCTGCGGCATCACGAAGGCGCACAGCGTGCGCGCCGGCGCGCCACGATTCTCCAACGCGGCTTCGAAGGCAAGGCAGTTCATGACGGTCGCGAGCATGCCCATGGTGTCGCCGGTCGGCCGCGACACGCCACGGCTCGACACTTCGACGCCACGAAAGATGTTGCCGCCGCCGATCACGACGGCGACTTCGACGCCCAACTCGGTGATGGCGATGATGTCGCCGGCGATCCGGTCGATGGTCGGCTGGTCGATGCCGAAGGGCTGCGATCCGGCGAAATATTCGCCGGACAGCTTGATGACGACGCGACGATACATCGGCTTACCCATGACGTCCTCGCTCCCTCATCGTGTCTTTCGCAGTTCTGTACAAATCGCGCGAAGGCAATCTGTTCAATCCTGC
>JAYUEY010000025.1:0-32464 GCA_043739005.1 Tardiphaga sp.
CCCGCGAAATGGCGCTCGGGCTCGAAGTGGTGCTGGCCGATGGCCGCGTGCTCAACGCGCTGTCGAAACTGAAGAAGGATAACACCGGCTACGATCTGCGCGATCTCTTCATCGGTGCGGAAGGCACGCTCGGCATCATCACCGCAGCGACGCTGAAACTGTTTCCGAAACCGCGCGCGGTCGAGACTCATTTGTGGGTCTCAAATCACCCGACGACGCATTGAAGCTGTTGCAGATCGCGCAGAGCGAAGCGGCAGGCTCGCTGACCAGCTTCGAACTGCTCGCCGAAATCTGTATCGATTTCTGTGTCCGACACGGCAGCGACATCCGCGATCCGCTGCAGCAGCGGCATCCCTGGTATGTGCTGTTCGAGGTTTCATCGGCGCGTGACGATGCGCGCGCGACGTTGGAGGCCATTCTCGAACGCGGCCTCGACGATGGCGTGATCGACGATGCGACGATCGCCGCCAATGGCGCGCAGCGGACGGCGTTCTGGAAATTGCGCGAGGTGATTTCGCCGGCGCAAAAGCCCGAAGGTGGCTCGATCAAGCACGACGTCTCGGTGCCGGTCGCCGCCGTACCCGCTTTTATCGCAGAAGCTGGTGTTGCGGTGGTGAAGCTCATTCCCGGCAGTCGACCGGTGCCGTTCGGCCATCTCGGTGACGGCAACATCCACTACAATGTCAGCCAGCCGATCGGCGGCGATATGGCGGATTTTCTCGGCCGTTGGCACGAGGTCAACGCTGTGGTTTTTGAAATCGTGATGCGGATGGGCGGGTCGATTTCCGCCGAACACGGCATCGGCGTGCTCAAGCGCGATGAACTGCCGGGCGTCAAAGACAAAGTCGCGATCGAAGTGATGCGCGGAATCAAGGCAATGCTCGATCCGCACGGGATCATGAATCCCGGCAAGGTCTTGTAGAATAAGAAGTTCCTGCATTCAGCTCGTATTAACCCGCGCCCGTCAAATTGCTGTGATGACGCAACCGGCGCGCAAGCAAGAAGAAGTTCAGGACGCCCGTCGCATCGCGACGGCGGCAGAACTTGCTGCTGCCAATATCAATCCGCAGACGGGTCTTGCGACGGATTACCTGAACCATTTCAACGAAGCCGTGATGCTGCTCGATATGATCCCCGACGTGCCGGATTGCGTGCAGGATTTTATGGAATGGCGGCCTTTGTCCTATGCCGAGCATTTCAATGCCTCATATTTCACAGCCCGCGAACTGGCGATTGCCGCCTATGAGGAGGCCGATGCCGCAGTTCGCGGTGAATTCGATGCACTCACAACCGCAATGACGGACATCCTCGTTGCAGTCGGCAACGCCATGCGCGAGGTTCGTCATGAATCGTCCCGCGGAATCCTGGCGGGGCAGGCCGCCGGCTGGTTGCGGCCGATGGTCGGGCAGGCCGGCGGTGTGATTAACGGCAAAGCCATCGAACAAGATCGCTTCGAGATCGACGCCATTATGGATGCGGCATCTTGAATGACCTAACCAAGTCGCGCCCGCAACTTGCCGCCAGCACCACGATTTTCAAGGACGGCAAGCTGCTGTTGGTGCGCCGCGCCCACGATCCGGGTCGTGGGCGCTGGTCGTTGCCGGGTGGGCGTGTCGAACATGGTGAGACGCTGGAAGAGGCTGTCAATCGGGAGGTATCCGAGGAAACCGGGATCCAGATCGACATCATCCGCCTCGCCGGCATTCGCGAGGTGCTGCCGCGCGACGGCGCGCCCGGCCACTACGTTGTGTTGTCCTACGCTGCGGTTTGGCGGAGCGGCGAGGTGGTGCTGAACGACGAGCATGACGACTTCAAATGGATCGCGCCGGACGATCTCAATCAGCTCAAAACCACAGATGGCCTTTTTGTGATCGTGGACGCGGCGCGCAAGATCGTCGGCATTTGATTTTTCGTTTGGCGTGATCCGATCCGGACAGTGGACGTCCACCCACGTATCGCGCCCGAGGGTATGCTTATCGGGGTCACGCCTGTCCTTGCGGTTCCCGGCCGCAGCGGGCATATCCAGCGCGACCCTCGGATACCCCTCGGATGCCGAAATTCTTCACCTTGCTGGCTGCACTACTTTTGATTGCAAGCCTCAATCCAGTGCGAGCGCAAGATGCGGCCGCGCCCTTCGACGCCGATCTGCAGCGTTTCGCAGAGATTCTCGGCGCGCTGCATTATCTACGCGGCATATGCGGTGCCAATGACGGGCCGAAATGGCGCAACGAGATGCAGGCTTTGGCCGATGCGGAAACGCCATCCGGGCAAAGGCGCGCCCGATTGATCGGCGGATTCAATCGCGGCTATCAAGGATACCAGCAGACCTACCGGACCTGCACGCCGGCCGCCGGCGTTGCGATCCGCCGCTTTCTCGATGAGGGCTCGAAAATCTCGCGCGATCTAACCGCGCGCTACGCCAATTGATCGCGGGCGGAACTTCTATGTAACGTCGGTGTCATTCCGGCGGGAATTTTTTACGACAATCAGGACAGATCATGGACACCATTACGACCCAGGGCATTCGCCTGCCGAAACTCGGGCTTGGCACCTTCAAGATGCAAGGCGATGTCTGCCGCGCTGCAGTTGAAAGCGCGCTTGCGCTTGGCTATCGCCACATCGATACGGCGGAGATGTACGGCAACGAATCGCCGATCGGCGAGGCCATCGCCGCATCGGGCGTCGGCCGTGCGGACCTTCACGTCACGACCAAGGTCTGGCACGATCATTTGACCCGTGACGGGATCAATGCCGCGTTCGAGGCCAGTCTCGCAAAACTCAAACTCGAACACGTCGATCTGTATCTCGTGCATTGGCCGGCACCAGGGATGGACCTTGCCGAAATCTTCGACACCATGATGACGCTCATGGACGAAGGCCGCGTCCGCGCCATCGGCGTGTGCAATTTTCCGGTCGCGCTTTTGCGCGTGGCGATCGACGAGATCAAAGCGCCGATCGCGTGTAACCAGATCGAATATCACGCAATGCTCGATCAAAGCGCGGTGCGCAATTATCTCAAGCCGAAGGGCATTCCGGTCACCGCTTACTGCCCGCTCGCGCAGGGCCGTATGGCGAACGATCCGACGCTCGCTGCGATCGGCAAGAAGCATGATGCGAGCGCGGCGCAGGTCGCGCTGAAATGGCTGCTCGATCAGGATGGCGTCGCCGCGATCCCGAAAGCCTCGCGCAAGGAAAGCCAGCAAGCCAATCTCGATGCCTTTAAGGTGAAACTCGACGACGAGGATCGCGCGGCGATCGCGGCACTCCCAAAAGATAAGCGCTGCGTCAGTCCGGGATTTGCACCGACGTGGGATTGAAAGTTTAGCGATATGGGCGGGACGTGACGGCTGTAGGATTGCCTTCAATCCGATATGTCGGATTGGCTTCAATCCGATGTGTCGCCGATATTGATTTGAACCACGCCATCAACAACGCGGATGGGAAAGCAGCGCAGATTGCGGCTTTGCCATCCCGGAGAGATTTTGCCGTCATCCAGTCCGAACGAGGCCAGATGACGCGGACAATGCAGCCGTCCTTCTGCGACGTGACCGAGGCACAGATCAGCCTGCTCATGCGGACAAGCCCGCTCACAAGCGTGCAATCGAGCACCATCGTGGAACACGATTAAATCGAGGTCGCCGGCACGCACCGTCACGATCGGCTGTCGGTTGAGCCGATCCGCGCGCCCGGCTGCGATCCAGTTCTCAGCCACCGAGATAAGCGCGGCGGACATGCTCGTTCTCGAGCAGCTCCGCGCCCGGCCCCGACAGTACGACGCGGCCGGACTCCAGAAGATAAGCGTGATCGCACATCTCCAGCGCCGCAAAAGCATTTTGTTCAACCAGCAAGACCGTCGTGCCGGCATCGCGGATGCTGCGAATGATGTCAAAGGTCTGATCGACGATGTTCGGCGCAAGGCCCAGTGAAGGCTCGTCGAACAAGATCAACCGTGGCCGCGACATCAGCGCACGGCCGATTGCCAGCATTTGCTGCTCGCCACCGGACAACGTGCCGGCGACTTGTTTGCGGCGTTCTTTCAGACGCGGAAACTCGCCGAAGATGCGCGCGAGATCGATTGCGATCTCGGCGCTGTCGCTCCGCAGATAAGCGCCCATCTCAAGATTTTCCTCGACGCTCATATGCGGAAACACGCGGCGGCCTTCCGGGCAATGCGCGATACCGCGCGCGAGAATCTTCTGCGGCGTTGCAGTCGTAATGTCTTCGCCGTCGAAGGTGATCCGCCCGGTACGCGCCGCGATCAGGCCGGAGATCGCGCGGAGTGTCGTGCTCTTGCCGGCGCCGTTGGTGCCGATCAGCGCGACGAGCTGGCCTTTCCCGACGGAGACAGTGACGCCCTTCAGCGCGTCGATCTGGCCATAGGTGCAGACGATGTCGCTGATCTCAAGCATGACGGGCGCTCCGGCCGAGATAGGCCTCGATGACATCGGGATTGTTGCGGATGTCGGCGGGCGCTCCTTCGGCGATGATGCGCCCGTAATTCAAGACGACGATCCGATCAGAGACCTCCATCACCATCGGCATGTCATGCTCAACGAGGAGGATGGTCACGCCGCGATCGCGGATGGCGCGGATCAGCCGCACGAAAGCATGCGTCTCCGATGCATTCATGCCGGAGACCGGCTCATCCAGCAGCAGCATCGTCGGTTCGGCCGCGAGCGCCAGCCCGACGCCGACCAGCCGTTGCTCGCCATAGGACAGCGAGCCCGCAAGATCGTCAGCGCGCGATGATAGACCGATCCACGCGACGATCTCGTCGGCCTGCGCACGCAAGGCGCGTTCAGACGCGCGCGAGCGCGGCAGGCCGAGAATGGATTCGAGCAGACTGGCCTTGCCGCGTCGATGCAGGCCGATCAGAACATTGTCATACACCGTATCGTTCGGAAACACGCTGGTGCGCTGGAAGGTGCGGATCAGACCCATTTCCGCAATCTCATGCGGCTTGCGCCCGCTTAACGGCGCGCCGCGATAGCGCACCTCACCCTTGGTCGGATTGAGAAAGCCGGTGACGACATTGAACGCGGTGGTCTTGCCTGCACCGTTCGGCCCGATCAGGCTGACGATCTCGCCTTCGCCGACGCTGAAATTCAGATCCGACAACGCGACGAGCCCGCCGAATTGAACGCCGACATGGGCGATATCGAGCACGGACGCGGATGCTGCAGCCATCAGGCGCGCTCCTTGATCACGGGTTCGGCCAGCGTGAGCGCAGAGCGCGTCGCTTTCGGCCAGTGGCGTTTCAACCGCGCTGCGAGCGACGGCACGATGCCCTTCGGCATCACGAAAAGGATCACGATCAGCGTGACGCCATAGGCGATCCACTGCGCTTCGGGGGCCATGATCGGGCGGAGGAACACCGGCAACAGGCCGAAGATCAAACCGCCGACGACCGGACCTGCCAGCGATCCCTTGCCACCGCTGATCACCATGATGACCATCGTCACAGTATTGAGGAACATGAAGACGTCGGGATCAATAATACGAATATAATGCGCATAGAGACTGCCGGCCGCGCCGGCGATCGCGGCGGAGACGATCGCGGCCAGCGTCAGCGTGCGTGTCACATTGATGCCGACGGAAACGGCCAGCGTCTCGTTTTCTTTCAATGCCCGCATTGCGCGGCCGACATGCGAATGCACGATCCGCGCGATCAGCACGTAAGCCAAGGCTGCGACGACCAGCACCAGATAGTAGCTTTGCATCTTGGTGCGCAGCGCGATCTCGCCGAGGCCGGGCAATCCGATGGTGATTGGCGGAATGCCGGTGAGCGCGAGCGGACCCTGTGTGAGTTCGACCCAGTTCAGCGCGATCAAGCGGACGACTTCGGCAAAGGAAATCGTGACGATCACAAAATACGCGCCGCGAACACGAAACGACAGTTTGCCGACGAGGTATCCGCAAAAGCCCGACAACACGATCGCAAGCGCAAAGCCCGCAATCGGTGGCCACGGCTCGTGCACGATATGAACGCCGCCGGGCAGGCCGACATCAAAGCCGAGCGCCGTCAACGCGCTGACGTAAGCTCCGATGCCGAAGAAGGCGACATGGCCAAGACTGAGTTGCCCGGTAAATCCGAGCAAGAGATTGAGGCTCATCGCGGCGATGATGAAGATGCCGGTGGTGATCAGCGCATTCAGCAGATAGGGATCGCGCAACCACAACGGAACGGAAGCAAGCGCCAGTGTGACGAGCGTCGCCGTGAGCCAATTCATCCGACGCGCTCCGTTCGCGAGAAAAGTCCGGTCGGTTTATAAACGAGCACGGCGATGATGATGACGAAGCCCATCGCGTCGCGATAACCAGATGAGACGTAGCCTGCGCCGAGTTCTTCAGCGAGCGCCAGAATAAAGCCGCCGATGACGGCGCCGCTGACATTGCCGAGGCCGCCGAGAATGACGATGGCGAAGGCTTTAACAGCAGCCAGATCGCCCATCTGGGGGAAGATCACGTAAACAGGACCGAGCAACGCACCGGCTGCAGCCGCAAGGCTCGATCCGATCGCGAATGTCGAGGTGTAGATCAGGTTGACGTTGACGCCCATCAGCGATGCCGTGTCGCTATCCTGGAACGTCGCGCGCATCGCTTTGCCGAGCTTGGTGCGATTGATCAGCGCGTAGGTCACGACGATCAACAATGCCGCAGCGAACAAAACGAACAAACGCAGCCATGAGACCGAGACGGGACCGAGTTCGAGCGGTGCATCCGGAAACGGGCTGGCGACGGATTTGGCGACGCCGCCCCAGATCCATAGCGCGCCGGATTGCATCGCGATCCATGCCCCGATCATGACGAGCATCGTGGTGTCAATATCTGACCCGCGCAATGGCCGCAGAAGCGTCAGCTCGATCGCAGCCCCAAGCAGCCAGCCGAGCATGACGGCAAGCGGCAGTGCGACGAAGAAATTGATGCCGAGTTCGTTGACGATCAGGAACATCATATAGGCGCCGAACGTGTAGAGAATGCCGTGCGTGAAGTTCACGACATTCATGATGCCGAAAATGAGCGTCAGCCCGATCCCGAGCAACGCATAGGTGCCGCCGAGGATCATCGTATTGACGAGATGTTGCAGGAACTGGCTCATCCGATTTCTCTTTCGTCCGCCACGGTCATCGTGGGTCGATGCAATTTCGGAAAATCCGCCGACGTCTGGCGCGCGGCAAAGCAATCAAGTTTTCTCTCAAGACAACTGGATTGCTCGGCAGCGGCATTCCTCGACGACGAGGAATGCCGCTTCTCGCAATGACGGGCTGACCGTCAGCTACGTCATCACAGCGACGGCATGTCGATCTTTCCATCCTTGATTTCGATCATGTAGACGTTCGGCTTGCTCTGGCCGCTTTCCTTGCCGGCCGGGCCGGACTTCTGGAACACGATATCGCCGTTGAGACCCTTGATCTGGATATCCCACAGCGCGGCTTTGATGGCGGCCGGTTCGGCTTTGCCGGCCTTTTCGATTGCCGCAGCGACGGTGCGGATACCGTCATAGCCGCGGAAGCTCTCAGTCACACCGGCAAATTTGAAGCCACGGTTCTTCCACTCTGCGATGAAGTATTTCGTCGCTTCAGGATTCGGCGTCTTGTCGGGAAACCATGGCAGGAACGTCGTCAGGTGCAGCGTGCCGTTGGCGGCGGCACCGGCCTGCTCGATGATCTGGTCGGGATTTTGCGATCCGCCTGTCGTGATGATGCGTTTTTTCAGTCCGAGTGCTGCGGCCTGCTTGAAGATCAGCGTCAACTGATCGACCGCCGTGGTGACGATGATGGTGTCGGCGTCGGAGGCTTTCAGCTTGGACAGTTGCGCGCTCATGTCCTGCGCCGACTGGTCCATCATTTCGGCCATGCCGATCGTGATGCCTTTTTCTTTCAGCATCTTGCCGAAATCATCGACCGTGCCACGGCCCCAATCATTGTTGATGGCAAGGAAATCAACTTTCTTCATGCCGATTTTCTCGACCATCGGCGCGAAGGCGGTCGCCTCCACCGATGACGGCGGCGAGATGCGGAAGATGTAAGGGTTGCCTGAGGTGGTGATCTTGCCGGAGGACGAGGTTTCGACAACCATTGCGGTTTCGTAGTCCATCAGCTTTGGCATCACGGCGAGCGTCAGGCTGGACCCCCATGCACCCATCAGCACCGGCGTCTTGTCGCTGGTGATGAGTTTTTCAGCGACTGCGGCGGCTTCGGTCGGGTTCGATTTGTTGTCTTCGATGACGAGTTCGATCTTCTTGCCGAGCACGCCGCCTTTGGCGTTGATCTCGTCGGCGGCGATCTTCGCACCGTTGACGACATAGGTGCCGGACGCGGCGAACGCGCCGGTCAGCGGTTCATTGACGCCAATCTTGATGGTCTGGGCGTATGCAGTGCTTGCAAGAAACGCGAAGGTCAATGTCGCGAGCGAGAGGCGTGTCAGCGATCCAGTCATGGTGTTCTCCATTGTGACGCGATTGATCCGAAAGTATCAAAGTTCGCCGCCGCGCTCTGTGGCGCAATCGTCGATGGTTATGGCCCGCCGCCGCTCTTGCCGCCCCATTTTCGCAGCAAGGATGCCGCGCGCTGGCGAATGAGTCCGACGACAAGCGAAACGAGATTGAGATCGGCGGCCGGTGCATCGGTTGCGGCGTGTGCATCGCCACCCGACAGCCGCTTATCGAGATTGCCGGCAAATTCGGCGATCAGCCGCGCCGCGAGATCGCGGATCAGGCCGGAGCGGCCGATTTGCGCCAGCATGCCGCGCAGGCTGTAGCCGATCGACAATTCGACGCGCGTGGACGTCCCATCCTCGATCGGCAAAACGCGATAGCGAATTTCACCCTGGGTCTGCGAGCGACTGCGAAAGTCGCGGCCGATGCCGATGATGCGGCCCGATCGTGTCGCCGGATCGCGTTCGATGCGCGCCGCGCCTTCGAAACTTGCGGAGATCGGACCAACCTTAGCGCGGAACGACCCATCGACGCGCGCGGGCGTCGATGTGCCGGTCAATGTCGCGCCGGGCAGGCATGACGCGACGGCGGCGATGTCGTCGAAGAATGCAAACACCGTTTCCGGCGGATGCGGCACCGTGAAACTTTGCTGCATCACCGTCGCAGGCGTGAAATCGGGAATGTCAGTAATGATCGATGCGGGATCTGCGATCCGCGGGATGGCGATTGTCGACGGCAGTGATGCCGCAATGGCATGGCCGGAGCCGGCCGGGCCGAGCGTACTCCGCCCGCCATCGGGCACGGCCGTGATTCCGCGCGCGCGGCGTTCCGCAATGACGGATTTCACTGCGCGCACAATGCCGACATAGCCCGTGCAGCGGCAGAGATTGCCGCTGAGGCCGACGCGAATCCGATGATCGTCGGGCGCGTCGAGGCGAAGCACCAGATCGCGCGCCGAGACCAGCATGCCGGGCGTGCAATAGCCGCATTGCAGCGCATGCTCGCGCGTGAAAGCCGCGCGCAATTCGGTCGTGATGGGATCGTCGTCGAGCCCTTCGATGGTGGTGATGGCAGCACCGCCGCAGGTGACGGCGAAGGTGATGCAAGACCTTGCAGGCACATTGTCGATCAGAATCGTGCATGCACCGCAGACGCCATGTTCGCAACCGAGATGCGTTCCAGTCAGATCGAGGCCATCGCGTAGAAAGTCCGCCAGATGCGTACGTGGCTCGACGGCTCGATGAACCGCGCGATCGTTCACTTTCAATTCAAGCATCGTCATGCGGCGGCCTCAGCGACGGCGCGGCGCAAGATCGCAATATGGATTTGGCGATCGGCGGCGTCGGTGAGACCAGCCGCTGCGAGGATACGATCGGCGACGCGGACGTCGAACGCCTGCTTGAAACCGCCGTTGATCTTGCCACCGAACAATTCGCTTGCGTCGCCAATCACAATCGGTGCGGCTTCGATCGCGCCGATGACCACGCGCGCCGTTGCCGCATCCGGATCGATCAACACCGCGCCGATCGCATGCGCGAATTCGCCGGGCTTGCGGCACGATTTGGCATAGCCCCATCGCGCTGATGCGGGCAGTGGAGGGATGCGAATGGACACGACGATCTCGCCGGGTTTCAGCGATGTCTCCAGCGCGCCGAGCACGAAGTCCACCATCGCGACATGCCGCGTGGCATCGGCGCTCTGCAGCATCAGCGTCGCGCCGAGTGCCGCCAGTGCCGAGACCCAGTCGGCTGATGGATCGGCATGGCTCAGCGAGCCTCCGATGGTGCCGCGATTGCGAACCGCACGATAGGCAATCGCCGAGGCAACGCGCTGCATCGCACCGCGCGTGACATCCGAGGTTCGACCATCTTCGATATCGGCATGGGTGACGCAAGCGCCGAGAATGAGATCGCCATTGTCGGTGTCGGCGCGCTTCAGTTCGGGAAGTGATGTGATATCCACGATCACATCGGGTGCTGCCAGACGCAGATTGAGCATCGGGCCGAGCGATTGTCCGCCGGCCATGACCTTGGTCGACACATCGGGCATGGCCATCAAAGCGAGCACGCCACTGATGTCATTCGGGCGTTCATACGTGAAGGGCGCTGATTTCATGCCACCGACCTCTCGGTGGCAATATTGGCCTGTTGCGCGGCGATGATCGCCGAGACGATACGATGCGGCGAGATCGGCGAATGGAGCATCTGCACGCCGAGCGGTCGCAACGCATCGTTGACGGCGTTGGCGATTGCGGCGGGTGGCGCGATTGCGCCGCCTTCACCGATGCCCTTGACGCCGAATTGCGTGTAGGGCGACGGAGTTTCCATATGATCGAGCCGCGGTTCGGGCACTTCGGCCGGGCCTGGCAGCAGATAATCAGCAAGCGTCGTTGCCAGCGGCTGACCGGCACGATCGAACGGCATCTCCTCATACAGCGCAGTGCCAATGCCCTGCGCGAGGCCACCAAATATCTGGCCATCGACGATCATCGGATTGACCAGTACGCCGCCGTCTTCGACGATCACATAATCGAGAATTTCGACATCGCCGAGTTCTGGATCGACCGCAACGATCACGGCATGCGCCGCATAGCTGAACGTGCCGCTGTCGCGCTGTGGCTTATAGCCGCCCGTCACTTCGAGGCCGGCTGGATCGACATCGGCCGGCAAATCCTGCGGGCGGCGATACCAGGTGTGGGCAATCTCCTGAAGGCTGACTTCGCCACTCGTCGATCGGACGCGGCCGTCCTGCAGAATCACGTCGTCTTCGCTGACCTGCAATAGCTTGGCACCGATCCGTTTGGCACGCTCACCGAGTTCGCTGCAGGCCGCAGCAACAGCACCGCCTGCCATCACCATCGCGCGCGATCCCCAGGTGCCGGTCGAATAAGGCGTCATCGCCGTATCGCCATGCACAAGCCGGACTTTCGCGACATCGACGCCGAGAATTTCGTTGGCGACCTGCGCGAGCGTCGTCTCCATGCCCTGACCATGCGAGTGGACACCGACGCGAAGTTCAAGGCCGCCATCCGGTGTCAGCCGCGCATGGGCCTGCTCGTGGCCCGGCACCATCGGGATACCCCAGCCGGCATAGACCGACGTGCCATGCGCGGCCTGCTCGCAATAGATCGACAGGCCGACGCCGATCCTGCGGCCGTCGGGTTCGCCTTTGCGTTGGCGTGCGCGAACAGCGCCGATATCGATCGCATCCAGTGCGCGGCGCATGGCCTGCGGATAGTCGCCACTGTCGAAATGCTTGTTGGTGATGTTGTCGAACGGCATCTGCTCAGGCCGTACGAGATTGCGCAGTCGCACCTCGCCGGGTTCAAGCCCGGTCTCGACGGCAATGGCGTCAAGCATCAGTTCGAGCGCGAAGCACACGCCGGTGCGGGCGACGCCGCGATAGGGCAGGATCGGGCATTTATTGGTGGCGACGGAATACGTGCGGCAGCGATAGGCCGGCATCTGATAAGGGCCGGGCAAAATGCTCGCGATCTGGGCTGCTTCGAGGCAGGCCGAGAACGGATAGGACGAATAGGCGCCGGAATCGACGGTGGCTTCGCAGTCGATACCGCGCAGCGTGCCGTCGCGATCAGCATAGACAGTGATGGTGTAGTGATGTTCGCGGCAGTTGGCGCTGGCGACGAGATGTTCGCGGCGATCCTCGATCCAGCGCAACGGGTGGCCGCGTTTCATTGTCAGCCATGACAGGCAGACTTCCTCGGGCAGGAGGATGCCTTTATGGCCGAAGCCGCCGCCGACATCCGGCGACACGATCCTGATACGACCCTGCTCCAGACCAAGGCAATCCGACAGACCGTTGCGCACAATATGCGGCATCTGGCTGCCAGTATGCAGCGTCAATTGATCGAGGCGATGATCGAAACTGGCGATGACGCCGCGGCCTTCGAGCGGCGACATGCATTGCCTGGCGGTCGAGATTTCGCGCGTAATCTTGATCGGCGCGTCGAACGCTGCTGATATGTCCATCTCGAAGAACGTTTCGAGAAAGACGTTGTCGCCCCAATGCTCGTGCACCAGCGCTGAGCCCGCCGCACGCGCGTCGAGCATATCGTGAACGGCCGGCAGTTCGTCGAGGTCGAGCGTCACGGAGGCGGCGATGTCCTCGGCCTCGGCGCGCGTGGAGGCAACGCACATCGCGACCAACTCGCCGACCTGACGTACTTTTTCCGTTGCTAAAACAGGCTGCTCGGACACTTTGAAGCCAAGCAGGCCGGAGACGGCGCGGATCGGCTTGACCCCTGTGAGATCTGCTGCCGTGAAGACTGCGCCGCGATAGCGCTCAGGAATGTGGATCGCTTTGATCCGCGCATGGGCGAGCGGGCTGCGGACAAAGGCGACGTCCTGCAGGCCGGCGAGACGAATATCGCCAACATACTGGCCGCGCCCGCGCATGAAGCGATCGTCTTCCTTGCGCGGCAGCCGCGCACCGACGCCCTGTCCGGCGTCGGTGCTGCGATCTCGATGCTCGAAAGTCTGACGCAACATGAGTGGTCCGATCGAACGCAGAATCAGGCGGCAACAGCCTGCGGCAGGATCGACGCCGTGGCCTCATGCCGTATGCCGGCGCGAAGGCAGAAAGCGGGTTGCAGCAGACCATTTGCGACGACTTCGGTATTCTCATTATCGCGCAGGATGAAGCGGCCGGGCTTTTGATTGATGACCGTGACATCGGCGTCCATGCCGACCTTCAGCGCGCCGATCTCATGCGACAGGCCGAGCATCTGCGCCGGGTGCGATGTCACCATCGGCACCACCTGTTCGAGCGTGAGACCAAGCGCCATCATCGAACTCATCGCTTGCACGAGGCTGAACTTGGCCTGACCGGCGAAGGGATGGTTTTCTTCATCCTCATGTTCGTCCGGAGTGCCGGCCGGGGCCGGGACATGCGTGTTGTAGCCGTGAATATCGGCACCAAGCGTGTGCGGCACGATTCCGGCCGCGATCGCTTTTTTCGCCAGCCGATATGAGAAGTGGCTGCCATGGCCGACATCGACCTTGAGCCCGCGGTCGAGTGCGGCGCGGATTACCGGATGCACCTCGCCCTCGCGATTGACGAAGCCTCCGGGGTGTCGCGTGAACGGATGCGCCAGCACGTCGCCTTCCTTCAGCAACGGAATCACGCGCTCCAAAATGGTGTCGACATCCTCGCCATTATTGCCGCTTTCGGGCAGGCCCCAGAGTTGACCGAAATGCACGTATACGGGCAGCTCCGTGCGCCGACCGATCTCTGCCGCCATCTCCATCACACGGATGCCCCAGCGTGCGAAGCCGCCGATCTCGGCATGGGCTTTGATACCGCGCACAATGTCACGATTGGCGAGGGCCGACTTCACCGTCGCGTCGATGTCGACGCCGTCGGGGCTATAAAGCATCGGATAGAAATGACCTTCGAGGCCGCCGACCAGATAGGCCGACAAAAAAGCATAGACCCGCGCGGTCGCGGTCTCGGCGACGAAGTGACGGAAGCCCGGCAGCGTCATGCAGGAGGCACCACCCTGATCGATCAGCGTGGTGACGCCGGATTGGACGCCGACCATCTCGGCACTCATGCCGAAGCGGCCGGTGACATATTGATAGACATGGCCATGCGTATCGATCAGGCCGGGCAGAACGAGTTTGCCGGAGACGTCGATGACGTCCTTCGCGCTGGTCGGCAGAATGTCGGACTGCACGGCGGCGATCTTGCCGTTGCGGATCGCGACATCTTTTACGCCGTCGATGCCGGACGCCGGGCAGATCACGCGGCCGCCGCGCAGCAACACATCAAATGTCAAACCTGCGGACATGAATTCGTCTCCTGAACCAGCACAACGTTGCGCGATGAAAATACGAAGCATACGTCGTATTTTAATTAAGCAAAGCCTGTGCCATGATCCGAGCAAGCAATGTCGCACGATGGCACAATGATTCTCGGCTGATGAACCTGACGGGAGACGTGGGTGGCACGACTGAAGACCTCGCAAAAAGCGGACATTCACGAGCCGTGGCCGCTCGGCGAACGACCAGGATTTCTGATCCGCCGGCTGCATCAAATTCATGTCGCGCTGTTCAATGTTGCCTGCGGCGTGTTCGATCTGACGCCTGTTCAATACAGCCTATTGTCGGCATTGGCCGAGCGCGGTTCCGCCGACCAAACCACTCTGGCCGCAGATGTTTTTCTCGATCGAACGACGACGACGGGGGCTTTGAAACGACTCGCGACCCGCAAGCTGATTGAACGCGCCGTGAACGATCAGGATCGCCGCGCACGGGCCTGTCGCGTGACGCCTGCGGGCATGGCCTTGCTTGCGAAAATGGAAATAGCGGCGCGGTCGGCGCATCTGGACACCGTCGCGCATCTGCCGAAGCGCGACCAGAAAATCCTGATCGAGATGATGCAGCGGATTGTCAGCAATTCGTCAGGCGGCGACACCCATTCGTCGGAACTTTAGGAAACTGCCTTCATAACGCGCAGTTTGCCTAGTTTTGCGTCAGTTCTTAATGGGTAGATGGTTCAACGATCCCCATCGCAGCAACCGGATGGTAGTCGCGGGACGCTGACGAGCCACGCCGACTAACGAGCCACGCCGACTGCGGCTGAACTCAATCTTCCACGACGCCAAATGTTGCGCGTGTCGGATGGGCCGGATAGACGCCGACGATGCGGAATTCCTTGGAAAAGAACTTCAATTCCTCCAGCGCGAAAGCCAGATTGCGATCGTCGGGATGACCGTCAACATCGGCATAAAACTGCGTCGCAAAGAAATTGCCGTCGACCATGTAGCTTTCGAGCTTGGTCATGTTGACGCCGTTGGTCGCAAAGCCGCCCATCGCCTTGTAAAGCGCCGCGGGCAGGTTGCGGACCTTGAATACGAAACTCGTGACCAGCGGGCCGCTGTTTTGATCGGCCCATTTGGCGTCGCGTGCCAGCACCACAAAGCGCGTCGTGTTGTAGTTTTCGTCCTCGACATCTTCGGCGATGATCTCAAGGCCGTAAATCTCCGCCGCCATGCGTGACGCGAGCGACGCGCAGGTCTTGTCGCCGCGTTCCGCGACGATCCGCGCAGAGCCGGCAGTATCTGCCGCGACGATCGGGCGGAGGCCGTGCTTGCGGATGATGCGGCGGCACTGGCCGAGCGCATGGACGTGGCTTTCGACGGTCTTGATGTCTTCGAGTTTTGCACCGGGCGGTGCCATCATCTGGTGATGGATCGGCAGGAAGTATTCGCCGACGATGAAAAGACCCGAACCCGGCAGCAGATGGTGGATGTCGGCAACGCGGCCAGCGAGCGAGTTCTCGATCGGGATCATACCGAGATCAGCGTCGCCCGAGGCGATCGCCAATAGCGCATCCTCGAAGGTGGCGCAGGGCACAGGCTCGGTACCGGGATAGGCCTCAGCAATGGCGATGTGCGAATTGGCGCCGGGTTCGCCCTGGAATGCGATTTTCAATGTCTGAGTCATGAAGCCTTTTATCAATCGCTCAGGTTTACGCCAGCGCGCGGCGGGCGGTTTCGAGATCGGCCGGCGTATCGACACCGCGCGGCACCGTATCGACGATGGTGACGTCAATCCGCATCCCGGCCTCGATGGCGCGAAGCTGTTCGAGCTTTTCGCGCAATTCGAGCGGCGAGGGCGGCAGCGCCACGAAATGTGCCAGCGCCTTGCGGCGAAAAGCATAGAGCCCGATGTGATGAAAACGAGGTCCGTCACCCCACGGCGCGGTGGCGCGGGTGAAATACAGACCCCGAAGCCGGTTCGGCGCGATCTGTGAGCCGATCACCTTGACCACGTTCGGATTGGTGGCTTCTTCCTCGGTGTGGATCTGCGCCGCCAGCGTCGCGATGGCGACATCCGGGTCGGCCAGAGGTGCCAGCACCGCCCGGATATTGTCCGGCGCGATTGTCGGGAAATCGCCCTGCAGATTGATGACGGTCGCGATGCGGCCGTCCGGATCGAGGCTTGTCAGCGCCTCGAAGATGCGATCGGACCCGGACGGGTGGTCGGTGCGGGTCATGACCGCCTCGCCGCCGGCGGCTTTGACCGCGTCGGCGATGGCGGCGCTGTCAGTGGCCACGGCGACGCGGCCGATATCGGCCTCCAAGGCCCGGCGCAGCACGTGCACGATCATCGGCAATCCCGCGATATCCAGCAGCGGTTTGCCGGGCAGACGGGTCGCTGCCATCCGGGCCGGGATCAGCACGATGTTCGAGCTTGGCATGATGGAAAGCACAGGGCTGAAAGGATGGGGAATTTCCGCGCGAAGCGGACGAAAGGTCGCGCGGTTATACGGGTTGCAACAGGGCAGGCAAACCGTTATCTCAAGCTCACCACGTGTGCAGTTGCGAACGTGCGTTTCCGGATTTTGCGTGACTTTGATTTGCGTGAATTTCCCTGTCTTTCTCTTCGAAACGGGACTTGGCTGAACATGGACTCCTTCGAACTCAACAAGGTGATGGGCGCGGTTCTTGGAACCTGTCTGATGCTGCTGGTGACGAGCATCGGCGCGCAAGCGATTTTCGCGCCGGGCAAGATCGAAAAACCGGGCTACGACATTGCCGTCAAGGAAGCCGAACCTGCCGCCGGTGCGCCGGCCGCCGCCGCCTCCGAGCCGATCGAAAAGCTGTTGCAGACCGCATCGATTGAGAAGGGCATGACCGCCGCCAAGAAGTGCGGGGCCTGCCACAGCTTCGAGAAGGGCGGCGCGAACCGCGTCGGCCCGAACCTCTATGACACCGTCAACGAAAAGATCGGCGACGGCAAGGCTGGCTTCAATTTCTCGGCAGCCATGAAGGGCAAGGGCGGCGAGTGGACGTTTGCAAATCTCAACATGTTCCTCACCAGCCCGAAGGCTTACATTCCGGGGACCGCGATGGGTTTCGCCGGCATCCAGAAGGATAGCGAGCGCGCCGACGTGATCGCCTATCTGGCGTCGCTTTCCGATAAGCCGGTGCCGATGCCGACGGCCGCCAAGTAAGGCGTATTGCTGGATTTGATTTGAAATGGCCGGGGCTTTGCTCCGGCCGTTTTTGTTCGTGGTCATGTGTCCGTCGTTGCGGGTCGATTCTGAAAACGGCCATTGGCCGTGTTCAGAATTGAGCGAAGCGATCCAGTCTTTCTCAGCAAGAACTGGCTTTCTCAGCAAGAACTGGTGGCGTCGTCGCGTTCGTCGAAGACGAGGAACTTGCTCCGAGCAATGACGGCGTCCCCGCCTTACGTAAAGTTAAGGCCAAACGGGACGTTTCGTCGCGTCCAAGGTCTGGTATCCCTTGGCAATTCCTTGGAAAAACCGACATAATCGGTCGAACCCTCGCCTTATATCGCGTCTCTAATCGCCGCTTCGGTTGAGCAACAGGATTTGATGATTTTGGGTATTTCCCGACGACGACTTCTGCAGAGCAGCGCCGTGGCTGCGTTCGCGCCCGCGCTCAATTCTTTCGGCGGCATCGCCGCCGCGATGGCGCAGGCGGGCGGTGAAACGCCGTGGAAGCATGGCTTGTCGCTGTTCGGCGAGCTGAAATATCCGGCCGGCTTCAAGCGCTTCGATTACGTCAATCCGGACGCACCGAAGGGCGGCACGGTGCGGCAGATCGCGGTCGGCACCTTCGATAATTTCAACCTCGTGATCTCCGGCGTGAAGGGTTCGATCGCCGGCGCGGTCGGCTTCATCTACGAGCAGCTTTCGACCGGCGCGCTCGATGAAATCTCAACCGAATATGGCTTGCTATCGGAAAGCGTCAGCCATCCCGACGACTTCTCGTCTGTCACTTACCGCCTGCGCGGCAATGCCAGATGGCACGACGGCAAGCCGGTGACGGCGGAAGATGTGATCTTCTCGTTCGATGCCTTCAAGAAATACGATCCGCAACTGTCGAAGTATTATGCGCCGGTGGTGAAGGCCGAGAAGATCGGCGAGCGCGACGTGAAATTTACCTTCAACGCGCCGGGCAATCGCGAACTGCCGCAGATCGTCGGCCAACTTACCGTGCTGCCGAAGCACTGGTGGGAGGGCACCGACGCCGAGGGCCGCAAGCGCGACGTCTCGCAGACCACGTTGGAAATGCCGCTCGGCTCCGGTGCGTACCGCGTCAAGGAGTTCGAGCCGGGCCGCCGTGTGACGCTGGAGCGCGTCAAGGATTACTGGGGCGCCGACATCAATGTGAATATCGGCCGCAATAATTTCGACGAGATGCGCTACGAATATTTCCGCGACGGCACGGTCGCGCTGGAAGCCTTCAAGGGCGATCAAGTCGACTGGCGCACCGAAAACAGCGCCAAGAACTGGGCCACGGCCTATGACTTCCCGGCCGTGACCGAGAAGCGCGTGCTGACCGAGGAATTCCCCAATCGCTCCTCCGGCGTGATGCAGGGTTTTGCTTTCAACATCCGCCGCGACAAGTTCAAGGACACGCGGGTGCGGCGCGCGCTGAACTTTGCGTTCGATTTCGAGGAAATCAACAAGCAACTCTTTTTCGGCCAGTACAAACGTATTTCGAGCTATTTCGACGGCACCGAACTGGCGTCATCCGGCCTGCCCGAAGGCAAGGAGCTTGAGATTTTGGAGACGGTGCGGGCGCAGGTGCCGCCCGAGGTTTTCACCAAGCCCTATACAAACCCGGTCAATGGCAGCCGCGAGAATGTTCGCGAGAATTTGCGCGAGGCGCTGCAACTTCTGAAAGAGGCCGGTTACGAGGTGCGCGACCGCAAACTGGTCGATGCCAAAACCGGCGCGCCGTTCGAGATCGAACTGCTTGGCGCGGACCCGAATTCCGAACGCGTCAGCCTGTTCTATAAGCCGTCGCTGGAGCGGCTCGGCATCACAGTCAGCGTCCGCACCATCGATCCGACGCAGTATGAAAACCGACTGCGCAACTGGGATTTCGATGTGGTTATTTCGGTGTGGGGCGAATCGCTCTCGCCCGGCAATGAACAACTCGGATTTTGGGGATCGGCCGCGGCTGATCTGCCGGGCTCGCGGAATGTCATCGGCATCAAGAATCCGGCGATCGACACATTGATCAATCGTGTGATCTACACCAAGGACCGGAACGATCTCGTCGCCGCGACCAAGGCGCTTGACCGCGTGCTGTTGTGGAATAATTACGTCGTGCCGCAATACACCTATTCGAAAGTCCGCACCGCGCGGTGGGATCGCTTCGGTCGCCCGGACGAACTGCCGAAATATGGCCAGTCTGGCTGGCCGTTCATTTGGTGGTACGACACCGCGCGCGCCGCAAAGATCGGTCGCTGATCTTGAGAGATATCACGTGCATGGCGCAGATTAACCGTCGGCATCTTCTCGGACTTGGTGTCGGGGTCGTCGCTGCGACGCGCTTTGCCGGTGTTGCGACCGCGCAGACAGCGTCGGGGACAGCAGCGTCGCACGGGATGTCGATCTTCGGCGATCTGAAATATCCCGCCGATTTTAAGACTTTCGATTACGTCAATCTGGCTGCGCCCAAAGGCGGGTTGTTCTCGACCATTCCGTCCGGCCGCGCTTACAATCAATCCGTCCAGACCTTCAATTCGCTCAACGCTTTCATCCTGAAAGGCGAAGGTGCGCAGGGCATGGGCTTGACGTTCGCGCCGTTGATGGTGCGCGCCGGCGACGAGCCCGATGCGATGTACGGCCTCGTTGCCAGCAGCGTGCAGGTCTCGGCCGATAAACTGACCTATCGTTTCACGCTGCGGCCTGAGGCGCGCTTTCACGATGGCAGCAAACTGACGGCGCAGGATGCGGCGTTTTCGCTGACGGCATTGAAGACCAAGGGCCATCCGCTGATCATCACGCAGATGCGCGATATGCTGGCCGCGACCGCGCCGGATGATGCGACGCTGGTGGTGACGTTCGCCGAGAAACGCGGTCGCGACGTGCCGCTGTTTGTCGCGAGCCTGCCGATTTTTTCCAAGGCCTATTACGCGACCAAACCGTTCGACGAGTCGACGATGGACGTGCCGCTCGGCAGCGGGCCTTACAAAGTGGGCCGCGTCGAGATCGGCCGCGCGATCGAGTTCGAGCGCGTCAAGGATTGGTGGGGCGCGGAGCTTGCCGTGTCGCGCGGCTCGTATAATTTCGATTCCGTGCGCTATGAATTCTATCGCGACCGCGAAGCCGCGATGCAGGGTTTTTCCGCGAAGAACTATTTGTTCCGTGAGGAATTTACCGCCCGCGTCTGGGCCACCGGTTATGATTTTCCGGCGGTCAAGGACGGCCGCGTCAAACGCGAGTTGCTGCCGGATGAAACGCCCTCCGGCGCGCAGGGCTGGTTCGTCAATACGCGCCGCGACAAGTTCAAGGATCCGCGCGTCCGTGAAGCGATCAGCATGGCGTTCGATTTCGAGTGGACCAACAAGACCATCATGTACAGCGCCTATGCGCGCACCCATTCGCCATTCCAGAATTCCGACATGATGGCGAAGGGTCTGCCGTCGCCGGACGAATTGAAACTGCTTGAGCCATTTCGTGGCAAGGTGCCGGACGAGGTGTTCGGACTGCCCTATGTGCCGCCGGTGTCGGACGGCTCAGGGCAGGATCGCACGATCCTGCGCAAGGCGGCCCAACTGCTGCAAGAGGCCGGCATGCCGATCAAGGACGGCAAGCGTATTCTGCCGAGCGGCGAACCGTTTCAACTCGAATTTCTGCAGGACGAGCCGAGCTTTCAACCGCATCACGGACCGTTCATCAAGAACCTCGGCACGCTTGGCATCGAGGCGAGTTTCCGCCTTGTCGATCCCGTGCAATACCGCGCCCGCGTCGAGGATTTCGATTTCGATCTGGCGATCGAGCGCTTCAGCATGTCCGCCACGCCGGGCGACGGCATGCGGCCGTTCTTTTCGTCGCAGGCGGCGAAGACCAAGGGCTCCTACAATCTCGCGGGCATCGACAATCCCGCGATCGATTCGCTGATCGAAACAATATTGGCGGCGAACGATCGCGACGAACTGACCATCGCCTGCCGCGCTTTCGATCGCGTGTTTCGCGCCGGGCGCTATTGGGTGCCGCAATGGTATCGCACCACGCATCCGCTGGCCTATTGGGATGTCTTCGATCACACCGAGAAGACGCCGCGTTATTTCGGCGGCAATGGCGCGATCGAATTCTGGTGGTCGGACCCGAACAAAGCGGCAAGTGCCGCCGCCATCACTCCACCCGCATCGCAGGCGAAATAGATGAGTGCTTATATCGCCCGCCGCGTGTTGCTGATGTTTCCCACGCTGCTGGGAATCCTTTTTGTCTCTTTTATCGTCGTGCAGTTCGCGCCCGGCGGCCCGGTCGAGCGCGTGATCGCGCAACTAAGCGGCGCGGATACCGGCGCTGCCGGCCGCATCTCCGGCTCCGGCGGCGATTTCGGCGCACGCTCGCAAGTGGGTGCATCCGGCGATGCGGTCAATTCGAAGTATCGCGGCGCGCAGGGGCTCGATCCGGATTTCGTCAAATCGCTCGAAAAACAATTCGGCTTCGACAAGCCGGCACCTGAGCGTTTCGCGCTGATGCTGTGGAATTTTGCGCGCTTCGATTTCGGCAAGAGCTATTTCCGCGATGTCAGCGTGCTGCAACTCATCAAGGAAAAGCTGCCGGTCTCGATGTCATTGGGCATCTGGATGACGCTGCTGACCTATTTGATCTCAATTCCGCTTGGGATTCGCAAGGCCGTCAAGGACGGTTCGCAATTCGACACCTGGACCTCGGCCGTTATTATCGTCGGTTTTGCGATTCCCGGATTTCTGTTCGCGATCCTACTCATCATCCTGTTCTCCGGCGGATCGTTCTTCTCGATCTTTCCGTTGCGGGGTTTGACGTCGGATGGCTGGTCGAACTTCCCGTGGTATTGGAAGATTCTCGATTATTTCTGGCATCTGACGCTGCCATTGTTGTCGATGGCGCTCGGCGCATTCGCGACGATGACATTGCTGACCAAGAATTCGTTTCTCGATGAAATCCGCAAGCAATATGTGATGACCGCGCGCGCCAAAGGCTGTAGCGAACGGCAGGTGCTCTATAATCATATTTTCCGCAATGCGATGCTGATCGTGATCGCGGGATTTCCCGGCGCATTTATCCACGCCTTCTTCTCCGGATCGCTCTTGATCGAGACGATCTTCTCGCTCGACGGGTTAGGGCTGTTGGGATTCGAGAGCGTTCTGAACAGAGATTACCCCGTCGTGTTCGGCACGCTGTTCATCTTTTCGCTTGTCGGCCTCGTCATCAATCTGGTGTCGGATCTGGCCTATATGTGGATCGATCCACGGATCGATTTCGAGGCGCGGGAAGTCTGATGAACGTCGCCCCGCAGCCGATCGAAACCACCACGCTCACGCCGCTCGGCGAGGCCGTGCCACCCGTCGGTCGCAGCCTGACGCCGTCGCCGCTCAACAAGCGCCGCTGGCAGAATTTCAAGGCCAATCGGCGCGGCTATTGGTCGTTCTGGCTGTTCCTGTTGCTATTCATCGTGTCGCTGTTTGCCGAAGTCATCGCCAACGACAAGCCGTTCTTCATTCGCTTCGACGGCATGAGCTATTTTCCTGCATTCACGTCGTATTCCGAGACGACGTTCGACGGCGATTTTGAGACCACCGCCGATTATCGCGATCCCTATCTGCAAAAGCTGATCGCCGAAAAGAACGGCTACATGCTGTGGCCGCTGATCCGCTATTCCTATGCGACGCATAATCTCGATCTGCCGACGCCCGCGCCCTCGAAGCCGACCTGGATGCTGACCGAGGCGCAATGCAAGTCCGTTGTCGACAAGAAGGGCCTCTCCGGTTGTCGTGATCTCGAATATAACTGGCTCGGCACCGACGATCAGGGCCGCGATGTCGTCGCGCGGCTGATCTATGGATTTAGGATTTCCGTGCTGTTCGGATTGGCGCTGACAATCGTGTCGTCGGTGATCGGTATTGCCGCCGGCGGCGTGCAGGGTTATTTTGGTGGCTGGGTCGATCTCGGATTTCAGCGCTTCATCGAGGTGTGGAGCGCGATCCCGTCGCTGTATCTGCTGCTGATCTTATCTAGCGTTTTGGTGCCGGGCTTTTTCGTGCTGCTCGGCATCCTGCTGCTGTTTTCATGGGTGTCGCTGGTCGGCCTCGTGCGCGCGGAATTCCTGCGCGGGCGCAATTTCGAATATATCATGGCGGCGCGGGCGCTCGGTGTCTCCAATGCCAAGATCATGATCCGCCATCTGCTGCCGAATGCGATGGTCGCGACCATGACATTCCTGCCATTCATCGTCTCGTCGTCGGTGATGACGCTGACGGCGCTGGATTTTCTTGGTTTCGGTCTGCCGCCGGGATCGCCGTCGCTCGGCGAATTGCTGGCGCAGGGCAAGGCCAATGTGCAGGCGCCGTGGCTCGGCTTCACCGGCTTCTTCGCGGTGGCGATCATGCTGTCTCTGTTGATCTTCATCGGTGAGGGCGTGCGCGACGCCTTCGACCCGCGCAAGACGTTCCGGTAAAGGTGACACATGGATACCGCCACCCAGCCGCTCCTTTCCGTTCGCGATCTGTCGGTCGCGTTTCATCATGGCGGCAACACGTCGATCGCCGTCGATCGCGTGTCGTTCGAGATCAAGCGCGGCGAATGCGTCGCGCTTGTTGGTGAGTCCGGGTCGGGCAAATCGGTCAGCGCGCTGTCGATCATGAAGTTGTTGCCTTATCCCACAGCGTCGCATCCCTCCGGCAGCATCTGCTTCAACGGCCGTGAATTACTGCCGATGAAAGAAAACGAGATTCGCAGCATTCGCGGCAATGATATCTCGATCATCTTTCAGGAGCCGATGACGTCGCTCAATCCGCTCCATACGATCGAGTCGCAGATCGGCGAAATCCTGCAATTGCATAGGGGCCTGCGCGGCGCAAAAGCCAAAGCGCGAATTCTGGAGTTGCTGACTCAGGTCGGCATTCCGGAACCTGAAACGCGGCTTGCCTCTTATCCGCATCAACTGTCCGGCGGACAACGCCAGCGCGTGATGATCGCGATGGCGCTGGCTAACGAGCCGGATCTTTTGATCGCCGACGAACCGACGACAGCGCTCGATGTCACGGTGCAGGCGCAGATCCTTGCGCTGCTCGCCGACATCCGCGCGCGGCTCGGTATGAGTCTCCTGTTCATCACGCATGATCTCGGCATCGTGCGCCGCATCGCCGATGTCGTCTGCGTGATGAACAACGGCAAGATCGTCGAGCAGGGGCCGGTCGAGGATGTTTTCACCAAACCTCAGCATGCCTATACGCGCGCGTTGCTCGCGGCCGAGCCGAAGCCGGATCCTGCGCCACCGCGGCCCGAACAGCCGGTCGTGATGACGACGGACAATTTAAAAGTCTGGTTTCCGATCAAACGCGGCCTGATGCGCAAAACCGTCGGTCACATCAAGGCCGTCGATGGCGTCAGCGTCAGCGTCCGCAAGGGCGAGACGCTCGGCGTGGTCGGCGAATCCGGTTCGGGCAAGACGACGCTCGGCCTCGCGCTTTTGAGGTTGATTTCGTCGGACGGGCCGATCGTGTTTCTCGGCAAGGATATTCAAGGCCTGAAATTCAAGGAGATGCGGCCGATCCGGCGCGATATGCAGATCGTGTTTCAGGATCCGTTCGGTGCGCTCTCGCCGCGCATGTCGGTCGGCGATATCATCGCCGAAGGACTCGGCGTGCATCAGCCGGACCTGTCGGTGGAGGCGCGGGAAGCGCGCGTGGTGAAATCGCTGCAAGACGTCGGGCTCGATCCGGTAACGCGGTTTCGCTATCCGCATGAATTTTCCGGCGGCCAGCGCCAGCGTATTTCGATCGCGCGCGCCGTCGTGCTCGAGCCGAATTTCGTGGTGCTGGATGAACCAACAAGCGCGCTCGATATGCTGTTTCAGGCGCAAATGGTGGACTTGCTGCGCGAACTTCAGCGCAAGCGCGATCTCACTTATATTTTCATCTCGCATGATTTGCGCGTGGTCGCCTCACTGGCGAGCCATCTCATCGTGATGCGCCACGGCAAGGTCGTTGAGGAAGGCCCGGCGGCCGATCTGTTCAAATCGCCGAAGACGGATTACACGCGCGCATTGTTCGCTGCGGCGTTCCGCATCGAGGCCGCTCACGGCGAGGTCGTCGCGGAGTAGCCTCGCGACTCGTGAGATCGCGGCGCAGGGATCAATTATAATCGCTTGATCGTCAGCAATTCACTGCCGCCGGCTTTGATCCGTGCGATCGCCGCACCAACAGGCTCGATCGCCGTGGCCATGTGGTGCGCATTGGCGTGAATCATGGTTGTCGAATCGCGCGCGATGGCAACGTGGCCTGGCCAGAACAGTAGATCGCCGCGCGTGATCTCGGACAGGTCCACGGCGCGTCCAAGCCCGTCGCGCTGCATGTCGCTGTCACGCGGGCAACCTATTCCGCAGACATTCAGCGCGATCTGCACCAGTCCCGAACAGTCGATACCGAGGCTGGATTTTCCGCCCCACAGATAGGGCGTGCCAAGAAAGCGTTCGGCGACAGTGACGACGTCATCTTCTATCGTATCGACCGCACCGACATGCTGCGCCGGCACGAACACGCCATCGGCGGTCACGGAGAAACCATTGTCGATCCGCGACACAATGAGCGTCGCACCCAACGGCAGCGTCATCACCGGCGGCAGCTTGATCGACGGGCTGGAAAATCCAAACGTCCGCAGCGCGGTGACCTTATGCGTCGGTGCGGCACGCACCGGACCGAGTACGAAATCTTGGAGCCAGCCGACATAGCCGTCGCCGTTCAATTGCCCCCAGGCCCAGCCTTCGTCGCTGCGGTCATAGATCGTGACGCGCTCGCCGAACAAGGCTTGCGAAATTTGTTCGGCTTGCGATGAGGGCGCAATACTCACCGACACGATGGGTTCGATCACCTGCATGGCAACACCATCGACGAAGCGTGCAGCCTCGACATGGCCTTCGAGATAGCGCGCCGCGAGGTCGGGCCGCATCGGCGTGATGCGTGGATCGTAGCGTCTATCCATAGCGCTGGCTCAATAGCCGATAGATCGCGCGCGCCGCTTGGCATTCGCCGCCTTCTGGCTTCCCCGGTTTGGCGGACGGCGTCCAGCCATAGATATCGACATGCAGCCAGCGCGTCGTCGGAGCCACGAACCGCTGCAAGAACAAGGCGCAGGTGATAGAGCCTGCGAAGCCGCCGGAGGGCGCGTTGTTGATGTCCGCGACTTTTGAATCGAGCCATGCATCGTAGGGTTGCCACAGCGGCATTCGCCAAAGCGGATCGTGTTCCTGCGCGGCGTAGGTGCCGACGTCGCCGGCCAGTGTTTCGTCATTGGTATAGAACGGCGGCAAGTCTGGGCCGAGCGCGACGCGCGCGGCTCCCGTCAGCGTGCCCATGTCGATCAGGATGTCGGGCTTGTCTTCGTCCGCGTAAGCCAGCGCATCAGCCAATATGAGGCGGCCTTCGGCATCGGTGTTGCCAATCTCGACGGTTGGCCCCTTGCGTGACGTGAAAATATCGAGTGGGCGGAATGCATTGCCGGCCACGGCATTCTCGACCGCCGGAATCAGGACGCGCAGCCGCACCGGCAATTTGGCGTCCATCACCATCATCGCCAGTGCCAGGACATTGGCCGCACCGCCCATATCCTTCTTCATGATGAGCATGGCGCTGGATGGCTTCAGGTCGAGGCCGCCGGTGTCGAACACCACGCCCTTGCCAACCAGAGTGACGCGGGGATGCACGGCGTGGCCCCATGAAAAATCGATCAGGCGCGGCGCGCGCGGCGATGCCATGCCGACCGTATGAATCAGCGGAAAATTCTGGGCGAGAAGATCATCGCCGGTGATGCAGGAGAAATCTGCGCCGTAACGCTGCGCTAAATCGCGCGCCGCGGCTTCCAGTTCGGCCGGTCCCATGTCGTTTGCGGGCGTGTTGATGAGATCGCGCGCCAAGGTCGCTGCGTCCGCCATGCGGATGATGTCGGCAATATCGACGCCTTCGGGCGGCATCAGGCGGACGTTGCGCGGCTCGGCCCTGCGGTAGCGCGTGAATTTGTAGTTGCCGAGCGCAAAAGCGAGCGTGGCAAGGCGCGCATCATGCGGCGCATTCGCAAAACGATAGGTGCCCGGCGGCAATAGCAGCGGCAATTGGCCGGGGCGGAACGGATCGCGCTTGGCGGGTTCGTCGTCGAGGCCGAACAGAACCGCCTCGATCGATCCGTCATCGCCTGGCAGCGCGAGATATTGCCCCGCGCGTGCGACGTAGCCGGAGGCCTGCGCAAAATTGCGAAGGCGCGGCGATAAAGCGGCGACCATCTCCGCGCAATTCGTTTTCGTGGCGAAGATGATTGGAATGGACGGTGCGGTGAGATCAGTCTCGAAAACGGATTGCATCGTTGTGATGTCTCGTGTTGTCGCGGGCCTTGCGAGATTAACGCGAAATTAGGGTTAACGGTCCATTTCTGAAAGCGTCCGATTCTGAAATTCCCTTGGCCGCATTATGCACCCGGAATCGATTTGTTTAGCGGCAATCGCGAGTTCAGATGCCATGTTCCTTATAAAGAGCGTTCCGGCCCAAGCTGCTATCTCCAATAAAGCCGCGATCTCCAATAAGGCTGCGATCTCCAATAAGGCTGTCGTGGCTGTCTTGCTCGCCGCCGGCCTTAGCGGATGCCAGACGGCTGGAATGCCTGATGTGACCGGTGCGCTCGGCTCGCTCAATCCTCTTGCCGCGCGGGCCGAGATGCAGCCCGAAACGCCGCCGTCGCCTGAACCGCAGCGCGATATCCAATCTTATGGCGAGCGTTTCCGCGCCAATCCGAAAGATGCCGATGCGGCCTTACGATACGGTCAAGCGCTGCGCGCCAATGGTCAGCGTCAGCAGGCCTCTGCGGTGTTCGAGCAGGCGACGATTTCCAATCCCGGTAACAAAACACTGATGGCGGCTTATGGCCGTGCGCTCGCCGACAATGGTGCGTTTCAGCAGGCGTTCGATACGCTGGCGCGGGCGCATACGCGCGACAATCCAGACTGGCGCATTTTGTCAGTGCAGGGCACCACGCTCGACCAGATGGGCAAGCATGAAGAAGCACGGCGCTATTACGCCAGCGCGCTCAAGATCACCCCAGAGGAGCCGTCGGTGCTTTCCAATCTCGGCCTGTCTTACATGCTGACAAAGGAATTGCCGCGCGCGGAATCGACGCTGCGCCGCGCTTATGCCAATCCGCAGGCCGATGCCCGCGTGCGTCAAAATCTTGGACTTGTCGTCGGGCTGCAAGGTCGCTTCGGCGAGGCAGAAAGCATCGTCAAGGGTGACCTGCCGCCGGATCAGGCCGCCGCCAATGTTGCCTATCTGAAGCAGATGCTGAGCGACAAGAAACCCTCTCGGATCGGCGCGCGCGAGACGGCCGGCGAGCAGCGATCGTAACATTTCAAGGCGAGACTGATTGTCATCCTGAGAGCCTGGCCGATGAGCCAGGCAATGACTTGAGATTTTTGGTCGGCGGTGACGGCCGTCAATGTGATGTCGATTTTTCTCTCAGGTTTTCAGGATGACGGTCGACGTCATCATTGCATCGCGGCGACCTTGATGCCGGTCGGTCCCAGAATCACGACGAACAATACCGGCAGGAAGAACAGGATCATCGGCACGGTCAGCTTCGGCGGCAGCGCCGCAGCCTTTTTCTCGGCTTCGTTCATGCGCATGTCGCGGTTTTCCTGCGCCATCACGCGCAGGCTCTGGCCGAGCGGCGTGCCGTAGCGCTCCGATTGCTGCAACGACAGGCAGACTGATTTGACGCCGTCGAGTCCGGTGCGGATTGCGAGGTTTTCATAGGCTACTTTGCGGTCTTGCAGATAGGACAACTCTGCCGTTGTCAGCGACAACTCTTCCGCAAGCTCGACCGACTGTGATCCGATTTCGACGCCGACCTTACGGAAAGCAGCCTCGATCGACATGCCGGATTCGACGCAGATCAGCAGCAAATCGAGCGCATCGGGAAAGGCGCGGCGGATCGAGAGCTGGCGCTTCGAGATCGCGTTTTTCAGGAAGATCATCGGGGCTTGCATGCCGGCATAAGCGGCCGCGATGCAGATGCCGATCTTGACCGGGGTGGTCTGCTCCATGTGCGAAATGCCGAACACATAGGTGACGGCGCCCGCGCAAAACAGGATCGGCGTCACCATGCGGAAAAACAAGAACGTCATATACGGAGCCTGGCCGCGATAGCCGGCCATGACCAGCTTCGCCCGCGCGGCTTCTTGCGCCAGCCACTTGCTGAGATTGAGGATATCGACGGCTTTGCTGACGATCTGCTTGGGGGCCTGCCGTAGCGATACCTTTTCGGTCTTCTGCAGACGCTCGCGTTCGCGCTGGCGCAGCCGTTCTCGCTCGCTGGCAACGACCTTCATACGTTTGTTGAGATCGCTGCCCGCGAATAGCGGAACCACCAGCGTGTAACACGTGGCGCTGGCGGCGATTGCGGCGAACATCATTGTGAGAAACCGCGTGTCGTGAAGTTTCTCGATCAAAAATTGCATCATGACGGCACCATCAGAAGTCGAAATTGATCATTTTCTTCATGACAAGAATGCCCATCGACATCCACACCACGCAGCCGACCAGCATCAATTGTCCGGTCGGGTGGGTCCACAGCAGCGAGATGTAATCCGGCGTCGACAGATAGACGAGCAGCATCACGATCGGCGGCAGCGAGCCGATGATGCCGGCAGAGGCCTTGGCTTCCATCGACATTGCCTGAATTTTCTCCGCCATCTTTTTGCGGTCGCGCAACACCTTGGAGAGGTTGCCGAGCGCTTCGGAGAGGTTGCCGCCGGATTTTTGCTGGATCGCGATGACGATGCCAAAGAAGTTGGCTTCCGGCAGCGGCATGCGCTCGAACAGGCGCGCGCAGGCTTCGCCCAGCGGCATACCGATCGCTTGAGTTTCGATGATCGCATTGAACTCGCTCTTCAGCGGTTCGGGCGCATCGGCAGCAACGACCTTCAGAGAATCGAACAGCGGCAGACCAGCCTTGATGCCGCGCACGATGACGTCCACGGCGTCTGGCAGGGCTTTCAGGAATTTCTTTTCGCGGCGCTTCTTGAGATGATTGAGCAGCCAGCGTGGCGCGCCTAAGCCGAAAGCGAAGGCGAGCCCAAGCGAGGCCATCAGCGTCGTGCTGAAGTTGACCGGTTCTGCGCTGGCCCCGGATTCGACCAGAACCTGGGTGCGGCTCTCGACGGCATTGCCGGCTGCGTCTTTCGCCGTGACGTTGAGATCGTAGCGTCCGGGCGGCCATTGCTTGCCGTCTGTGCTGAAGCCACGCCAGTTGAAGAGTTGCGCCGATGCGGCCGAGACATTTTGCGTGCCGTTGAAGACGCTCTGCCCGGTGGAATCAACGATGTTTAACGAGGCAGTCGCGTCTTTTGCGACAGCGATCAGCCAGGTCGCCGTTCCGTTCACCAGTTGCGCAGATTTGGTATCGGTGACGGTGCGGCCCTGAATGATCTGCGGCGCCGGCTTGAGAAAGGACAGTAACGTGCCGTTCAACAGCAACGGGAATAGCAGACCGACGACGGCCAGAATGGCCGAGACCACCCAATATTTCTTCTCGGTCCAGTCGAGGCCTGACTGCGTGATGCGAATACCCAGTGCGACCTTCTTGGCCTTCTTCTGCCGCGCTTCGACTTCCTTTAGCGTCCCTTCGACCTGCTCGCGGCGCGACCTCTGGGTCTTATCGACCTGACGTGTGACTAACTGCGCTCCCGCGACGGAGGAGCGACGCGCCTCAGCTTTTTTTTCGCCGGACAGCGACGGATAAATAAATACATAAGCGACGCCGCCAACGGCGGTGGCTGCCAGAAATCCGAGCGCCAGTGTCTGCATATTCATAGCTGAGGCCTTACCCGGGAACGCCGACGTCGGAGGCATCGAGCGCTGCGGCGAGACGTTTTTCCTCACCGTAATAGCGCGCGCGTTCCCAGAACTTCGGACGACCGATTCCGGTCGAGCGATGGCGACCGACGATGTTGCCGTTCGCATCCTCGCCGATCATGTCGTACAGAAAAATATCCTGCGTAACGATGGTGTCGCCTTCCATCCCCATCACTTCGGTGATGTGGGTGATGCGACGCGAACCGTCGCGCAGGCGCGCGGCCTGCACGATGACGTCGATCGAAGCGCAGATCATCTCGCGGATGGTGCGCGACGGCAGCGAGAAGCCGCCCATCGTGATCATGGATTCGCAACGCGACATCGCTTCGCGCGGATTATTGGCATGCAGCGTGCCCATCGAGCCGTCATGGCCGGTGTTCATCGCCTGCAACAGATCGAACGCTTCGGGTCCGCGGACTTCGCCGACGATGATACGTTCAGGGCGCATACGCAGGCAGTTGCGCACCAGTTCGCGCATCGTGATCTGGCCTTCGCCCTCGATGTTCGGCGGCCGGGTTTCGAGACGCACGACATGCGGCTGCTGCAACTGCAATTCGGCGGCGTCTTCGCAGGTGATGATGCGCTCGTCGTCGTCGATAAATTGCGTCAAGCAGTTCAGGAGCGTGGTCTTGCCGGAACCAGTGCCGCCGGAGATCAGCACGTTGGCGCGGCAACGGCCGATGATCTTCAGGATATCGGCACCCTCCGGCGAGATCGCGCCGAACTTGACGAGCTGGTCGAGCGTCAGCTTGTCCTTCTTGAATTTACGAATGGTCAGTGCAGGCCCGTCGATCGCCAGCGGCGGCACGATGGCGTTGACGCGAGAACCGTCCGGCAAGCGCGCGTCGCATATCGGCGAGGATTCGTCGACCCGCCGGCCGATCTGGCTGACGATGCGCTGGCAGATGTTGAGCAGTTGCTGGTTGTCGCGAAAACGGATGCTGGTCTTCTGAATCTTGCCTTTGACTTCGATGTAGACCGTGCCCGAACCGTTCACCATGATGTCGGCGATGTCGTCGCGCGACAGCAGCGGCTCAAGCGGGCCAAAGCCGAGTACGTCGTTGCAGATGTCGTCGAGCAGTTCTTCCTGCTCGGATATCGACATGATGATATTCTTGATCGAGATGATCTCGTT
>JAYUEY010000026.1:0-15866 GCA_043739005.1 Tardiphaga sp.
AGATCGAGCATCGGCAGGTTCGGCGCGACGTCGAGTGTCACAGGATGGCAAACGAGGATTTTCTCGGCACGGCGCAACACGCTGCCGATGATCTCCGAATCGCGACCTGCGACGCGACCGGACCGACCGCGATGGTCTGTTTAGCACCTTCTAAAGTTGTCGCCTCGACATATGGTCCGAGCGTCTGCGGGATTCCCTGCCAGACCAGAAATAATGTGTACACGATTGCGATCGGCAACAGCACGTAAAGCGTGGTGCGGGTGACATCGACCCAGAAATTGCCGATCGTCTTTGCCGAGGAGCGCGAGAATCCACGGATCAAAGCCACGGCAAGCGCGATGCCCGTTGCCGCCGACAGGAAATTCTGATGCGTCAGGCCGAGCATCTGGACGAGATAGGACAGCGTGCTTTCGCCGCCGTAATTCTGCCAGTTCGTGTTGGTGATGAAAGAGATCGCGGTGTTGAAAGTTAGATCCTCTGCGACGGCGGACTGGCCGGCAGGATTGAACGGCAACACCGCCTGAAGGCGCATCACCGCATAGAGAATGATAAACCCGCCGGCGTGAAACAGCAGCATCGCGACGGTGTAGGTCAGCCAATGCTGCTCGCGCTGGTCGTCCACACCCGCGAGTTTGTACAGACCTGCCTCGACCGGCCGCAGCACCGGCGACAGAAAGGTGCGCTCGCCGTTAAAGACGCGCGTCATGTAGCCGCCGAGCGGCTTCACCGCAGCGACAATGATCACGCAGAACAAGAGTATTTGAATCCAGCCGACGACGGTCATGGCGAAGAGCCTTTGAAATGAAACGAAATCAGAACCGCTCAGGGCGCAGCAGCGCGTAAGTGAGGTAGAGCAGCAGTCCGGCCGACACCAAGCCGGCAAGCGTGTAATCGAAACTCATCGCATTCTCCTCACAACCGTTCGCAGGCGTAGGCGTAGGCCAGCGTGATTGCGAAGAAGCCGAGACCGAGCCCCAGCATGACGACATCCAGCATGACAACCTCCTGCGCAGCACGCACAGACCTTGCTGCGCGTCGAAGGCATGAGGTGCCAGTTACCGTGTAGGTTTTCGAGATTGGGATCGGGGCGAAGATATAGGATTTTTATAAAGACCCGGCGCATATGCGCCGGATGCAGCGCTCCGCGCGGACCGCATAGCGCCCGGAACGCCATCAAAAACCGATTCGCTTCAGGCGCGATTCACGCTAGGACTGCGACACAAGGGAGACCACAATGATCGAGGCGGTGATCTGGGATTTCGGCGGCGTGCTCACCTCGTCGCCCTTCGAGGCCTTTGCGCGGTTCGAAGCCGAGCACGGATTGCCACCTGACATCATTCGCCGCACCAACACCGAAAACCATCACGATAATGCATGGGCGAAATTCGAGCGTGCCGAGATCGATCTTGACGCCTTCGATGAGCTCTTTGCCGCGGAATCGCGCGCGCTTGGCGCTGAAGTCCGCGGCCGCGACGTTCTGCCGCTTCTGAAAGGTGACCTGCGCCCCGACATGGTCACGGCGCTCAGAATGATTGGCGGTCATTTCAAGACCGGCTGCATCACAAACAATTTGCCGGCCAACAGCATGGGCAGCGCCAGTGGGCGCACGCTCTATGTGGCCGAGGTGATGGCGCTGTTCGATCACATCATCGAATCTGCGAAAATCGGCCTGCGCAAGCCGGATCCGCGCACTTATCACATGATGATTGAGAGACTACATGTCGATCCGAAGAACTGCGTCTATCTCGATGATCTCGGCGTTAATCTGAAACCGGCGCGCGACATGGGCATGACGACGATCAAGGTGCTGACAGCCGAACAAGGCATTGCGGACCTTGAACGCGCAACCGGCCTGAGCTTGCGCATCGGCGCAACGGTTCCATGACACCGCATCTGTCATCTCGACAAATCACCACGAGCGCATTCTTATAGCGGTCTGAGGGGGGCTGCTACATCATATGACCGGGCCGCACGACCCAGACACGCATCCGGCAAGCGTCGCGGACGCCGAGGCGCTGCAACGCTATGCGTCGCAGATCGCGCATGAACGCGACGAGGCGCACCGGCAGTTGCAGGAGCGCGAGGCTGAACTGGCGCGCGTGCAACGGATCGGTCGTGTCGGCGGCGTCGATGTCGATCTGCGCGATGGGTTTCGCAACCGCCGCTCGCCGGAATATCTCGCCATCCACGGCCTGCCGCCAGATGCCGTGCATGAAAGCCATGAAGACTGGGTCGCACGGATCCATCCTGATGATCGCGAGCGCACCGTTCAGGCCTTTCTGAAAGCACTAAAAAGCACCGTCGACGATTACACGATCGAGTATCGCATTATCCGGCCCAACGACGGCGTCATTCGCTGGATCGCCGTGACCGCACGGATTGAGCGCGACGCCAACGGGCGCGCGCTCCGTCTGATCGGCGCGCATATCGACATCACCGATCGCATGCTGGCGCAGGAGACACTGCGCGAAAGCGAGGAACGCTTTCGGCTGATTGCCAACAGCGCGCCGGTGCCGATGTGGGTCACGAAACTGGACCGCACGCGCGCCTTCGCCAATCAGGCCTATCTCGATTTCGTCGGTCTGCTTTACGACGATGCCCTCACCTTCGATTGGCGCACCATCCTGCACCCGGATGATCTGCCGCGCATCGCACAGGAGCAGGTCGCCGGCGAAGGCTCGCTGAAGCCTTTCGTGCTAGAGGCGCGCTACCGCAATGCCCATGGCGACTGGCGCTGGTTGCGTTCGGAATCGCAGCCGCGTCGCGATCCGCTCGGCAATCATATTGGCTTCATCGGTGTCGCGCATGACATCACCGTCGCGAAGACCGCCGAGATTGAACTGCGTCGGATGAATGAGACGCTCGAACAGCGCATTCTTGAGCGGACGGCACAGCTTGAAGCCGGCGAAGCTCAGATGCGCACGATCTTCGAGACCAGCAATCAGTATCAGGGACTTCTCGATCTCGACGGCCGCATCATTTATATCAATAGGACGTCGCTTGCGGATATTCGCGCCGAGGCCGCCGATGTCGTCGGCCACCATCTATGGGACACACCGTGGTTCACGGGCACGCCGGGCAAGAGCGAATATGTTCGCGACAGCTTTCAGCGCGTTCTGAACGGCGACGATGCGCGCGCTGAAATCGAACTCGATCTTCCGGTTGGTCTGCGCAGCTTCGAATTCACGATGCGGCCAGTGTTTGATCCACGTGGCGCGATTGTCGGCGTGCTCGCCGAGGCGATCGACATCACCGAACGCCTGCAGGCAGAAGACGCACTGCGTCAGTCGCAGAAGATGGAGGCTGTGGGCCAGTTGACCGGTGGCGTTGCGCATGATTTCAACAATCTGCTGACCATCATCCGCTCCGCAACCGATTTCTTGCGCCGCCGTGATCTGCCGGACGACAAGCGCCGCCGCTACATCGACGCGATCTCCGACACTGTCGATCGTGCCGCAAAGCTAACCAGCCAACTGTTGGCCTTTGCGCGACGACAGCCGCTGAAACCTGAAGTCTTCAACGTCGGCACGCAGGTCGAAAGTGTCGTTCAACTGATCCGTCCGTTGGTCGGCAGCCGCATTCAGATCGATGTCGCGATCAGCTCGCAGCCCTGCTTTGCATTGGCCGACACCGCGCAATTCGAAACGGCGATCATCAACCTCGCCGTCAATGGCCGAGATGCGATGGCCGGCGAAGGCCACCTCGCGATCGCGGTTATCGACGTGCATGGTATTCCCGCCTTACGCGGTCAAACGGCGCGCAATGGCAACTTCATCGCGGTCACGGTCACGGATACCGGCATGGGCATCTCCGCAGACAAGCATGATGCTGTGTTCGAGCCGTTTTTTACCACCAAGGAGGTCGGCAAGGGTACCGGGCTCGGGCTAAGCCAGGCAATTGGCTTCGCGAAACAATCCGGCGGCGACATTGAACTCATCAGCCAGGCGGGCAAAGGCGCGAGCTTCATCATGTATCTGCCGCAGGCACCGATGCCTCGCGATGGTGATACACTCACCGACACGACGACTGACGCGGAAACCATCGGCGGCGGCCAGCGTATTCTCGTTGTCGAGGACAATGAGGATGTCGGCCGCTTTTCGACAGCAATGCTCGAAGACCTCGGCTATACGATCCGCTGGGTACCGAATGCGGCGGATGCGCTGGCTGTCTTGGCAAAGGACGAGTTTGCCTTCGATCTTGTCTTCTCGGATGTCATCATGCCCGGCATGAACGGCGTCGATCTCGCAATCATGATTCGCGAGAAATTCCCAGGCCTGCCGGTGGTACTCACGAGCGGCTATAGCGACGTGCTCGCGGAAAATGCCAATCGCGGATTCGAACTGATTCAGAAACCTTATTCGGTCGAGGCGCTCTCGCGCACCCTGCGCAAAGTGATCGCGGATAAACGATAGCGACGATCATCTACAATTCGATGACGTCCACCATCTGCCCTTGGATTGACTGCGCCAGATCGACGACATGGCGGTGATGCGTGAACAGGATCACCTGCCGCTTAAGTCCGGCCGCTGCCAGCAATTGCAACGTTGAAAGCACCCGCGTCTCATCGAAGCTGGCCAGCAGATCGTCACCAATAAAAGGCATCGGCTCGGAGGCACGGCGTTCCAGCAGCGCCAGCCGGAGCGCCAGAAACAACTGATCGCGCGTGCCTTCGCTCAGTCCCGAGATCGGTACACGCTCGTCGTTGTTGCGCCTTGCGACCAGAATAGGCTCGCTATCATCGCCGTAATCGATGGCGAGACCGACGAAGGCATCATTTGTCGCCGTCGCGAACAGGCCACTCGCACGCGCGATCAGCGGATCCTGCACGATCGCGCGATGCTTCTCGATCGCCCGCGTCGCCAGTCGCGCGGCAGCACTGCGCAACAGCCACCGCTCGGCGATCGACAGCAATTCAGCGCTGGCCTCGACGCGTTCGGCGGCGGCGGATGCTGCGTCGCGGCCCTTCATCAACTCGTCGAGGTCGCGCTGCTTCTGATGCTGGAGCGCAGATGCTTCTGCGATGTCTGTTAGGATTTGCTGCTGGCCAAGCGTTTCACGCGAGATCTCACCAGACAACAGATCGAGATCGAGCCCCTCGCGCTCAAAGCGCAGCGCCGCCTCGTCATGTCCATCGCCGATGTCATGAAGGTCGCGTTGCAACTCGGTGCGATCGCGCTCCAGCCGATGGCGCCTGGCGATTTGCTCAAGCGGCTCGACTAGAAACACGTCTTGCGGCAGCTTCAAGGTGCGCCGTGCATCGGCCAGCATCGTCGTATGTGCGATCTGTTGCGCAAGGATCGTCTTTTTGGTCAGCGCACGTCTGGCGACCCCGTCCTGCAAGCGGCGGCTGGCGTCGTCGGCGCTGCGTGCTTCCGCAAGTTTTTCTGCAAGTCGCGCCAGCGACTCCTGCGCGGAATCGCTTTTCAGCGCTGGCGCGACGCGATCGATTACCTCGAACACGTCGATATCAAACGCAATCAGATCGCTTTCGATTGTGCTGACGCGATGACTCTCACTGTCACGGCTCGATTTTGGAAGCGGCACCTCGGACCAGACCAACAGCGCCGCCTCGGCCTGCACCGTCGTCGTATCGCTTGGCTGCCCGATATTAGCCATTGCCACAGGCCATGCTTGGCGGAGCATTGCGAGGTCTGTCTCACCGGCGGCACGCGCGGCATCAGCCTCGGTCAGATCGCGCGCAATGCGCTGCTTTGCAACCGCGCGCGCTTTTGCGTCGGCCCATGCGGCTTGCAACGCATCGATGCGCGCCTTGGCTTCGCGATAGAGATGATCTATCGGCAAGGCAGCATCGTGAACGTGGCCCACACTGTCCAAAAAGACGCCGAGCGCGAGCCTGCCGTCCGCGAGACGAGATGTTAGCGCGCCAATGTCGGCGTTCTGCGTATCGCGCTTGCCGAGACGCACAAGAACCTCGTCGATCCGATCGCGCCAGCGCAGCATGTCGACTGGGCTTCGCGGCACAAGGCCCGACGCGGTCCATTCCTGCTGCCAGCGCGTCAGCGATTCGGCGAGCTCGGTCTCGATCTTGGCAAGCTTGACGACATCGCTATCGCAGGTCGCGCGGCTGTCCGCTAGACGACGCTGAGCCTCGTCATACAGCGTCGCACGCTCAGTGTCCGTCAAAAGCCGATCGGTGATCCCGTCAATCGCGTGCGACGATTTAACGACGTCAAACAGGCGCGCGTCGCGTTGCTCGCGGTCGCCTTCTAATGCTGCGCGCAGGTCATCGAAATGCGTGTCTCGCGCGCGCCGCGCGGCGACGAGATCACTGCGCGTCGGCACCGCGCCCGCGCTCGACAGCCGCGCCAGTTCGGCCAGCGTAGCGACGATCGACGCATCATGCGTTGCGATCACGTCGCCCAACCGCTTCATGTCGGCCTCGACCTTGTCGCCGGCAGTCGCGTAACGATCGATCACCGCGCGTTCGGGCAATGGCAACGCTCGAAGATCATTGAGCAGACCGGGCGACGGATCCAGCGATGACAACATCGCCGACAGCGCCTGCGTCTCGACATTCAACGTGGCGCAATCGCGACGCAGGCGCTCGGCCTGCGCCGGAATATCGCCGATTGCATCGAATCGCTGGCGCACCTGCGCGACGTCGACGAGCGCTGAGGGGTCGCCGTCCTCGGCCACAAAACCGTCATGTTCCCGCTGGAGACGCGCGAGACCCGATTTTGCAATCACAATCGCCTGTTCGGCCTGTTTGATTTGTTCGATCAGACTGCGGGCCTGCGCCAGCGCCGGATCGGTCGGAAATTTTTTAAGCAACTCCTTAAATGACGAGAGACCGAGCTTTCGCGCAGCCTCGTTGAGGTCGGCTTCCGCCGCATCGCGCGCCTGCCGCCGGCGCGGCAGATCGTCGATCGCCTTACGCACTGCACCCAATCTCTCGCGCAACGCATCGATCGCGCGACCTTCGGCCAGTAAGCTCTCGTCAACCGCCAATGCGGTGATCTCATCTGCATCACACGCGGCAGCCACGTCGAGCGCGGCAATTTCGTTCGCTAGCTTGATGTCGGCATCGAACGCCGCGCGCCAGTCGGCAAGAGCTTGCGCGGAGACCGTCGGCAGCGCGGCGAGCTCCAACAACTCCGTATGAATCGTATCCAGTTTGGCCAGATGCGATCGAACGCGCTGCGTCCGTTGCAATCGCGCCAGCGTGCCAGCACTCGTCGCATGCGCGACAGTCAGCGCTTCGCGCTTCGCCAGCGCCTCCGCGACCTCCTCCTGCAATTGACTCAAAGCATCGCGCGACACAATGGCGTCGCGGAGTTTTCGATCAGCGGTGTCGCGGCGATCGGTTGCCGCATAGAACGGTTTGCTGCCGGATTTGCGCGGCGTGAACAAGTCGTCTGCTTCGAGTTGCAAACGATCCTTCAGGCGCGACAACGCCGTCATGCCGGCCGAGCTCGCCGCCAGCGTTTCCGCAAGGCGACCACCTGCGCTGAGCAATTCTGCGCCCCCCTCACGCAGCGCGCGCGCCGTCAGGCCAAATTCGCGATTGAACTGCTCGCGCGTCAGGCCATCGAGCAGCACCGCGAACGTATCGTCGGACAACGGCTGGTCGTTCGCGTCAATGAGCGTCTTTATTCGACCGAACCTTCTTCGCGCCGCGAAAGCCCTACCGTCGGAATGGCGGAAAGCTCCGCCAATCCGTAACGTCTTACTACCGTGGATGAAACCTGCATCTGTTTTGCCACCAAATCCGAACAGCAGATCACCGATCCCCGCCAGGGCCGACGTCTTGCCGGCCTCGTTTGCGCCGAGCACGATATGCAAACCCGCATCTGGATGAAACGACAGCTTTCGATCGGCGAACAGCCCGTAGCGCTCGAACAAGAGATGTTCGATCCTCACGACAACTCACCCGCAAGCAGTGCGCGCGCGTCGGCAGCCAGCGCGGTCAACACGTCGGATGTTTGCAAATCGTCATGCAGATCCTTCGGCATGCGCGCTTTGATAAGCTCGGTTAGTTCCAGCAGCACGGCAACGAACTCAGGATCGACAGCTGCCTGCGCCAGTAGCGCATCGACATCGAGCGCATCGGCAGCCGAAAGAGCGGCCTCAATACGTTCCGGCATCGTAGTCTTGATCTTGAGCTGTTCGACCCAGCAATCCGATGACAATTGAAACCCGCTGCCGCGCACATCGTCCTGCAGCCATTCACGACGCGCGACGAGATGATTATGCAATGGCGTCGCGCCGGTCAGTGTAATGCGCAGCGCCAGCGGGCGTCCGTCGCTTGCGGCGTGCGCGTCCGCCATGCCATCGGCGATGCGCGCCAGAATATCGGTCTCGCTCCCAGCATTGCCGATGTCGATTGCGACATGCGCCCAACGCGCGCCGTCGAGCGCGAGCGGGGTCACATCGATGATGCGACTATCCTCGACCGTAACGCGCACAGCACCTTTTGCGCCGGTCTCACGAACGCTGCGGCCTTGAAGATTGCCGGGAAACACAATCCACGGATCGCGGCTGACGATCTCGACGGCATGGATATGGCCAAGGGCCCAATAATCATAGCCGAAGCGCTTGAGATCATCGACGCTGCACGGCGCATAGCCGTCATGGCCGCGCGTGCCATCGAGCGAGGTATGCAGCACCCCGATATTGAGCCAGCCATCACGCCGCGCAGGATAGCTCTCGACGAAATCTGCGTTGAGGCGATTGGGGAAGCTGCGGCCGTGCAGTGCGACCCGAAGCTCATCGAGCGCAAACGTCTCGGCCTTGCCTGATTTGAAAATTTTGACCGTGCCGGGATAGGACAGTTCGCGGGACATCAGGCTATCGGCGTCGTGATTGCCTTTGACGATAAACGCCGGAATGCCGGCGCGATGCAGCGCGCTGATGGCCCGGACGAAAAATAATCCAGTGCTGACGTCTTTCCAGTCGCCGTCGAAGACATCGCCCGCGATGATGAGGAATTTGGCATTGCTGGCGATGGTCTCGGCAATCAACGCCTCGACTGCGCGACGCCCGGCCTGAGCAAAACGCTTCGCAACCTCGTCGTCCTTCAAACGCAGGCCCGCGAGCGGACTGTCGATATGAAGATCGGCGGCGTGGATGAAACTGAAGCGCATCGTCACGCATCTACAGCAAGTGTGTTCGAGTGACAAATGCCCTTTAAGTCAAACGCGACGATGCCCGCATTGCAACGCAATACTTGGCGTCCCGAACCTTTTTAGCCTTGAACGTTTACCTGACATAGGGTGCAACGGAACGCGATCCGAACATACTGACGTACTGGCGCTTTCGGAAATATGGCTGGCTATGACGTCATTCAAAGCCGCGCGTTTGCGTTCGACGTCACCCTTCTTGCAGGGCAGAACGAGCGTCAACAGTCTGATCGCCAGCTCACGCCCACTCACGCATGCGCACGCGTCTCATCGCGATGCAGCGTCGGCGCCTCCGGCTGCTTGATCCGAAACCACGCCACATAGAGCGCCGGCAGGAACAGCAGCGTCAGCACGGTGCCGACAACGATGCCGCCCATCATGGCGTAAGCCATCGGCCCCCAGAAAATTTCGCGCGCGATCGGGATCAGCGCCAGCGACGCCGCTGCCGCCGTCAGCGCAATCGGCCGCATCCGGTGCTCGGTCGCTTCCACCACCGCATCCCAATCCGACTTGCCCTCCTCACGCAAATGCTCGATCTGTACGATCAGAATTACCGAGTTTCGGATCAGAATGCCGATCAGCGCCAGCACGCCCAGAATGGCGACGAAGCCCAGCGGCGCGCGGCTCGGCAATAACGCGGCAACGACACCAATGAGCGCCAGCGGTGCGACCGCGAAGACGAGAAACAGTCGCTGGAAGCTCTGCAACTGGATCATCAGGATCGTCGCCATGATGAACAGCATCAGCGGCACGACGGCGGCGATCGGGCCTTGCCCCTTGCCGCTTTCCTCAACGCTGCCGCCGGTAGCGATCGAATAGCCCGGCGCCAATTTCGCGACAAATTCCGCGATCGGGGCCTTCAATTGATCGACCACGGTGGCCGGTTGCAGCGCGTCGATCACGCCGGCCTTCAGCGTGATGGTCGGTAGCCGCGAACGCCGCCAGATCGTCGGCTGTTCGAGTTCGTAGCGCAATGTCGCCACCGCAGCGAGCGGCACCGACTGGCCATTGCTGCCACTGAGTTGAAGATTGCGCAGGGTTTCGATCGATCCACGTTCTGACGCATTGGCGCGGCCCAACACATTGATGAGGTAGATTGAGTCGCGCACCTGCGTCACCGAATTTCCGGCAACGATGCCATTGAGCGTGGAGGCAATGTCTTCGGAGGTAACGCCCAGTTGCCGCGCCTTGTCCTGCAACACATCGACCTTGATAACACGCGCCGGCTCCATCCAGTCGAACACGACGTTGCCGAGATGCGGGTTACCGCGCATCACACTAGCCATCTGCTGCGAATAGTCACGGACCTTGTTGATATCCGGTCCGCTCAATCGGTACTGAATCGGACGGCCGACCGGCGGACCGATATCGAGCAACTTCACGAAGGCATCCGTGCCTGGGAAGGTTGTCTTGACATAGGCCTCCAGCTTCGGTTTCAGCCGGTCGCGGGCTTCAAGACCCTTGGTGACGATCACCGTCTGCCCGAACGTGACGTCGGCGATCTGCACGTCATAAGACAGCACGAAGCGTGGTGCTCCTTCGCCGACAAAGGTCGACCAATGGTCGATATCTTCATTGCCCTTCAGCATCGCCTGCTCGAACTTTGCCATCTGCGCATTCGTATCGGCGATCGACGAGTTCTGCGGCAGATTCCAGTCGACGATGATTTCGTTGCGGTCCGATGACGGAAAGAACTGCTGCTGCACGAATCTCATGCTGTAAACCGACAGCCCGAAAATCGCGACCGTGATGGCGATCGTCACCCAGCGAAACCGCATCGCGAGCAGCAGGGTACGGGAGAACGCTCGTGAAAATCGCCCTTTCGTCTCGGCGTGATGTTCCTTTTTTTCCGGTAAAATCGTGACGCCGAGCAGCGGCGTGAACACCACCGCGACAATCCACGACGCGATCAGCGACACCGCGATCACAATGAACAGCGTGAATGTGAACTCGCCGGCTGCACTGTTGTTGAGACCGACCGGAATGAAACTCGCCACGGTGACGAGCGTACCGGTCAGCATGGGAAATGCTGTCGATGTGTAAACGTAGGTCGCGGCTTTTTTCAAAGAATCGCCGACCTCAAGCCGCGCGACCATCATCTCGACCGCGATCATCGCGTCATCGACCAGAAGGCCGAGTGCGATGATGAGAGCGCCGAGCGAGATGCGCTGCAACGAGATGCCGAGATACTCCATGAATAGGAAGGTGATCGCCAGCACCAGCGGAATCGAGATCGCGACCACCAAACCAGCTCGCATGCCGAGGCTGATGAAGGAGATCGCGAGCACGATGACGACGGCCTCGAACAATGCGCGGGTGAAGCCGGATACGGCCTGATCGACCACGAGCGGCTGATCCGAGACCAGATGCACACCGACGCCGATTGGCAGATCGGCAACGATCGTCGTCATTTTCCTTTTGAGCGCGTCGCCGAATTCCAGCAGGTTCGCGCCAGCCTTCATACCGATGGTCAAGCCCATCGCCGGCTCGCCATTGAAGCGAAACAACGTCGTCGGCGGATCGACATAGCCGCGCGTGATGGTCGCGACATCGCTGAGCGGAAAGAAGCGGTCGTTAACGCGCAGGTTGATCTTCTTGAGGCTTTCCTCCGAGGTGAATTGCCCGTTGACACGCACCGCGATGCGCTCCGGCCCGGCTTGCAACACGCCGGATGATGCGATCGCGTTCTGCGCCTGAAGCGAACTCACAACCGCCCGCGTATCAAGGCCGAGCGCGGCGATGCGGCGGGTCGAGAATTCGAGATAGATGACCTCGTCCTGTTTGCCGATGATCTCGACGCGGCCGACATCCTTCACGGTCAGCACCTTGGCGCGCACATCCTCGACGCGGTCGCGCAATTCCCGTTGGCTGAGTCCGTCGCTGGTGAACGCATAGATGTTTCCGTAGACGTCACCGAAACGATCGTTGAAGGCCGGGCCGATCACGCCCTGCGGAAAGTCGGTCTTGATGTCGCTGATGAGATTGCGGACGCGCAGCCAGGTCGGTACGACATCCTTGGCCTTGGTCGTGTCGCGCAGATTGACCAGGATCGTGGTCTTGCCTGGCACCGTCAGGCTCTTGGTGTAATCGAGCGATTCCAGCTCTTCGAGCTTTTTTTCGATGCGGTCCGTCACCTGCCGCATCATCTCTTCAGCCGACGCGCCGGGCCAGAATGCCTGCACCACCATCGTCTTGATGGTGAAGGCTGGATCTTCTTCGCGACCAAGCCGAAAATATGAAAACAGACCGGCGAACATGAAGGCGATCATGAAATACCAGACCAGCGAGCGATGCTCGATGGCCCAGTCGGACAGGTTGAATTTCTTCACAACGCAGATTCCTGATCGAGCCGGACCTTCTGGCCCTCTTTGAGGGAATGCACTCCTGCCGTGACGACGCGCATGCCGGCCTCGATGCCGGAGATGACGCGCACGCGGTTGGTCTCATCCGGTGCCGTCTGGATCGGATGCGTCGAGACGGTCTTCGCAGCAGGATCGAACAGCCAGACGAAGTCCTTGCCGTCTTTCGTAAGAACGGCCGAGGTCGGCAGCAGCAGCGCTTGCCCACGGCCACCGGCGTCGGACGCGACCACCGTGGTACCGAGCCGGAACGTGTCGGGCGGCTGGTCGAGCGTGATACGAACACGCCGCGTGCGGGTGGCGGCATCGGCCTGCGGCGCGATCTCGCGCACCTTGCCGCTGGCCTTGATCGCCGGATCGAGTTGCAGGCTGGCAATGAACGGCATGCCGATCTTCAGCGCGCTTGCGGTATCGTCTGCGACATCGATGACGGCCTCGCGCACGTCCGGTCGCGCGATGGTCACGACCATTTGGCCGGGCGACACCACCTGACCGACTTCGGCGCCTACTGCCGTCACGACGCCGCTGAAATCCGATTGCAATTGCGCATAGCTCAATTGTTCGCGCGCTTTCGCGAGATTGGCCTGCGCGCGGGTGAGTGTCGCATCCGCGCTGGCACGGGCCTGTTCGACAGTCTCGAAAGCGGCCTTGCTGGTGGCATCGACGCCGAGCAGCGTGCGCTGGCGGGCTTCCGCACCAGCCGCATTGGCCTGCTGTGCCTGACCGTTGGTCACTTCCGAGGTCGCGACCCGCAATGCAAGTTCGAGCGCCGCAGGATCAATCGCGGCGAACGTCTTGTCCTTCTCGACTGTGTCGCCGACATAGACGTTGCGCGTGATGAGCCGCCCCAGGACGCGGAAGCTGAAATCGGTCTTGATGCGTGGCTCCACGGTGCCAACGATGGCATCGGCCCCGGTCAAGACGGGCTTCAGCACCATCGAGAGCACGGGACGCACCGGCTCGGCAGCCTCTTCTTTTTTTGAGCACGCCGCGAGGCCGGCGCAAACGATCAGCGTCACGCCGATGTTGACGAGATGAAGCGTCCTCATTTGTCATCTCCTTCGAAGGTGACGAGTTCGCCGGGGCTCAGGAGTTTGCCGCCTTCGGTGATGACGCGCTCACCCGGCACCAGACCGCCCTTAATGACGATCGCCTCGGTCTCGTAGGTATCGACGCTGATGCGCTTCATCGCTGCCTGCTTCGTTTTGGGATCGACAATCCACACTGCCGGCGCACCATCGATCGTCGCCATAGCGCTCCACGGCACGACGATGCGCTGAACGGGTTTCGACAGGTCCGTCCCCGTCACAGTGCTGCCCAGTGTCATCGCCGCCGGCGGATTGTCGATCGTCAGCTTGACGCGGACGGTGGCGGTTTTCGGATCGATCGTCGGCGAGACTTCGCGGACATGGCTGATGGCTTTTATGTCCGGATTCGAGACGAGATTGAGATGCACGACGTCGCTGTCATATTGCTGAAAGAAGATCGATTCATAGACGTCGATCACCGCATCGCGCGCACCATCCTGTGCCAGCGTGAAAGCGGTCTGCGCGGCCTGTGCGACCTGCCCGACTTCGATGTTGCGCACCGTAATAAGACCCGATGCGCTGGCGCGCAGTTCCGTATAGCTCAGCGTGTCATTGGCGGTGCCGAGTTGCGCCTTCGCACCGTCGAGCGAACCTTCCGCCGTGCGCAGCGTCTGCTGCGCCTGATCGTAGGTTGGCCGGGTGGTGAACCCTTTCTCGATCAAGGTCTGCTGCCGCTCGAAATTGGTCTGCGCGACTTTTAGCTGGGATTCCGCAGCGGCGACCGTCGCCTTGGCGGACTGAATGTCAGCGAGTTGCTCGGTCGGATCGATCTTTGCCAACACGTCGCCCGCATTCACATGCGCGCCGACATCACCCATTCGCTCGATGACGCGACCCGAGACGCGGAACGCCAGGTCGGCCTTGAAGCGCGCCTGCACGTCGCCTGTGAGCGCTACGGAGGCCTGACGCTGTTCGAGCTTGGTCACCATCGTCCGGACAAGTAGCTTGATCTGTGGCGGTGGCGGGGGATTGCCACAACCTGCCAGCGCTCCGGTGGCGACAAGAATGGCTGCGAAGCGAATGATGCGAAGCATGGCTGTCCACTGCATATCGATACGAGGCATGGCGAAGCCTGACTTGAGGCGCAACCGCGCCCAGGTGCGATTGCAAATAAGTATTATTGACTAACTCGAAAGTCAATAATACTTTCGTTGGCGAGCGTGACAAGAGGTATCATAGTGCTATGGCCATTCAACCGACCACGAGGGCCCGCCGCAAGGCGGAACGCCCGGCCGAAATTCTCGATGCCGCCTTCGAGGAATTTGTCCAAAACGGCTTCGCGACAACGCGGCTTGAAGACGTGGCACTCCGCGCCGGGGTCACCAAAGGCACGATTTATTTCTATTTCGAGACGAAGGAGCAGGTCTTCGAGGAGATGATCCGCCAAAAATCCCAACCGCTTTTTGCCGAATTGCGCGAGCTAGCGGGCCGGCTGGAAGGCAGCCATGTCGATCGCCTGCGCGCATTGCTCACTTTCATGTATCAGCAGATTGTTGAGAACCGCGTCTGCCGCGAAACCTTCCGCTTTTTGATAGCCGAGGGCCGGCGCTTTCCCGATCTGGTCGATCGGCATTACGACGAATTGGTCGAGCCATTCCTGTTGCAATTGCGGGCGCTGCTTCAATCCGGTGTTGCTGCGGGTGAGTTCCGCCCAGGACCGGCCAGTACCTATGCCGAGATCGTTCTCAGCCCCGCTATTCTGTTGAATGTGTGGTGGTTGCTGTTCGATACCCGCCGGCAGATCGATGTCTCAGACTTCATCAATGCCCACGTCGACTTGTTATTGAACGGGTTAGCGGCCAAGGTGCCCTGAAATGCGGGAGCGTCTGGCTGCCTAAACAACACAGTGATCCCAAATATGAAAAAAGCGGAGAACTATTTCTCAAATGCTGGAACTGCATTGCAACGGCGTTGTTAAATACTGCGATTTAGTTTGTGCCAATCGCCATGTGCGCTGCTTTCTGGAATTGAAATGAAGCATACAGTCCTTATCGTGGAAGACGAGATCTTCGTCGCAACCGACATCGAGCGTATTTTAGAAGATGCGGGTTATTTCGTATCTGCCATTGCTGCTGACAAAAAGAGCGCGCTTGCCGCAGCTCCGGGTAACCACATAGCGCTGGTCGATCTCAATTTACGAGACGGCCTCACCGGCCCGGAGATTGCGTGCCAGATCGCCAAGCAGCACGGCATCAAGGTCATCTACGTGACGGCCAATCCGGCCCAAATTAATCCGCGTGTGGAGAACGCGATCGGTTACATCCGCAAACCGTTTGACG
>JAYUEY010000027.1:0-6279 GCA_043739005.1 Tardiphaga sp.
AGATCGAGCATCGGCAGGTTCGGCGCGACGTCGAGTGTCACAGGATGGCAAACGAGGATTTTCTCGGCACGGCGCAACACGCTGCCGATGATCTCCGAAAGATCGAGCCGCATCGTATTCGGCACCACCGCGCCGGATTCGAGCTTGGTCATGTCGAGCAGATTGGCGATGAAGCGATTGAGCCGCTCTGATTCGTCGATGATAGTCCCGAGCAGATCGGCGCGCTCGGCGTCACTGAGCTGGCCCGAAAGATCGCGCAATGCGCTCGCTGCTCCGAGCACGGAGGCGAGAGGCGTTTTCAGGTCGTGCGAAATCGACGTTAAGAGCGCGGCACGCAGCCGGTCGGATTCAACGTTGCGCTGAACGCGATCGATGTCCTCGACCAGTTGCACGCGCTCGATTGCGAGCGCGCCCTGATCGACCAGCGCATCGAGCAGACGCCGCTGCTCAGGCGTCAGCAGCGGCCCGCTGCGATCATCATCGATGCCAATCACGCCGATCGGTCCGCGCCCGGTCCGCATCGGCAAAAACAACCGCTTGGTGCCCGGCAACGTATCGGAGCCGCGCCCCGCCGGGCGATCGTTGCCCCACGCCCAGTTGGCTGCCGCGAGGTCGGCCTTGTCCAACTCATCCTCCGGCGGATAGCCGGCTTTTACGGTGATGATGCCGTCATCCGGCAGCAGCAGCACCACGCGCACCTTCAACATCAGTGCGATCTGATATGCCGTCGCCCACAACACGTCATCGAGCTTCGCCGTACTTGCGAGCTTGCGGCTGAACGCATAGAGCGGCTCGGTGGTGCGGACGCGATCGAGCGCCGACACCGCCTGCGTGCGGACGCGCGCGGCAACGTTCGACACCACCAATGCGATCAGCATGAAGAAGACAAACGCCGCAATATTGGTCGGATCGGCAATCGTGAACGTATAGATCGGTGGCAAGAAGAAGAAGTTATAACACAGCGATGCCGCGACGCTTGCCAGCATCGACGGCCACAACCCGAAGCGCGCCGCGACCGTGACCACAGCTGTGAGAAAGATAAGATCGACATTCTCGATGCCGAGCAGCGGCTGGACGAATTCCGCGACCAGAAGCGCCAGTGCGACGCCAAGCAGTGCCATCGCATAGGGTCTGATGTCAAAAGCGGACGTCGCATCGGCGGGCCGTGTGGTCTTGACCGGCGACGGATCGGCCACCAGCGCATCGCCGGAGATCACCTGGACACTGATCTGGCCGGCACGGCGCACGAGATCATGCACCACCGAACCGCGCAGCATCTCAAACCATCGCGAGCGCGTCGATTTACCGATGATAATCTGCGTGACGTTATTGGCATGTGCGAAAGCCAACACATCGTCGGCGATGCGCCGTCCAGCCGCCGGGATCGTCAGCACCTCGCCGCCGAGTGTTTCAGCCAGCCTTAAAGTATCCGCCAGTCGATCGCGCTCGGTTTCGGTCAATTGCAGGCTACGTCGCGTCTCGACACACAACGCCGTCCACGGCGCATGCAACCGGTCGGCAAGACGTTTGGCGGCGCGTACCAACCCCGCCGCGCGTGGGTCTTCGCTCACACAGACCAGAATGCGCTCGCCCGCCGCCCATGGACCTGCGATGGCATTCGCCTGCATGTGATTAAGCAATTGCTCATCGACGCGATCGGCGGTGCGACGCAGAGCCAGCTCGCGGAGCGCCGTGAGATTGCCCGGCGAAAAATAATGCGCCAGCGCCCGCTCCGCCTGGCCGGACATATAGACCTTGCCCTCCTTCAGGCGTTGGATCAGATCGTCCGGCGTCAGATCGACAAGCTCGATCGCGTCGGCGCGGTCGAACACGGAGTCCGGCACGGTCTCGCGAACGCGGACATGCGTGATCTGCGCCACGACATCATTGAGGCTTTCGATGTGCTGGATGTTGACGGCGGTGTAGACATCAATGCCATGCGTCAGCAATTCGGCGACGTCGAGATAGCGCTTCGGATGGCGGCTACCGGGCGCATTGGTGTGGGCGAGTTCATCGACCAGCGCCAGTTTCGGCTTGCGCGCGATCAGCGCATCAAGGTCCATCTCGGTGATCGTTTGATCGCGATAATCGATCTGCCGTTGCGGGATCGTTTCGAGGCCGTCGAGCAGCGCCAGGGTCTCGGCGCGGCCATGGGTCTCGACGACGCCGATCACGACATCGACCCCGGCGCGCAGCTTGGCATGCGCGCTCTGTAGCATCTCATAGGTCTTGCCGACGCCGGGAGCCGCACCAACGAAAATCTTCAGCCGCCCCTGCGTCGCATCGTCCCGCCGCGCGGCGGCTAGCAGCGCCTCCGGGGATGGTCGTCGATCGGTCTGGCGATGCGGATCAGGCATGGGGCATTATAGTCTTCCATCGACCGCCCGACTAGCGGGCGTCACTTGGCCAGCGCATCAAGCGCCAAATTCAGTGCCAGCACGTTGACGAGCGGTTCGCCGAGCAAGCCACCGAGCCGGCCTTTCGCCTGATGCGCCACGAGATCGTTGATTTTCGCTTCGGGCAAATTGCGCGATTTGGCGACACGGGCGACCTGAAATAGTGCTGCTTCCGGCGAAATATCCGGATCGAGGCCAGACGCGGACGTTGTGACCAGATCGATTGGTACAGCCATCGTGCCATTCTCGGCCTTCAGCTTGTCGACGTCTTCTTTGACGCGGTCGTTCAGCGCCTTGCTGGTGGGGCCGAGATTGGAGCCCATCGAATTCGAGGCGTTGTAGGGAGCTGGCACCGTCTTGGTGGCGTCGGCCGGATCGGCAGCCGTCGTCGCGGACGGACGGCCGTGGAAATAACCGTCGGTCTTGAACTCTTGTCCGATGAGGGCAGAGCCGATCACCTTGCCATCACGGGTGATCAGGCTGCCCTGCGACTGACTTGGGAAGATAACACCGGCGATGCCCGTCATCGCCAGCGGATAAGCGAGGCCTGTAATGAGCGTCAGCGCGACGATCAGCACCAGAGCGGGACGACATTCTTTCAGCATGGTGATGCTCCTTAAACCAAATGCAGCGCGACGACGAGAAGATCGATCGCCTTGATACCGATGAACGGGATGATGATGCCGCCGCCGCCATAGATCAGCAGGTTCCGGCGCAACAACGCACCAGCGCCGATCGGGCGATAGGCCACACCGCGCAGCGCCAGCGGAATCAGCGCGATGATGATGACCGCGTTGAAGATAATCGCAGACAGGATCGCGCTTTGCGGGCTATTGAGACGCATGATGTTGAGCGCCTGCAATTGCGGATAGAAGGCCAGAAAGATCGCCGGAATGATCGCGAAATATTTCGCGACGTCGTTGGCGATTGAAAATGTGGTCAGCGCACCGCGCGTCATTAACAACTGCTTGCCGATCTCCACGACTTCGATCAGCTTGGTTGGATTGGAATCCAGATCGACCATGTTGCCGGCCTCGCGTGCCGCCTGCGTGCCGGTGTTCATGGCAACACCGACATCGGCTTGTGCCAGCGCCGGCGCGTCATTGGTGCCGTCGCCGCACATCGCCACCAGCTTGCCTTTGGCTTGCTCGTCGCGGATCAGTTGCAGCTTGTCTTCCGGCGTCGCTTGCGCCAGAAAATCATCAACGCCTGCTTCGGCCGCGATCGCCGCCGCCGTCATGGGATTGTCGCCGGTAATCATCACCGTGCGGATGCCCATGCGGCGCAATTCCGCGAAGCGTTCGCGAATGCCGCCTTTGACGATATCCTTCAGGTGAATGATGCCAAGCAGCTTGCCATTGCGCGCCACCGCGAGCGGTGTGCCGCCAGCCTTTGAGATTTCATCCGCGATAGTCTGGATCTCTCGCGCGTCACCACTGGCAACAAGCTTCAACATCGCCTCAACCGCGCCCTTTCGCACCGACACGCCGGCGGCATCGATGCCGCTCATACGTGTCTGCGCGGTGAAGGGAATGAAGGTCGCGCCGAGTTCGGTCATATCGCGGCCGCGAATACCGTATTGCTCTTTTGCCAGCACGACGATCGAGCGGCCTTCCGGCGTCTCGTCAGCGAGCGACGCTAGTTGCGCCGCATCGGCCAGATCCTGTTCGGTGACGCCCCTGATCGGCAAGAACGCCGTCGCCTGACGATTGCCGAGCGTGATCGTACCTGTCTTGTCGAGCAATAACGTATCGACGTCGCCGGCTGCTTCCACCGCGCGACCGGACATCGCCAGCACGTTGAAGCGCACAAGACGGTCCATGCCGGCGATGCCGATCGCCGACAGCAGCGCGCCGATCGTCGTCGGGATCAGCGTAACGAACAATGCGACCAGCACGACGACGGAAATCGAGCCGCCGGCATAGGCCGCATAGCTTGGGATCGTCACCGTAGCGAAAACGAAAATGATAGTGAGGCCGGCGAGCAAGATATTCAGCGCGATCTCGTTCGGCGTCTTTTTGCGCTCTGCCCCTTCGACCAGCGCGATCATGCGATCGATGAAAGTCGAGCCCTGCGCCGCCGTGATCTTGACGCGGATCCAGTCCGACTGCACCTGCGTGCCGCCGGTCACGGCAGAACGATCACCACCGGATTCCCGAATGACTGGCGCGGATTCGCCGGTGATGGCCGCCTCGTTGACCGAGGCGATGCCTTCGACCACTTCGCCATCGGACGGGATCGTATCGCCTGCCTCGACCAGCACGATGTCGCCAACCTTGAGGCTGGTGCCCGATACCAACGAGAACTCACGACCCGCGCCTTTCAAGAGCTTGGCTTGGCTATCGGTGCGGGTCTTCTTGAGTGACTCTGCCTGCGCCTTGCCACGACCTTCTGCGACCGCTTCGGCAAAGTTCGCAAACAGCACTGTGAACCACAGCCACAGAATGATCTGAAACGTAAAGCCCAGCTCAGCGCCGCCGGTGATGACGTTCTTGACGAAAATCACGGTCGTCAGAGCGGCGACGATTTCGACCACGAACATCACGGGGTTCTTGATCATCAGCCGTGGATCGAGCTTGGCAAAGGCCGAGCCCATCGCCGGCCACACGATCTTGGCGTCGAGCATCGCCGAGACCGGCGCTCGCGTCTGCAGTTTAAGCGAATTCATTGCAGTCACTCCAGACAGATCAGAACAGGGTGTTGGTCGACATTGCGAGGTGTTCGACAATCGGCCCGAGCGCGAGCGCCGGGAAGAACGTCAACCCGCCGATGATGAGGATCACGCCGATGACAAGACCGACGAACAGGCCGCCCGTGGTCGGCAGCGTCCCGGCCGATGGCGGGATCGATTTCTTCGCTGCCAGTGAGCCGGCCAGCGCCATCGCCGGCACGATCATGAAGAAGCGGCCGACGAACATCGATGAAGCCAGCGTCAGATTATAGAACAACGTGTTGCCGGTGAGACCACCAAAGGCGGAGCCGTTATTGCCGGTCGCGGAGGTGAACGCATAGAGCACTTCGGTGAAGCCATGCGGCCCGGCATTGGCCATCGACGCGACCGCCGAAGGCAACACGACTGCCACCGCCGTCCAGCCAAGATACATCAGCGGCAGAACGAGGATCGCAAGCATCGCCATCTTGACTTCGCGCGCCTCGATCTTCTTGCCGACATATTCCGGCGTGCGGCCGACCATCAGCCCGGCAACGAAGATCGCCAGCACGACGAACAGCAACATGCCATAAAGTCCAGCACCGACGCCGCCGATGATGATCTCGCCAAGCTGCATGTTGATCAGTGGGATCATGCCGCCGAGTGCCGTGAACGAGTCATGCATCGCATTCACAGCGCCGCAGGATGCCGCCGTGGTAATGACCGCGAACAAAGCGGACGCGACGATGCCAAAGCGAACCTCTTTGCCTTCCATGTTGCCGCCGGTGAGGCCCAGCGCCTGTAGGCCGGACGTGCCGCCCGCTTCGGCCCAATAGGTGATGCCGACGCCGACGACGAACAGCACGCCCATCACGCCAAGGAGCGCCCAGCCCTGCTTCTCGTTACCGACCATGCGGCCGAACACATTGGTCAGCGCCGCGCCGATCAGGAAGATCGACAGCATCTGCACGAAATTCGACAGCGCGTTGGGATTCTCGAACGGATGGGCTGCATTGGCGTTGAAGAAACCACCACCATTGGTGCCGAGCATCTTGATCGCGACCTGCGACGCGACGGGGCCGACCGCGATGGTCTGCTTGGCACCTTCTAATGTCGTCGCCTCGATCGAACCGCCAAGCGTTTGCGGAATGCCCTGCGAGACGAGAAACAGCGCGTAAACGATTGCGATCGGCAGCAGCACATAGAGCGTGGCGCGGGTAAGATCGACCCAGA
>JAYUEY010000028.1:0-10059 GCA_043739005.1 Tardiphaga sp.
ATGGTTTCGGCGATAGGTTCGAAATCGGCACGAAAATGCACCGAGCTTTTGTTGACGAGGATGGCTTGCTGGGTCGGCTCGATGCCGACGAAGCGATACCTCGCCTGATCCGCGAGTTGCGCCTTCCGCGACGACACGACGACGCGCACGCCGCCAATCCGCAAACAAGCGGACGGCCCCATGCTCATCTGGCGATGGCCGTAATACGGGCCAGGTGCGATGAACTCACCGTCCGATAATTGCTCGACGACAAAAATGTTCTCATAGGGCGCGTCGCCGGGGATGCCGGATTTGCCGCCGAGCGACACTTTAACGCTCGCGCCGACGCCGGCCTCATGCGCCGCAGCGGCTGAGACCGGATCGTAGATCGCGCCGATCGCGGCACGCTGCGCATCGTGACGCACCAATGCGCGCAACATGCCTGTGGTGTCGCTGTCGCCGCCGGCGCCTGGATTGTCCTGCGTATCCGCAATGATGACTGGCTTTGTCGCGGCCTTGGCAAGCGCCATCGCATACTGAATGCCGTCATCTGGCGTGAAGATCTTGCCGTCGAAATCATCCTCGTGCCCATTGATGATCGCGACCATCGTATCGGCGGCTTGATCAGCATCGGCTTGCGTCGCGCCGTAGGCGAACACGCTCGGCCCGCAGTCTTCAAAGTCCGCAGCCGGAAAGCCCGCAGCGAACGACAGCGTCGGGACGGCGTCGCATTCGAGCGCCGCGAGCTGTTCGTAGATGCCTTTCGTCGGCTGGTCGTTGGTGCATTGCCATGAGATCGGAATGAGAAACGGCAATTGCCGGAAGGTCTTTGCGTATTTGATTTTCGTCGTCAGCATCAGCGCGAGATGCTTCGCACAGGCGCGGCCGGTGTCGGCCATATCGATATGTGGATAGGTGCGGTAGGCGATCATCGCGTCAGCGAGATCGACACTTCGCTCAGTTATGTTGCCGTGCAGGTCGAGGCTCACGATCAGCGGGATGTCATTACCGATCACTTTACGCACACGGGCGAGGATTTCGCCTTCGCCGTCATCGATGTGTTCGGCGACCATCGCGCCGTGCAGATCGAGATAGACCGCGTCGAGGCTTTCGGCCTTTGCGGATCCGAGACCCGCGAGGAGTTTCTCGGAGACGCGCTCATAGGCATCCTGCGTGACATGAGCAGACGGCGATGCCGCACACCAGATCGTCGGCACCAGCTCCCAGCCGTAGCGCTCGGCTTCTTCGACAAAGCCCGCCGCGCCGACATTGATGCCACGCATCACTTTCAGAACATCTTGGCCTTCGCACATTGCCGGCCAGCCGCCGCCTTGTTGAAACGCGACGTAGTCGGCCTTGGTCGGCGCGAAGGTGTTGGTCTCATGTAAGAAGCCGCCGACGGCGATACGTGTCATGTCATTTTCTCATTGGATGTCATTTCGGAGTGCGCGCATCTTTGCGCGAGCAAATCCGGAATTTCATCATGTTCATCTCAAACAGTTTTCCGTCATACCATTTAGAATGACTTAGGCTCGTGTTCGGCAGAAGCCGACCGAGGTCTGAGTAACGAAAATTACACCGCCGCCATCAGTTCTGGTGCGACAGGGCGGAAGTTGGCGAAATCCCATCCCCGTCCAGGCGCTGCGTCAAGCAATTGCTTGGTATAGGCCTGTTGCGGATTTGTGAGGACTTGCGCCGCCGGGCCCTGTTCGACGATCCGACCGTGTTGCATGACTGCGACGTCGTCACAGATTTGGGCGGCGACGCGCAGATCATGCGTGATGAACAACAGGGCCACGCCTAGCCGTTGCTGGATGCTATCGAGCAATTCCAGTACCTGCGCCTGTACAGACACGTCTAACGCCGAAACCGCCTCGTCGGCGATCAGCACGTCGGGATCGAGCGCCAGTGCGCGCGCGATCGCGATGCGTTGGCGCTGGCCGCCCGAGAATTGGTGCGGATAACGATCGACGGCGTCGGTCGGTAAATCAACGAGTTCCAGCAATTCGCGCGCCTTGGCAATCGCATCCCTGTGCGACATGCCATAATTAATCGGGCCCTCTGCGATACTTTCGCCAACGGTGATACGCGGATTGAGTGAACGATAAGGATCCTGAAAAATCATTTGCATGCGCTTACGATGCGGCTGCAATGCCGCGCGCGACAGCGACGAGATTTCGCGGCCCACGAGCCGCACGCCGCCCGATGTCGGATCGATCAGCCGCACGATGCAGCGCGCGACAGTGGATTTGCCGGAGCCACTTTCGCCGACGATGCCGAGCGTGCGACCTTTGCGCAGCGTCAGCGTCACATCCTGGGCGGCTGCGACCTCGCGAACGCTACCGAAGAACGAGCGCTCGCGGTAAACCTTGCCGAGGTCATTGGCTTCCAACACGACGGGGATCGTACCGACTTCTGGACGCGCGGCGCGCGGCACCAAGCTCGGCACAGCCGACAGCAGGTTGCGCGTGTAGTCCATCGTCGGATGGCGCAAGATCGTATCGAGCGATCCGGCCTCGACGAGGCGTCCTCGTCGCATCACAACGACACGGTCCGCGATATCGGCGACGACCCCCATGTCATGGGTGATGAACAGCACGGCCGTGCCGTGGTCCTTTTGTAGGTCGCGGATCAGGTTGAGGATCTGCTTCTGTGTGGTGACGTCGAGCGCCGTCGTCGGTTCGTCCGCGATCAGCAGTTTCGGTTCGAGCACCAGCGCCATCGCGATCATGATGCGCTGGCGCTGGCCGCCGGACAGCCGATGCGGATAGGACGAGAAAATGCGCGCGACGTCGGGCAGGCGGACCTGCTCCATCATTGCCAGAATTTTCTTGCGGCGCGCCTTGGCGTCCAAATCCGTATGGACGCGCAACACCTCGTCGATCTGCTTGCCGACCGGCACGACAGGGTTGAGCGCCGTCACCGGCTCCTGGAAGATCATCGCCATCGTGGTGGCGCGCAACTGCCGTAAACGTCGGTCGCTTGACTCCAGCACGTTCTCACCGACGAGCTTGATGCTGCCCGACGTCGCCTTCAATGCACCTTTTTGTAATAGGCCCATCGTAGCGAGCGAGGTGACGGATTTGCCGGAGCCGCTTTCGCCGACGACGCAAAGCGTTTCGCCTTCGCGCACCTGCAGCGAGATGCCGTCGATGATGCGGTCCTTCTCGCCGTCTTTGCCGAGGCCGACGACAAGGTTTTCGATATCGAGCACCACAGCGCCGGTGTTGGCGGCCTTTGCCATATGCACGGCCTGCGCTTTGTTTTGATCGTCGCGCTGTGTGTTCACCGCCTCGCTCATTTGCCGCTCTCCCGTTGTTTCATGCGGGGATCGAGCGCGTCGCGGGCGGCGTCGCCGATCAGGTTGACGGAAAGTATGGCGATTGACAGCAGGAGACCCGGCCAGAAGATCAGCGACGGTTTGATTTGGAAGTAGCTGCGACCCTCGGCCATGATGTTGCCCCAGGTCGGCGTTTCCGGGCTGATGCCGGCACCAAGAAACGACAGGATCTCTTCGGTCAAGATGGCAGAGGCGCAGATGTAAGTGCTCTGCACAATTAGCGGCGCGATCGTATTGGGCATCAGATGCCGCCACATGATTTTCGGCAGGCTTGAGCCGACAGATATCGCGGCCTCGACATAGGGCTCCTCACGTGCGGAAAGAACGACCGAGCGGACGAGGCGGGCAACGCGCGGCACTTCAGGGATGGTAATGGCGATCAGAACGGTCGTCAGGCTTGCACCGGACATTGACACCACGGCGATGGCGAGCAGAATGCTCGGGATTGCCATCAACCCGTCCATGACACGCATCAGCACTGCATCGACCCATTTGAAAAAACCCGAGACGAGGCCGATGGCGAGGCCGATGGCGATGCTGACAACGGCGGCACCGAGGCCGATCAGCAGAGAGATGCGGCCGCCGTAGAGAATGCGGGAGAGCAGATCACGGCCATAGGCATCTGTACCGATCATGAACTCCGCGCTTGGCGGTTTCAGGCGCTGCGCCGGGGCCAGCAACATCGGATCATGTGGCGCGAGCAATGGCGCGAAGATTGCCGACAGCACGACGAGCGTGAGACATACGGTGGCGGTTGCAATGATTGGGCTTGCGGTGAGGAAGCCAAGCCCAAATCCACGCTGGGCACGAACGATGAGGGCTGGTTCCGGAACGGTTTCTATCGCCATCAATACCGAATCCTTGGATCGAGCAGGGTGTATGCGAGATCGATCAGCAAATTGACTGCGACATAGATGCCGGAGGTCAAAAGGATCATCGCCTGAATAACCGGATAATCCCGCGCCAGCACCGCATCGACAGTGAGGCGACCGATGCCGGGCAGGTTGAACACGCTCTCCGTGACCACAACGCCCGAGATCAACAGGGCAAAGCCCGTGCCGATTACCGTAATGACGGGCACCGCCGCATTGCGTAGCGCATGGCGCAGCAGCACGCCGCGCTCATTTATGCCCTTGGCGCGCGCCGTGCGGACGTAGTCCTCGCCGAGCACGTCGAGCATCGCCGCGCGGGTCATGCGGGCGATCAGCGCGATGTAGATAAAGGAAAGCGTCAGCGTCGGCAGAACCAGCCGTTCGATGAATGGACCGAAGCCCTTGTCGATACTGCGAAAGCCCTGCACCGGCAGCCAGCGCAGATCGAGTGCAAAGATTTTGATGAGCAGGTAGCCGATGACAAAGACCGGCACTGAAAAGCCAACGACCGACAGCCCCATCACGAATCGATCGATCCAGGTGCCGTGCTTCCAGGCGGCGATGACGCCAAGCGGGACGGCGACAACGATCGCAAGAATAATCGTCGAAATCGCGATTGCGATGGTCGGTTCGACGCGGCTCGCGATCATCTTGGCGACCGGCGTCTGTGAGATCAGTGAGACGCCGAGATCGCCGTGTAGCAATCGGCCGATCCAGGTGAAGAACTGTGTGTAAAGCGGTAGATTCAATCCAAGCGAGGTGCGGATGCGGTCGAGTTGTTCCGGCGTTGCATTGTCGCCCGCCAAAATAGCGGCGGGATCGCCGGGGGTCAGCCGCAACAGCAGGAACACGAACAGCGCCACGACGCCCATCACAGGGATGGCAGCGAGAATGCGCCGTATCAGATAGCCGAGCATGGCAGTCCCTTATCTCGTCCGAATGGTGCCGGTCTCGTCTGCTTCATGCTATTTTTATGCCTCCGCGCCGATTTTACGTTTGACGCCCACCGCGGACTGTTGGCCATCATTCGCCGAGGCCGCGACCGGCGCAAGCGGCATTTCGCGCGGCAGCTTCGCGCCATCCACGAGATCAGCGACCATCTGCGCGGTGGCTGCTGAAAGCGTCCAGCCGAGATGGCCGTGGCCGGTATTGTAGAATACGCCGGGGCGCGAGCCGGCGCTGACATGGGGCATCATGTCAGGCATCATCGGCCGCAGGCCGCTCCACGGAACCGAGTCCGAGGTTTCGATGCCTTCGAAATTGCGCCGCGTCCAGTCGAGCAAAGGCCGGATTCGGTCGGCACGAATATCGCGATTAAATCCATTGAACTCGGCGGTGCCCGCCACGCGAAACCGATCTGGTCCAAGGCGGCTCGTGACGATCTTCGCAGCCTCGTCGAGCAGGCTGACATTCGGCGCAGATTTTTGGCTCTGCGCGTCTTTCAGATGCACAGTGATCGAATAGCCCTTCACCGGATAGATGTTGACGCCGTCGCCGAGTTTCGCAGCGATGCCACGGCTCGCCGTTCCAGCGCAGACGATCACGGCGTCGAACCGCTCGGATTGCTCACTACCAAGCACTGGCTTCTTATGCGAATCGCTGGAGCCGGAGAACCATTCGATGACAGTGCCGTTCGATGCCGCTGATATCGTCGATACGTTCGCGTCGTGAATAAATCGCGCGCCGCGCTTCAAACATGCAGCCGCGAGACCGCGCGTGAACTTGTGGATGTCACCTGTCGAATCCGACGGCGTGAAAAATCCGCCATAATAGTTTCCGCGCAGCGCCGGTTCAATATTTCGAATTTCGGATGGCGTGACAGCGATGCGTTCGAGACCACCCTCTTTGAGCAGCGAATTGACGGCGGTGCCCGCGTCGAAAGTTTTTTTGTCATGATAGATGTGCAGTATTCCACGACGTTCGAGATCGAAATCGATCTTCTCGCGGTCGGCGATATCGAACAATTGTTTTCGCGCCGCAATGGCGAGCCGCGTCGTTGCGATGGTCTTGGCGCGGTAGTTCGGAATGTTGCGGACGAAGCCCGCCATCCACGAATACTTGTGCCAGCTCGGCGAGGGGTTCATCAACAGCGGCGCGTTGCGGTTGAACATCCATCGCAGACCTTTGAACACAGTCGCGGTCGAGTTCCACACTTCGGCATTGCTGGCGGATAATTGCCCGCCATTGGCGAAAGAGGTCTCCATTGCCGGATAGCGATGCTTATCAAAAACGGTCACGCGATAACCACGTGACAACAGGGCGTCAGCGGTTGTCACACCGGTGATACCGGCGCCAATAATTGCGATGCGTGCCATAAGAAGACAGTCTCCGTGAGTGTGTGAGTCGCTCGAGCCTCCGCGGATGTGCGGAGATGAGCGCCCCCTCTGTCACGGTACCTGAGAGTTTGATTTACCTGCGTGGCTGCGCATGCGCGCGGCGACGACGGTAAAAATCCCCTTCGGTGGACGCCGTTATTTCGCGGTGCCTCTCTCCAGAGTGTCCTGACAATGCGGTCCATGTGCCTGAGAGTTTCCGGGGCGGTTGCTCCGTCGGCGCCGTAGCTGAATACGCTCCGAAGCGTATTGTCCCGGTCTCTCCCACATCATCGTATCGAACATCTTGATTGATATTTTGAAACCCTCATTGCAACAAGGGCAAAGTTTCGACAGGTGAGGCCAGCTTTTTAGTCACGCTGCAAATATGAGAAGCAGGGCGCGCAGTTTTGCCTCAATCCAAAGTCGCGAGCAGCCCCGCCATCAAGCGCCCACGCTCGACGAGACTGTCGATCTCAATGTGCTCATTAAGCGTATGCGCATCGGCACCACGCACGCCAAGTCCGTCGAGCGTCGGGATACCCATCGCGCCTGTGAAATTGCCGTCCGAGCCGCCGCCCGCGCTACCATGCGTGAGATCGATGTCGAGCATCTTGGCAAGGCCCTTGGCTCTTTCGAACAACGCGAGCGTGCCAGCATTAGGCTCCCACACCGGCCGCGTGACGCCGCGCGTGACCTTGAATGTCACGCCGTCAGCGGTGCCGGACAGTGCCAACATACGTTCGACGCCGCGATCGAGATCGTCTTGTCGCTTGGCCATACTCAACGCTTCGCCTGAACATGTCGTCGCGACGCAATTCACCCAATGGCCGCCATGCACGATACCGACGCTGAACGTGCAGTCGTCGCCCGTCATCGCATCGATGGCGATGATTTGCTTTGCCATTTCGCGAATGGCGGATCGTCCCGATGATAAGGTTGCCCCGGCGTGACTCGGTTTGCCGATCGCTTCGAGATTGAAACGCGCGATTGCGTAACGCCCAGTGACGACACCGTTGTTTGGCCGGCCGGGCTCGGGCACCAGCACATACTTGTTGCGCGCGGCTTCAGCCTCAATGATATCGCGCGTCGATGGCGTGCCGACTTCTTCATCGGGCGTGAACAGAATAGTGATCGGCAACGGCGTCGCGATCGACGCACGCGCCAATTGCCGGATCGCTTCGAGCGAGAGATAATTGCCGCCCTTCATGTCGAAGATGCCGGGGCCAAAGCACTTGTTGCCGTCGCGACGCCACGGAAGGTTCTTCAACGTGCCAACGGGATGCACGGTGTCCAGATGTCCTGCGATCAGGACGCCGGGCTCACCGAATTTTGGATGAGGAAAACGCGCGCGGATGCAGCCGCCAAACCCTTGCCGTCCTGCGATACGTTCGATCGTCGCGCCCATGATCGCCATCTCGCGCGCAGCGAGATCGAGCATCGCATTGACGGCGGAGGTGTCCCAGGTCGGACTTTCTTGTTCGACCCAGACACGCAGCCCTTGCAACATCGCGTCGCTATCGAACGGCAGATTGGCGGGATTCATCATGCACTCTTTGTTCGGATTGAATTGAGGTCGTCGGTGTGTGGCATCATGCAAGCCGCACGCAAACAAGCAAGTGTCGCGCATGCAATGCCGCCGCGCGTTGGCCATCACTTCCGAGACCCGGTACTGCAGCACAACCGCGCATTGACGCGCTGCAATGTTGGTGCAAGGCTTGTCTCAGTAATCGTCGCATTGCGATCTCAGATTGGTCATCCAGGATGACGTGCTCGCCTAATTGTCATTCGTGATGCACAGTTGATGATCGACTGTTGGTCAATTTCACATCAGGAGAAAACTCGTATGCCAGAAATTTTGCATTGGCGTCGGCCCAACTCGGTATCGAGTAATGTGCTGCGCGGGGCACTCGTCGCGGCTTTGTTGTCCCTGCCTGCTATTGCGGAAGCCAAGACGCTGACGGCGGTGATGCATTCGGATTTGCGCGTCATCGATCCGGGTCTGACGACTGCCTACATCACGCGCGATCATGGCTATATGGTCTATGACGTGCTGCTGTCGATCGACAAGGATTTCAAGATTCAGCCGCAGATGGCTGACTACAAGATCTCAGACGACAAGCTAACCTATACCTTCACGTTGCGCGACGGATTGAAGTGGCATGACGGTGCTGCCGTCACATCCGAAGATTGTATCGCCTCGCTGAAGCGCTGGGGCCGCAATGACGGAATGGGCCAGAAGCTGATGGACTTCATGGCCTCGATGGACGCGGTCGATGAGAAGACATTCACGCTGAAGTTGAAAGAACCGTACGGTCTCGTGCTGGAATCGATTTCCAAGCCATCGTCGCTGGTGCCGTTCATGATGCCGAAGCGGATGGCGGAGACGCCTGCTGGCAAAGCGATCACAGAGCAGATCGGCTCGGGTCCGTTTAAGTTCGTGCAGGCAGAATTCCAGCCCGGTGTGAAAGCCGTCTACGTCAAGAACACCGATTACGTGCCGCGCAAGGAGCCGGCAAGCTGGATGGCCGGCGGCAAGGTCGTGAAGGTTGATCGCGTCGAGTGGATTACGATGCCTGACGCGCAGACGCAGGTGAATGCGATCCAGTCAGGCGACATCGATTTCATCGAAAACCCGTCCTTCGATCTGCTGCCCGCGCTGAAGGCCGACAAGGAATTGGAGGTCAAAACGATCGGCACGCTCGGCTTCCAGACGCTTGGCCGGATGAATTTCCTTTTGCCACCCTTTGACAATGTGAAAGTGCGTCGCGCGGCGTTTCTGGCGATGAGCCAGAAGCCGGTGCTCGATGCTTTGGTCGGCAACCCCGAATATTTCAAGGTCTGCGGTGCGGTGTTCGGCTGCGATACGCCGCTTGCGACCGATGTTGGTTCGGAAACGCTCACGAAGGGCAACGGCATGGCGGAGGCCAAGAAGGAGCTAGCGGCGTCGGGCTATGACGGCACGCCTGTCGTTGTGATGGCTCCGACGGATGTCGTCACGCTGAAGGCCCAGCCGATCGTGGCGGCGCAATTGCTGCGCGACGCCGGCTTCAAGGTCGAGGTGCAGGCCACCGACTGGCAGACCGTCGTGACGCGCCGTGCGTCGCAGAAGCCGATCAAGGAGGGCGGCTGGAATATGTTCTTCACCAACTGGGTCGGCGCGGACATCCTGAACCCGATCGGCAATGTTTCGATCTCCGGCAAGGGCACCAAGGGTGGCTGGTTCGGCTGGTACGACGATCCGAAGATGGAAGCGCTGCGAGACAAGTTCGCCCGCGCCACGGCGGACGACGAGAAAAAGAAGCTCGCGGTCGAGATCCAGACACGGGCCTATGAGGAAGTCGCTTATATTCCCTTGGGACAGTACGACGCGCCGAGCGTGTGGCGTAAGGCCATCACTGGTATTCTACCCGGACCAGCGACGCCGGTGTTCTGGAACGTCGAGAAGACAGACTGACAGCATGTTTTAGAGCGCTGGTCGCCACGAGAACCGCCGGCGCATTCTGCGCCGGCGGTTCGGTCTGTTGTAATGGTGCCCCCTGCCGGACTCGAACCG
>JAYUEY010000029.1:0-29313 GCA_043739005.1 Tardiphaga sp.
ACCGGGCGATACGGTGTGGATTCCGCCGGGCGAAAAGCATTGGCACGGTGCCTCGCCGGATCATCTGATGTGCCACCTCGCGATGCAGGAAGCGCAGGACGGCAACACGGCGACTTGGATGGAGATGGTCAGCGACGAGGATTACGCAAAGCCGGTTGAGACGCCGGCGTAAGCTGTCGGCATCTCTCAGATCGGGAGCGGAAAGAAGCGCGCGCGGGCCGTAGCCAAAACGCTGCCCGTGCTTACTGGCCGAATTAGCCTCTTAGTTGACGCGCTTCCACGTCTGGCTACCGCAGAAGGTCGCATTGCTCGGACATCCCTGCACACGCAGGCTGTCCGATCCGTTCATCGCGATGCTGGAATCAAAATTATTGCCATTGCCGGGATCGAAGATGCGGCCGGTCCATTTCGGGCCGCTCGCGGCCATGTCGATCAGCACCTTGTCGGCTTTCTCGCCGCTTTTCGGATCGATCGCATAGCCGCACAGATTGTCTCCGCAGGGTTCGATCTTGACCTTGCTATTGGTTTCTTCCGTCAGCCAGATGCCGAGCGGGGACGCGGTGCTCGCCGTCGGGCCGAGCGCCCGCGTCGATGACGCGGCCGCGACTTTGGCGTCGGGTGTCACGGCGGTGGCCGCCGCTGCAGCAGTCGCCTCCGGGGGCAGGCGAGAGTCGCTCTTCGCCTCGACCTTTGGATCGGGTTTCATATCGCTTTTGGCCTCGGCGCTAGATTTTGCTGCCGCTTTTTCCTTGGCGAGGCGCTCGCGATCGGCCTTTCTGGCGCGTCGACTGCGGCGGCCGTCGCGCTCATAATAGCCGGGGATCGAGACCGACACACAGTCCGACGACTTGCAGTTGCGCGGCTGTTCGATGCGAATGGTCTGGCCATCGATGTTGAAGCGATAGGTATCCTGTGCCAGAGCGGCCGATCCAGCGAGGAATGCCGATGCCACGATGCCCCCGGCAAGCGCAATCAATCCGGTCATAATAACTCCTGAGCGGGTTAATCCCGCGTCGGCGAAAATGAATGTGTTCGCAATATAATGAACGCTCGCATTGAACATGGCTGCAAGCCGCCTGTCGACTCCGTCGTTGCCTCACCACTGGAGGTTCAATCAGGCTTGGCTTCGGGTATATGCTGCGCAAGCGTCTTGCCCGCGCCCGCAAGTCCCGGCCATTCACGTCTGGGCTACGATGTCTTGGCTACGATTTTTTGGCTACGATGTCTTGGCTAAGAACAATCAGGGGACCGCAGATATGACAAACGTGCTCGCCGGTCACGACGGTTCTGAACTTAAAACCCCTGATCTTCGCTCGCATCATGTTCGACATGGGCGCGTTCGATAGCGATACGGGCAGCGGACGGGTCGGCCGGTCGCATCGTCATCTCGTCTTTCAGTTTGTCGAAGCGTTCACGCGCCTCGTGCACGCGGCTATCGATGAAGGCGATGACCTCGCTTTCAGGAATCGGTCCGCTGGACATGGTGCGCGATTGCGCGCCGATCGTCTCATCCACGAAAAACTCACCATTGTCGTCGCGCCGCGCGGTCCACCTGAAGCGGATCGCATCGAGCGGGCCGGGGCCCGAACGTGAATAGCCATCCACCGTGCGCGTCGTCGCAACCGCGCTCGACTGTGACTCCGGCATCATTTCGTCGGGGTGCTGTGCTGCGAGCGTCGCGTCGGATTTGTCAAAGATGCTGGCGATTGCGGCGAGCACATCATCGGTGGGATCACTGCGACTCATGACTGTACCTTCAATATGAAACATGGGTGACGCTCCACCCATGCTGTGGCTTTTTTAGGCGCAGATCTGTGGCCGCCGGTTCCACCACGGGCGCTCTTGTTCCAATTGCCCCGCAAGCCGAAACAAGGTTGCCTCGTCGCCATAACGCGCGGCGAAGCTGATGCCGATCGGCATATCCGATGCCGTCCATGCCAGCGGCACACTCATCGCCGGCTGACCGGACATGTTGAACATGCTGGTACCCGGCATAAAGCGCCGCAGAACCGGCGAGACGTGCGACAGGTCGCTTGCCATCGTGTCGAGTTCGCCTATTTTCAGCGCGGGCTGGCAGAGCGTCGGGGACAGGAAGACATCGCAATCGGCGAAGAACGCCGCGAGCGTTTTAGAGATTTGAAAAGCAGCAAGCTGTGCCGCGACATAATCCGTCGCCGTCGATTTCTGAGCATTGGCAGCCATCGCCAACGTCATCCGCTCAAAGTCCTGATCAGTCATCGTGCGGCCATAACGCTGCTCGGCTAACCGCACGGCCAGCGCCGTATTCGCACCGACGATGGCCGCCATGACAGTCGCGGGATCGGTCGGCAGTTCCGGCGCGCGTTGTTCGACATGATGGCCGAGCCTGTCGAGCAGCGTCGCGACGTCGCGCACCGCGTCAGCGACTTCGGCGTCGATCGCGTCGCCATAGGGCGACACGTCTGTAAACAAGATACGGAGCTTGCCGGGATCGCGGCCGACCTCTTGCGCGAACGGCCGCTCGGGGGCAGGGGCAACATAGGGGCTGGTTGCTTCCGCGCCGTGGATCGCGTCGAGCATCGCTGCACTGTCGCGCACGCTTCGGGCGACGACATGACCAACCGAAAACCCGCCCCAGCCTTCGCCGCGATCGGGACCGGACGGCGTGCGGGCGCGCGTCGGCTTGAGGCCGAAGACACCACAAGCGGCGGCCGGAATGCGGATCGAGCCGCCGCCATCGCTGGCATGCGCCATCGGCAAAATGTGGGCCGCTACAGCGGCAGCAGCCCCTCCTGACGAGCCGCCGGAGGCATGCGCCGGATGCCAGGGATTGCGCGTCGGGCCATGCAGCCGGCATTCGGTCGTCGGCATCAGGCCAAGTTCGGGGCTGGCACTCTTGCCGAATACGACGAGGCCTGAGTCGATGAAGCGCTGCGCGATCGTCGAGGTGTGATCGGCAACATGATCCTTTGTGAGCGACGACCCGAAAGTGGTGCGCGTGCCCTTGATCTGGTCGAGGTCTTTCAACAGAAACGGCACACCACGAAACGGGCCGTCGGGCAATTCGCGCGCAATCTGCGCACGCGCATAGTCGTAGTGTTTCACGACAACGGAATTGATCGCGTGATCGACGGCCTCGGTGCGCGCGATTGCCTCGTCGAGCAATTCGTCGGGACTGACTTGTTTCGTCGCGACGAGTTCGGCGAGGCCGAGCGCGTCGTGATCGCCATATTCCTTGAATGCCATTACTTTAGCACTTCCTGATTGATGACATTGATCTGGATCGGCTCGCCGTCGAGCACGCTCAGCATGTTCTTCGCAGTTTGCTCACCCATTCGGTTAAGCGCTTCGCGAGTGACGCCCGCGACATGCGGTGCGATGATGACATTCGGCAGGTCGAACAATTTATGACCTATCGGCGGCGGCTCTTGCTCGAACACGTCGAGGCCGGCGCCGCCGAGCTTCTTGGCGATCAGCGCATCATACAACGCGGATTCGACAACGATGCCGCCGCGTGCGGTGTTGACGAGATAAGACGTCGGCTTCATTCGCGCGAGTTTGGCGGCATCCATCAACCCGTTGGTCTCCTTCGTCTTCGGGCAATGCAGGCTGACGAAATCGGCGCGTGGCAACGCGGCATCGAGATCGGTGACAGGTTCGCAACCGGCGGCCTTGATCTCGTCCGGCGATTTATAGGGGTCGTAGACCAGCACATTCATTTCCATCGCCAGACAGCGCCTTGCCGTGCGCGTGCCGATGCGGCCGAAACCCACGATAAGAAGTGTTTTCCCGAACAGATCGAACGGCAGCATCGCGAGGCGCGTGCCCCATTTCCCGTCTTTCACTAGCGCATGCAGTTCGACCGCACGCTTGGCCAAGGTCAGCATCATGAACACGGCCTGCTCGGCAACCGACGGCGAATTCGCGGTGCCCGCCACCATCAGCGGCACGTCGCGTTTCGACAGTGCCGGTACATCGACAGCATCATAGCCGACGCCGATGCGGGCGACGACTTTCATATCCTTGGAATCGGTCAATTCGTTTTCGCCGAAAGCCGTCGCGCCGAGCGCCACGCCATGCACCGGCGCGTGCGCCTGAAGCAATTTGGTGAAGTCGGCGGCGGAAATGAGATTGGAAAATTCGACGGTTTCTATATCGCCGCGCTCGCGAAACAACGCCCAGCCTTGTTGCGACATCGATTCGGTAATCAGCAGTTTCTTCTTGTTGGTCGTCATATTTCCGGTCCCGATCTTTTCACGTTTCTTATCGGCAGCAACCTAGCAATGCTGGACCGTTGAGGTCCATGCCCAATCCCGACGCTGTGGCATGTCCGCTGATCACCGTTTAAAGTCGAACTGATTTGCACCGCGGAGACGACAAAATGATACGACGGACGATGCTGCACTGCGCGAGCATTTTTGTGGTGGCGCTGCTAACGTGTCCTGCGCAAGCGCAAGGTCTCGTGCAAGGCGTGGAGCAGGGTGCCCGCGACGGCAACCGCGCGGCCGGTCCGGTCGGCGGCGTGCTGGGTGGCGCGATCGGTGGCGTGGTTGGAATTGTCGGCGGCGTCCTCGGCGTTCCGGCCAGTCCGCCGCCGCAGCAACAGCCTGCCGCGCCGCTGCCGGCCAGCAATGAGCGCGCATCGCCCGCGCCGAGCAAGGCCGCGAAGGCAAAAGAGACGAAGGCCACGAAGCTAACTAAGCCGCGCCCCGCTGCGCCGGCCGTGCCGGTCGCCCAGCCGGTGCAGCCGTTGACCGCCGAGCAGATCGTCGCCGCCAGCGACGCCAATATCGCGCGCATCAAAACCGAGTTGAAGCTGACACCGGAGCAGGACAAGCATTGGGGTGGTTTCAACAGCGCGATGCACTATCTCGGCAATAATGGCGCGGAGCGGCTCAATCTACGTCTCGCTCGCGCCAAGCGCGATCCGCCGGACGACATCGTTGAGCAGATGCGCAACGAGGCCCAGTTCCTGACCGATCGGGCCGCGGACCAGCGCGCTGTTGCCGATGCTGCCGAGCCGCTATTCGTCAGCCTCGACGCGCGCCAGAAGAAGCTGTTCGTGACCGAGATGGTCAAGCTCAGCCGCGAGCGCGGGTTCGACTGATCCACCAATCGGGAACCAAAAAGCGACGGAGCCATTGGACTGCCGAACGCGATTAGGAGACAACGATGACCGACCAACCTCGCCAGCCCTATATTTTTGAAGGTGCAGACTTTTCCGACGACCCCAAGCCGACTTTGAAATCGATGGCGTCAAGCGTGTATGAGACGCTGTCGCATGCCAGCCAGACAGTGAGCGAGACCTTCGAAAACGCCAAGAAACCCGGCATGCCGCTGAGCGTGCTGAGCAATGTCGCCCGCGAAGCCCCGCTGGCATCGCTTGCCGTCGCGTTTTCGGTCGGTATCGCCGTTGCGCGCCGGAGGTAGTATCGGCGGCTGACACGATGTGACATCGCGTTATTTTTTGCGTTGTCAGCGTGATTGCGATCGACGCGCGGCCAAATTGGCGGAAGGGGTGGGATTCGAACCCACGGTACCCTTTCAGGCACGTCGGTTTTCAAGACCGATGCCTTAAACCACTCGGCCACCCTTCCAACCGTTTGAAATCGTTCGAAGGTCTGACAGAAGCTCAATGCCCGAAAAGGGCGTTGGCGACCACTTTGCTACCGAATGTCTTTCAGCCGTCTGTTTATGGCAGCCGGGAGTGCTTCGTCAACGCGCGCGATGGCGGACGTGGCAAAGGTCGAGGGTGATGCCGACCATAATCAGGCCAAGCCTTCGCTGGTGACGTCAGGATGCACACGCCAGATCATGAAACCTAAGCAAGACATTATTTAGCGATTATTCTGAACGCCAAACCGCCTGCGATCGACCAATGAGGACAACGAATGGGAGATGCAGAATGCGACACGTTCAAAAGCTACGCGCGCTTGGCTTAAAATCATCGACAGCCGGTCGCATAGGCAAGGAGATCGCCATTTTTCTCGCAGCCGCTTTATTCGTTGCAATTCTGGTCGCAACTTACGGACTTGATTTGAGCCCAGGTCTGTTCTGACCCTCGTTAACTCAGTACTAACCACACGCAATGGTCGCTCGGAACGCTTCAATTTTCAATTCATTGTCGACATATCAACAATGGAGGCGACAGTGAGCGAGCCAACTCTGATCCTGCAAAACATGCGCGGCGGCTGTGCGACCGACGGCAAGACGGTGCACGCACTTTTTCGTTTTAGTGGCCGACCGCTGCGGCAGGCGAGCAATATGAAAACGGATGCGATCTCTGCCCGAGACGTCGCCGAAGCTCTCGAAGTGATTGCGTTAGGCGCGAAAGTTTAACTACCGCGATCAGGCGGCGTAAAAGCCGGACGGCGCGTCCGCAAACTGGGGCGTGACCTTGTAAGATTTGCATTCCATCTGTGCCCAACGCAGCGCGCGATCGTAATCGGGGCAGGTGATGATGATCTCGCGACCGCGTGCAGCAACAACGACGTCGCATTCCACGACGCCAGGATATCGGCGAATCTGAATAGCGACAGTCTGTTTGCGAGAAGCTAAACGGGTGGCGTCGCTCATATCGACCGCGCTGTGATGGAATTGCGGCCCGGAAAAGCCGCGCTCATCATTGCTAGCGCGGTTGACTGAGTCGTTTAAGCACGTTCTGCGGCGTTTCCCGAAAATTTATGTCCCGCAGAATGTTTGCAGCACCCGTTCGTCGGCTTCGGGGGGCATCGCATAGCCGGCAAAGTCCGGCTGATCCGCATAAGGACGGGCGAGGACTGTCATCAACTCCGTAAAGGGTCCGAAATCATCGCGGCGGATAGCGGCCTGGATGACCGCTTCGATTCGATGGTTGCGGGGGATAAAGGCCGGATTGACGGCCCGCATTGCCGCACGCCGTGTTTGATCGTCGCGCGGATCGAGGGCCAACCGATCGCGCCAGACGATCAGCCAGGCGTCGATTCCCGACGGATCGGCGAACAACGCCCGCAACGCGCTGGCGTCGTCATGGACGGCGTCGCACAACGCGCGGAAGGTCAGCGCATAGTCCGCGCCGCTATCGGCCATCGTTTTCAGCAACACGCCGAACAAACCCGAATCGCCGTCTTGCGGCGAGACAACGCCGATCTTGGCCCGCATCCCGTCATGAAACGACTTGTCGAACTTGGCAGCAAATCCGCCAAGCGCAACCTGCGCGGCTTCGATGGCCTTCTCTTCGGTCTCGTCGATCAGCGGCAACAGGCATTCTGCCAGCCGCGTCAGATTCCACAGCGCGATGCGCGGCTGATTGCCGAAAGCGTAGCGTCCGCCTTGGTCGATCGAGCTGAACACGGTGGCAGGATCATAGGCATCCAAGAAGGCACAAGGGCCGTAGTCGATCGTCTCGCCGGAGATCGACATATTGTCGGTGTTCATGACGCCATGGATGAAGCCGACACAAAGCCAGCTTGCGACCAGCGCGGCCTGCCGTCCGATCACGGCATCAAGCAGCGCCAGATAAGGCCGCTCAGTATTTGAGACATCCGGGTAATGCCGCGCGATCACGTAATCGGCGAGTAGCTTCACGGCCTCGCCATCCCCCCGCGCGGCGAAATACTGGAAGGTGCCGATGCGGATGTGAGACGACGCCACGCGCGTCAGCACCGCGCCGGGCTGCATGGTTTCGCGTTGGACTTTCTCCCCTGTGAGCACCGCGGCCAGCGCGCGTGTCGTCGGAATCCCGAGTGCAGCCATCGCTTCGCTGACGATATATTCGCGCAGCACGGGCCCCAAAGCGGCACGGCCGTCGCCACGCCGCGAGAAGGGCGTCGGGCCGGCCCCCTTTAATTGCAGATCGCGACGCGCGCCGTCGCGGCCGACGACCTCGCCGAGCAGCATGGCGCGGCCGTCGCCAAGTTGCGGAACGAAATTGCCGAATTGATGCCCGGCATAGGCGGCAGCGATCGGATCAGCACCTTCAGGCAATTGCCGGCCGGACAGCATATCGAGGCCATCACTCGATGCCAGCCAGTCCGCGTCGAGGCCGAGATCGGCAGCGAGCGCGGAATTGAGCGCGATCAGGCGCGGCGACGCGACTGGCGTCGGGGCGATGCGGGCATAAAAATGCTCGGGCAGGCCGGCGTAAGTGTTGTCAAAAGCGACGGGCAGGGCTGGCGGCATTCGGGTCTCGAAATAGTTTGCAACACAATGTCGATGTGGGGCCAAACCGTTACGAATGCAACGCGGGCAGATCGTTCGCTATTGTAGTGACGTATTGATCGCTGTGAACTTCGTGTTGAGCTTGCTTCCCAGACCGTTGACGATGGTGATGATCGCGAGTGAAATTCCTGCAGCGATCAAGCCGTATTCGATGGCGGTGGCGCCTGATTCGTCGGCGAAAAATGTACTCAAAAGTTTTTTCATGATGCATCGCTACAGCAGCGATCTCTACCAATCGTAAAATATTACCAACCGAAATCACACGATCTCGCGACGGAGCAGCGGGAGGAGCGACGAATTTTCGCCAGACCAACCAGGCGGATGTAACGGCCCGTTAACCATAACCATCCACATCGTATTTCCGCCGTCTTTGATCTTTGATATATTCACATCTTGGTACCGATGTGGGCGGTAGCAAGATCGCGGGCTCATCTGTCTCACGGGGGCAGGTCGCCGCGAAAGTGGATACGGGGCGCATGGGGATGCAATTGTCACTTGAGGTCGGAGCCGTCGCGCGCGTCGTCGCAGCGGCCGGAACCTGCCTTATTTTGGCGAATTGCGCCTCGTCCGACAAGCTTTCAAGCCGGGTCGATCCCAAATATGGCGTCTCATCCAGTCCGCGAGTCGTGGCCTTCGGAGAACCTGTTCCACGGGGCGGCGGCACCTACCGCATCGGCAAGCCCTACACGGTCGGCGGCCGCACCTACGTGCCCGAAGAAAACACCCGCTATCGCGCCGAAGGTCTCGCGTCGTGGTACGGCGATGATTTTCATGGCCGGCTGACAGCCAATGGCGAGGTTTTCGACATGACCTCGCTGACCGCCGCACATCCGACGATGCCGATCCCGAGCTATGCGCGCGTCACCAATTTGAAGAACGGCAAATCTCTGATCGTGCGCGTCAACGATCGCGGGCCATATCATGGCAACCGTGTCATCGACGTCTCAAACCGCGCCGCGACGCTGCTCGAATTCAAGGATCACGGCATCGCAAATGTGCGCGTCGAATATGTTGGTCGCGCACCGCTCGAAGGCTCCGATGATCGCCAGTTGATTGCAACATTGCGAACGAACGAGCCCGCTCCGTCGCCGTCGATGGTGCGTGTCGCCGCCGGCCCATCCTTCGTGTCGGATTTGCCGCAGACTGGTTTCCGGCAATCCGGTCGCGTGGCGCGCGGCGACGTGCCGATGCCGGAAAGCCGGCCTTATTCGCTAGGCAACGCATCGGCCGACGTCGCCTCGATTGATGCGACATCAGAGATGTCGGCCTCGGGCAGAGCGCGAAACAGCCGCGCGGTGCCTTACAATGCGCGCTACATCAGTGCCGATGCGGACGAAGCGGCAGCGCCGTCGGCGCGCTCGGTCGCCGCCTACATGTCCGGCGATCCACTCAGCAGCGCCGATGTGCTTGGCGGTCGTGGACTTTACTAAGCCGCGACCTCTTTCAGGAATGCGATCAGCGCCGCATTGACCTCGGCCGGGCGCTCCTGCTGGATCCAGTGGCCTGCACCTTCGATGATGATCTTGCCCCGCAAATCGGTCACGACGCGCTCCATGTCGCCGACACGCTTTTTGCCGATCAGTCCGGTGATGACCGAATCCTCGTACCCCGCGATGAACAGCGACGGTTGGGCGATTTTGGCACCATGCCACGGCGCGGTCAGGTCGAAATTGCGATCGATGTTGCGATACCAGTTCATGCCGCCGCGAAAGCCTGAAGCCTTGTAAGTCGCCACGAACTGCGCCAATTCGTGTTCGTTGATCCAGCCCGGCAGCGCGTGTTCGATTGCCGGATCACCGAGAAAACCCTGACCTTTTTCGATAAACAGCGACCGAAGCGGGCTGGAAAAACCGCTGGAGAAAATCGCGCGCATGGTTACATCGACGTCGCGCTCGAACTCGGCTTCCGCCACGCCTGGCTCCTGAAAATACTGCCAGTAGAAATTCGTGATGCCGTCCTTGCGCAACGTCTCCAGCGGGCGGGCACGTCCCCGCAGCGGCGGCGGCACGCTGAGGCCGGCGACCGCCGTGAAGATGTCCGGCCGGAACATTGCAGCATGCCAGGCGACCGGCGCGCCCCAGTCATGGCCGATGATGATGGCGTGCTTTTCGCCAAGGTCCGCTACCAGCGCCACCATGTCGCCAACGGTGTCGAAGATGCTCGACGCCAGCGGATCGTCGGGCGAGGTCGTCTGGCCGAAGCCGCGCATGTCCGGCGCAACAACGTGAAAGCCGGCATCGGCAAGCGCCGGAATTTGGTGCCGCCACGAATAAGAGAGTTCCGGCCAGCCGTGGCACAGGATCACAAGCGGGCCGCTGCCCTGTTCACGCAGGAACATGTCGATGCCGTTGACGCTGAGGGTGCGTGACGTCTGCATTGCGGATCCGCCCTGTTTTTGAGTTTCTGTCGAGGCTACAACTGCGATACGGTAAGGTCCATTCATCGCCGCTGCAATCGTTGCGATCTTGGATAATCTGATGGTCGGAAACTACTGATGTCGTTAATGTATGTTGTTTTTGAGCGATGCTGGAGCCGCATGATTCTCGCGGGAGTTCTCGCTGTTGCCGTCGGCTGGGCCGGCATTGCGGCGGCCGCAAACAACAGTGTCCAAGGTGCCAAGAAGGAAGACGCGGGCTACGACACGGATGCACCGACGGCAATTCTGATCGAGGCCGAGAGCGGCAGCGTGCTGTTCGAGAAGAATGCGGACGAGTTGCGTGCACCGTCCAGCATGCTCAAGCTGATGACAGTGGAAGTGGTGTTCGATGCGCTGAAGCGCGGCGACGTTAAACTGACCGATCAATACCGCGTCAGCGAAAATGCCTGGCGCAAAGGTGGTGCACCGGCCGGTGCCTCGACGATGTTCGCGGCTCTGAAAAGCAATGTGCCGGTCGAGGACTTGCTGCGCGGTGCGATCATCCAGAGCGGTAACGACTCCTGCATGATCCTGGCCGAAGGACTCGCCGGCAGCGAAAAGGCCTTCGCCGAGCGTATGACGAAGCGCGCGCGTGAACTGGGTCTTTCGAAGTCCACCTTCGCCAATTCCAACGGCCTGCCGGACCCTGGCAACAAGATGACGGTGCGCGAACTCGGCCAATTGGCGCGGCACATCATCCGGACGTATCCAGAGAATTACAAAATATTCGGCGAGCGCGAATTCACCTGGAACAAAATCCGCCAGCCGAACCGCAATCCGCTGCTCGGCGTGTTCGACGGTGCGGATGGCCTGAAGACGGGTTTCACGAAAGAGGGCGGTTACGGCATGGTCGGCTCGGCGATGCGCGAGGGGTTGCGCCTGATCGTCGTCGTCAACGGGTTGGAAGACCCGGACGACCGCGCCTCTGAAGCCAAGAAGCTGCTCGAATGGGGGTTTCGCAATTTCGAGACGAGGGCGCTGTTCGCGGCCGAACAGCCGGTTGGTGTCGTGAAAGTCTTCGGCGGCGATGCCGGCTCGGTGCAGGTCGCAAGCCCGGTGCCGGTCAAGGTCATGGTGCAAAAGAATGGCGCGGATAAATTGATTGCTCGCATCGTCTATAACGGCCCGCTGCGTGCGCCGGTCGTGCCCGGCCAGCCGGTCGGCACTGTGCGGGTCTGGCGTGGCAGCAATCTTGCCGTCGAGATGCCGGTCGTCGCGGCCGAAGCCGTCGGCACCGGATCGACCATGCGCCGCGCGCTCGACGGGGCCAGCGAACTCGTGATCGGCGTGTTTCGCGCCGGCGTCGCTAAGCTCTGAGCATGATGGCGCAAGGGCAGCCGCGCGGCGTGTTTGTCACCTTCGAGGGCGGCGAGGGCGGCGGCAAATCCACCCAGATCAAGATGCTTGCCGAGCGCCTTGGGCAAGACGATCGCGATGTGGTGCTGACGCGCGAACCGGGCGGCTCGCTTGGCGCGGAAATTTTGCGCCACGTCATTCTGTCCGGCGTCGGCAAGATGCTTGGGCCGGAGACCGAGACGCTGTTGTTCGCGGCGGCGCGCGACGATCATGTCCGCAGCGTCATCGCGCCGGCCCTCGCAAGAGGGCAGTGGGTGCTGTGCGACCGGTTTTACGATTCGACGCGCGCTTATCAGGGCCAACTCGGCAAGGTCGATCGCGCGTTGATGGACTCGTTGCAGCGCGTCACCATCGGCGCGCTGAAGCCGGACGTGACTTTTATTCTGGACGTGCCGGTGGAAGTCGGGATGCGCCGGGCGACAGCGCGCCGAGGCAATGCCGCGCCCGATCGCTTCGAGGCCGAGACCGTCGCCTTTCATCAGGGCCTGCGCGACGCCTATCAATCGATCGCAAAGGCCGAGCCGGAGCGTTGCGTACTAATCGATGCCGATGCGGATGCCGACACGGTGGCTGCATCCATTTGGTCGGCTCTGCAGGCGCGCATCACGACGTCAATGCAAAATCGGAAAATCGCATGAGGGCGCGTCAGGTCGAGCCTCAAATCGCCGTGCGGTATCCCCGCGAAACGCCGGAATTATATGGGCATGTCGAGGCCGAGCGCGCGCTGCTTGACGCCTATCGTAGCGGGCGGATTCCGCATGCCTGGCTGCTTGGCGGACCGCAAGGCATCGGCAAGGCGACGCTTGCTTACCGCATGGCGCGCTTCGTGCTGGCACATCCCGATCCGTATGCGCGCGCTGTGCAGGACGCCGACACGCTCGACGTCGATCCCGGTCACTCCGTTGCGCGTCATATTTCGTCCGGCGCGCATGGCGGGCTGTTGACGCTGGAGCGCACCGTCAACGACAAAGGCGTGATGCGGCAATTTATCGTCGTCGATCAAACTCGCGAGACTGTGCCGTTTTTCGGCTCGACAGCGGCGATCGACGGCTGGCGCGTCTGTGTTGTGGACTCCATCGACGAGGTCAATGCTAACGGTGCCAACGCACTGCTGAAGATTCTGGAAGAGCCGCCGAAGAACTCGCTGTTCTTTCTGGTCAGCCATTCGCCTGCGCGGCTGCTGCCGACCATCCTGTCGCGCTGCCGCAAGCTGCCGATGCGACCGATTGCGTCTAATGATGTCGTGCAGGCCATCATCCATGCAAGCGACCGCGAGGCCGACGATCCGGCGCTGATCGAGGCGGCGGAGTTGTCCGAAGGCAGCGTATCCCGCGCCTTGGCGCTGCTCGGCGGCGACGCGCTCAAATTGCAGCAACGCACGACGGCGTTGCTCGATACCTTGCCGCGCGTCGATCCCCGCCAGTTGCACGCGCTGAGCGACGCGATGGGGCTGAGCGACCGCGCATCGCTGGCGGCCTTCGTAGACAGCATCGATCGCTGGGTCGGCGCGCAACTGCGCGGCGCGGACGCCAACGCCAATCTGGCCCGCCTTGCGCGGCTGGCGGAGGTATGGGACAAGATCAGCCGCGCTGCGCGCGATACGGAATCCTACAATCTGGAGCGCAAGCCGCTGGTGTTTTCGGTGTTCGGGCTGCTCGCCGAAGCGACCGCCTGACGCGATACCTTTCAAGCGCCGACGCCGACCCAACATTGACGAAAGGCCTTCGCAGCGATGGCGAACGCGACCGATACAAAACCCACTTATTTCCTGACGACGCCGATCTTCTATCCGAACGGCGTGCCGCATATCGGCCACGCCTATACTGCGATGGTTACGGACATGATCGCGCGGTTTCAGCGCCTTGATGGCTTTGACGTCCGCTTTCTCACCGGCACCGACGAGCACGGCCTGAAGATGCAGCAGACGGCGACGGCGGAAGGCCTGACGCCGCTGGCGCTTGCCGATCGCAATTCGGCGCGCTTCCGCGACATGATGACGGCGCTCGACATTTCCTATGACGACTACATCCGCACGACGGAGCCGCGCCATGAGCGCGCCTGTCAGGCGCTGTGGATAGCACTCGAAAAAGCCGGCGACATTTATCTCGACAAATATGCCGGATGGTATTCCGTACGGCAGGAAGCCTATTTCGCCGAGGACGAAACCGTGCTTGGCGAGGACGGCGTACGCCGCGAGCCGCTCGGATCGCCGGTCGAATGGACTGAGGAAGAGACCTACTTCTTCCGACTCTCGGCCTATCAGGACAGGCTTCTGAAGTTGTACGCGGACGTTCCTGATTTCGTGCTGCCGCGCGAGCGGCTGAACGAGGTCGCCAGTTTCGTCAAAGGTGGGCTGCAGGATCTGTCGATCTCGCGCACGACCTTCGACTGGGGCATCAAGGTGCCCGGCGCGCCGGGCCATGTCATGTATGTCTGGATCGACGCGCTGACGAATTACATCACGGCGGCGGGTTATCCCGATGTCGATGGCGACAGCTTCAAAAAGTTCTGGCCGGCGAACCTTCATGTAATCGGCAAGGATATCGTGCGGTTTCACGCGGTCTATTGGCCCGCATTCCTCATGGCTGCTGGCGTCGCCGTGCCGCAGCGCGTCTTCAGCCACGGGTTCCTGCTCAATCGCGGGGAGAAGATGTCGAAGTCGGTCGGCAATGTCGTCGATCCATTCACGATGGCTGCGCAATATGGCGTCGATCAGATGCGCTATTTCTTCATGCGTGAAGTGTCGTTCGGGCAGGACGGCAGCTACAACCACGAGGCCATTGTCAACAGAACCAATGCCGATCTGGCCAATGATCTGGGCAATCTCGCGCAACGATCGTTGACAATGCTGGCCAAGCAGTTTGGCGGTATTTTGCCGGATCCGGGCAAATTCGGTGAAGCCGATAACGCTATCCTCGCTCAAGCCGACGCGATGGTCGCACTGGCGCGTATAGCGATGGCGACGCAACAGATTCATCAGGCACTCAATGCCATCTGGGCTGTGGTCGCTGAAGCTAACCGCTATTTCGCGGGTGAAGCACCATGGGCGCTCGCGAAGACCGATCCGCCGCGACAAGCGACAGTGCTGTATGTGACAGCGGAAGTGATCCGACAGGTTGCTATTCTGGCGCAGCCTGTAATGCCGTCCGCGGCCGCAAAACTGCTCGACATCCTCGGCATCGCCAAGGATGCGCGCGATTTCACCCAGCTCGGCGGCGCGGTGCGTATCGCGCCCGGCACACAACTGCCGCCGCCCGCACCGATCTTTCCGCGCTATGTCGAGCCGGCAGCAGCATCGGCATAATCCCGAAAAGTGAAATACAGTTTTCGGACAAGATTATGCCAAAAGAGAACTTGCGATGCTGATCGATAGTCACTGCCATCTCGACTTTCCGGAGTTCGCCGACGAACTCGACGCTATCGTCGCGCGTGCCGAGGCGGCCGGCGTCGGCCGCATGGTCACGATTTCGACGCGCGTGAAACGTCTCGACGTGCTGTTGAAGATCACCGAACGCTTTCCGAATGTGTTTTGTTCTGTCGGCACCCATCCGCACCAAGCCGACGAGGAAGACGGCATCACGTCCGACGAGTTGATCGCGCTGACGCGACATCCGAAGGTCGTCGCGCTCGGCGAGGCGGGGCTGGATTATTTCTACGAACACGGCTCGCCCGCCGCGCAGGAGCGGGGCTTTCGTGCACATATCGCGGCGGCTCGCGCGACCGGCCTGCCATTGGTGATTCATACCCGCGAGGCGGATGTGGATTGTGCGCGCATCCTCAAAGATGAAATGGGGCAGGGCAAATTCGGTGCAGTGCTGCATTGCTACACTGGTGGGCGTGATCTGGCGCTAACCGCGATCGATCTCGGTTGCTATATCGGCTTTACGGGAATTCTCACATTCAAGAAGTCGCAGGAGTTACGCGATCTCGCCGCTGAACTGCCGGCGGACAGAATTTTGGTCGAGACCGACGCGCCGTTTTTGGCACCGGGTAAAAATCGCGGGAAGCGCAACGAGCCTTCATTCGTCGTCGAGACCGCGCGCGTGCTCGCGGAAACGCGCGGCGTAACGGCTGATGACATCGCAAAACAAACCACGGAAAATTTCTTTCGACTGTTCAGCAAGGTTCCCGTTTCCAAGGTGATTGCATGACCTTGACGCTCACCATTCTCGGTTCAGGATCGTCGGCCGGCGTGCCGCGTCCAGCACTCGGCTGGGGCGCGTGCGATCCGGCGAATCCGAAAAACCGCCGCCGCCGCTGTTCGATGATGGCCGAGCGTTCGGGCAAAAACGGTGTAACGCGGGTCGTGATCGATACTGCGCCGGATTTGCGCGAGCAGTTGATCGACGCAAACGTCGAACATATCGACGCTGTGTTTCTCACGCATGAGCATGCCGACCAGACTCACGGGATGGACGATCTTCGATCTGTTGTGCTGCATCAGCGCAAGCGAATTCCGGTCTATCTGAACACCTCGACGGCCAATGATATTATCGTTCGCTTCGGCTATTGCTTCGCATCGCCACCGGGTAGCGACTATCCGCCGATCCTCGATCGCAGATCGATCGAAGCAGGCGAAACCGAAACCATTAGCGGGAAGGGTGGCGATCTTTCACTGACCGCGTTTCTGGTTCAGCACGGCAATATCCCCGCGCTTGGCTACCGCATCGGTGATGCCGCCTACACGCCGGACCTGCACGACATTCCGCCAGAGAGCTGGCCAGCACTCGAAGGGCTCGATTTGTGGATCGTCGATGCGCTGCGATACGCGCAGCATCCCAGCCATTTTAGCCTGAGCGATGCGCTGCGCTGGATCGACAAGTTCAAGCCGCGCCGCGCCGTGCTGACGAATTTACATTCTGATCTCGATTACGAGGTGTTGCGCGGCAAAGTGCCTGACGGTGTCGCGGTCGGCTATGACGGGATGCGGTTGGTGGTGTGAGGCGATAGATTGTACGCATCCCCGCATGGCCGTCGTTCCTGCAAAGGCGCGGATCCAGTAGTCCAGGGCATGAATGATAGTTGTACCGGTTCTGCGCCTGCGCGGGGATGACGGCGGTGCTTTCTACTTCACGCGATCGCGCAGCATGAATTTCTGAATCTTGCCGGTCGAGGTCTTCGGGATTTCGCCGAACACCACACTCTTCGGCGACTTGAATCCTGGCATCTGACCGCGACAAAACGCGACGATGTCCGCCTCGCTGGCTTTCGCGTTCGGCTTCAATTCGACGAAGGCGCAAGGCACTTCGCCCCATTTTTCATCGGGCTTGGCAACGACAGCCGCGAACAGCACGGCCGGGTGCTTGTAGAGCACATCTTCGACTTCGACCGACGAGATGTTCTCGCCGCCGGAAATGATGATGTCCTTGGAGCGGTCCTTGATGATGACATAGCCATCCTTGTCGAGCACGCCGAGATCGCCGGTATGAAACCAGCCGCCCGCGAAGGCTTCTTTGGTGGCCTTCTCGTTCTTCAGATAGCCCTTCATCACGATGTTGCCGCGAAACATGACCTCACCGATCGTCTCGCCGTCGCGCGGGACTTCGCGCATTGTCTCAGGATCGAGCACGGTGACGGCTTCCTGCAGCGGGTAGGGCACTCCTTGGCGCCGTTTCAAATCAGCGCGGGCGTCGGGCGCGAGATCGTCCCAGCCGGGCTGCTCGGCGCAGATCGACGCCGGGCCATAGACTTCGGTCAAGCCATAGACGTGCGTGAGCTTGATGCCGATGGTCTCGGCCCCCGACAGCACCGCCATCGGCGGGGCCGCACCGGCGATCAGGCCGACGACGGATCGGGCATTGTCCTTCGGGGCATCCGGCGCATTGATCAGCGTGTTGTAGACGATCGGCGCGCCGGCCATGTGGGTGACGCCGTGGCGCGCGATCAAGTCGAAAATCTTGGTTGGGTCTACTTTGCGCAGACAGACATTGACGCCGGCCGTCAGCGCTATCGTCCAGGGAAAGCACCAGCCGTTGCAGTGGAACATCGGCAGGGTCCAGAGATAGACCGGGTGGTGCGGCATCTGGCCGGCGAGCACGTTGCTGGTTGCATTCAGATACGCACCGCGATGATGCGTCACGACGCCCTTCGGATTGCCTGTAGTGCCAGAGGTATAGCTCAGCGCGATGGCGTCCCATTCGTCTGATGGCATGATCGGCACGAATGACGGGTCGCCCTGGGCGATGGCGTCCTCATATTCGATAAAGCCGATGGATTTGCCGCCGGAAAACGCTGCGTCCTCGATATCGACGACTTCAGGTTTCGGTCCTGTCATCAACGTCAGCGCCTGCGCGATGACGTGCGCGAATTCGGGATCGACGAGAATGAGCTTTGCGCCGCCGTGGTCGAGCTGGAACGCGATCGACGCGGGCTCAAGTCTGATGTTGAGCGCATTCAACACACAGCCGGCCATCGGAACGGCGAAGTGCGCCTCGTTCATCGCTGGAAGGTTGGGCAGCATCGCCGCCACAGAATCGCCATGTGCCAAACCGCGTCCGGCAAGGAAAGACGCGAAGCGGCGGCAGCGCTCATAGGTCTGCGACCAGGTGAACTGGCGGCCCTCATAGACCGCGCTCAAGTGATCGGGAAATACGGCGGCGGCGCGGATCATGAAGCTCAGCGGCGACAAAGCGACGAAATTGGCAGGCGTTTTGTCCAGCCCGACGCTATACGGGTTGGTCGATCTCATTTCATTTTATCTCTTTCAAACAACAAGTTGAACATGGATATTGTAAGTATACCTTCACTCAATACATTAGGTCATAATATGGCTTCAATATATTGATATATTTATAAAAACCCTATCGAAATCCACGGAAAGATGGCGACGATGATCAGGCCGACTAGTAGTGCGAGAAGGTAGCCTAAAATTGGACGGATGCCCTCCGCTGGATCGACCTTGCCGATCGCGCAGGCGGCGTAATACCCGACGCCGAAGGGTGGCGCGAACAATCCTATGCCCATCGCTAGGATGACGATCATCGCATAATGCACCTCGTGAACGCCGACCAGCCGCGCGATCGGAAACAACAACGGCCCGAACAGCACGATCGCGGGGATGCCTTCGAGGACGCTACCGAGCACGATGAAGGCGACAATCGAGACCGCGATGAAAGTTGCTGCACCGCCGGGCAGGCCGGTCATGGCCGTGGCGAGCGAGCGTGAGAAGCCGGATTGGGTTAACCCCCAAGCCATACCCGTGGCGGTGCCGATAATGAGCAAGATTGCGCCAGACAGGCTGGCGGTTTCAATCAGCATCGGCATCACGCGCCGCCAATTGAACTGTCGATAGATCAGCAATCCCGCCAAGAGCGCATAGACGATGCCGATGGTCGAGACTTCCGTCGCGGTCGCGATGCCCTCGACGACGGCAAAGCGGATGACAAAGGGAAGGGCCAGAGCCGGAACGGATATGACAAAGGCTCGACCGATGTCGCTGCGCGTCGCGCGTTTGACCGCACTCAGGTCTTCATTGCGATAACGCCACCAGACCAGCGCCGACAGCGTGATCGCCAGAACGACGCCTGGCAACAAACCGCCGGTGAACAGCGCCGAGATCGAAACGCCCGTGACGGATCCGATGGTTATCAGCACGAGGCTTGGCGGAATGGTTTCGGTCTGCGCGCCAGTTGCGGCCAAAAGCGCGACCAGATCGCCCGGCTTCGCGCCGCGCTGCTTCATCTCGGGAAACAACACCGGTGCGACGGCCGCCATATCGGCGGCTTTCGAGCCGGAAATGCCGGAGACTAGATACATTGCGCCGAGCAACACGTAATGCAGGCCGCCACGAACATGACCAAGTAGGCTGGCCAGAAACGCGACCATCGCCCGTGCCATGCCGGTCATCTCAATCAGCAGACCGAGAAAGACGAACAGCGGCACCGACAAAAGGATGAGATGGCTCATGCCCTCGTCCATGCGGCCGACCAACACCATCATCGGCGTGCTGGTCGTCAGCGCCATGTAACCGAAGATCGCTAGCCCGAAGGCAAAGGCGATCGGCACGCCGGCGAGGACGCAGGCGCCGACAACGCCGATGAAGAAGATGATGAGATTTAAGTTGCCGAGGTGCCGAAAGAGCGGCTGCGCCAGCCAGAACAAGCCGATGATCGCGATGACCGTCGCCAGCGCCAGCAACACCTGACGCACATGCGCGAACCGCAGCAACCGCAGCAACGCGAACAGCGCCATGACGGTAATCCCGACCGGCAAAGCCGCAGCCCGGAAGCTGTTGGCGATCTGCAAGGCCGGCGTCGTGATGTAGCTTTCCTCGTAAGCGTATTCGTAGGACGGCGCGACGATCATCGACAGAAATGCCAGCGCCGAGCAGGTCGCGATCAGATCGAGAAACGCCCATGTTGCAGGACTAGCGGTCGCCACCAGCGCGGTCATCCGCATGTGCTCGCCGCGCCGGAACGCGACGGCCGCACCAAGCATCGCCAGCCACAGAAACAGGATCGACGACAGTTCATCGGACCAAATCAGCGGCCGATGGAAGCCGTAGCGTGCGACCACGCCGATGAACAGAATGACGACCTCCGCCACCACCAGCAGCGCCGCTGGGATTTCGACCATGCGGCCGAGTCCGTGTTCGATCCATGACAGAGCGATGGCGCGACGTGAGAGGAGGGCGCGCTCCGGCGCGTCCGGCGTGATGGCGGCGGCGGTCTCATTCACGACTAAAGTTTCCCGTCAGCCGAGCTTGCCGACGGAACGCTCAAGCAATGCCCATGCTTCATCACCATATTTTCCCTGCCATTCCTTGTAGAATCCGGCCGATTTCAGCTTGTCGCGGAAAGGCTCCGGCTTGAGGTCATTGAAGACGAGGCCCTTGCGTTCAAGTTCCTGACGCAGATTGGCGTTGAGTTTCGCGACGTCCTCGCGCTCTTTCATGCCAGCTGTGTTGATATTTTTGGCGACGATGTCGCGCAGATCGGCCGGCAGCTTGTCCCATGCGCGGCGGTTGGCGAGGAACCAGTAGCCGTCCCACATGTGGTTGGTCAGCGAACAGAATTTCTGCACTTCATAGAACTTCGCGGTCGAAATGATAGCCAGTGGATTTTCCTGACCTTCAACGACCTTGGTCTGCATCGCCGAATAGACTTCGCTAATGTTGATGGAGGCAGGCGCGGCATCGAAAGCTTTAAACATCGAGGTCCAAAGGGGCGACACCGGAACGCGAATCTTGAAGCCTTTAAGATCGTCCGGGCTGGTGATCGGCCGCGTCGATGACGTGATCTCGCGGAAGCCATTGTCCCAGATTTTGTCCATGACGACGAGATTGGCCTTGGTGATCTCCTTGCGGATGAACGCGCCGAGATCGCCGTCCATCGCTTTCCAGACTGAGTCGTAATTCGGGAACGCGAAGCCGATGCCGTTGATCGAGGCCGCCGGCACCAGCGTTGCCAGAATGAGGCCCGACAACGTGAAGAACTCGACGCCGCCGGAGCGAATCTGACTCAGCATGTCGGTATCCGAGCCAAGCTGGTTGTTCGGAAACACCTGCAGATCAACGCGGCCGTTGGTCTCGGTCCTGATCGCCGCCGACATCTCGCGAGCGCGAATGTTCATTGGATGCGTATCAGGCAGGTTGTTTGCATATTTGTAAGTGAACTCGGCCTGCTGCGCGCGAGCCACGAACGGCATACCGATGCCGCCCAGAAAAGATGCTGCGGCCGATGCTTTCAGCACGGTTCGACGTGATACGCTCATTGGATTGCCTCCCGGATTTTGATTTTCTGCGCGCACCATAGTGTCCGTTTGTCGGCTGGTCATCATCCGAACACCGAACGCAATGCGATTTCTGGCGCGGGTCTGTTGATGGTTTGACGTCATACCGGCTCGCCGACTCGGCGACTTGTTAAAGCACTCATCGCACGAGCCTATTTATATTCCATAATATACCTTATGCGAATCTTCCGTTGGCTTCCAGCGGTCATCTGTTCGTTGACCTCATTACAGATCGCCCCTCATTAGCGAATAGCCCAGCTTTTTGCGCATCGAGCGCTGTGCAGTTCCATAAGAGCCAGGACGGATGAACGTCCTCGCACGGAGCCCTGCCCGCATTTTTTGTCGCGTTGAAACCGCGGGCGCTTAGCAGATGACGTGCGGCTTCATGTCATGGCTCATGTGGTCGAGCTGACTGTCGCACGCTCTGCCGCAGGAAGCGGAGATCGGCGGTGGTCTGATGGTCGCCACGATCTAATTGGCCGTCACGATCGGCGCCGCAGCTGGCGGTCTCGTGTTCGATGCCCGCGGCCCTACTTTTGATTTTATGGCCAGCGGATTCGTACTGGTCGTTGTTCACTTTTTTTGGCGTGCGCGACGCGGTTGGCCAGCCGCCAGCGAAACATACGTCGCGGCCGTCATAGATGAAAAACTTTCATTGCTGCATGTCATTGCGCGCACGCAACCAGTGTCGGGTTTGGGACTTATCAAGCACATTCAAAATTTTGGAGATGACATGCAATATCCCGATTTGGATATTTCGCGGCGCGAAGTCATTGCAGGCAGCGCAGCAGCGGCGATGATGGCGATCGTTCCCGATACTGATGTGCAGGCTCAGCAGGTCGAGCGCGACGTGAACACGATGACCGTTGCTTTTGAAGTGAACGGCAAAAACGTCCACCTCGAATTGGATACGCGGACGACATTGCTCGATGCGTTGCGCGAACACCTCCATCTCACCGGGACAAAAAAGGGCTGCGATCACGGCCAATGCGGCGCGTGCACGGTGTTGGTGAACAGCGAAAGGATCAATTCCTGCCTGACGCTGGCCGTGATGCATCAGGATGATAAGGTTACCACGATCGAGGGCATCGGCCAGCCGGAGAACCTACATCCAATGCAGGCTGCCTTCGTGAAACACGACGGTTATCAGTGTGGCTATTGCACGCCGGGACAGATCTGCTCGGCGATTGCCGTGATCGCTGAGATCAAGGCCGGCATTCCCAGCCATGTCAGCGGCGACATCACCGCGAAACCCGATATGAGCGCAACCGAAATGCGTGAGCGCATGAGCGGCAACATCTGCCGCTGCGGTGCCTATTCCAACATCGTCGATGCGATGACCGACGTCGCGGGAGTTCGCACATGAAGCCTTTTACTTACGAACGCGCATCGTCTCCGTCGGCTGCCGCAGCTGCTTTTGCCAAGACACCTGGCGCCAAGTTTATCGCCGGCGGCACCAATTTGCTCGATCTCATGAAGCTTCAGATCGAGGTACCCAGCCATCTGATCGACGTCAATGGGATCGGCCTCGACAAAATAGAACCGACCGATGATGGCGGCCTGCGGATCGGCGCACTCGTCAGCAACACGGATCTTGCCGCCGACGCGCGCGTGCGACGCGATTATGGTGTGTTGACGCGCGCGCTCCTTGCCGGTGCTTCGGGCCAATTGCGTAACAAGGCGACCACTGCCGGCAATCTTCTTCAGCGGACGCGCTGCCCCTACTTTTACGACACCAATCAACCCTGCAACAAGCGTCAGCCAGGATCGGGTTGTTCTGCGATCGGCGGCTACAGCCGTCAGCTCGGCGTGATCGGCACCAGTGACTCCTGCATCGCCACAAATCCGAGCGACATGGCCGTCGCGATGCGCGTGCTCGACGCATCGATTGAAACCGTCGATGGCAGTGGGCAGAAGCGCACAATTGCGATCGCAAACTTTCATCGTTTACCGAGAGACACGCCAAATATAGAGACGTCTCTGGCACCGGGTGAATTGGTGACGGCGGTTACGCTGCCGCCGCCGCTCGTCGGCAAGCATATCTACAGGAAGGTGCGCGATCGCGCGTCCTACGCTTTCGCTCTCATTTCCGTCGCCGCCGTGATCCAGCGCGACGGCAGCGGACGTGTCGCCTTGGGCGGCGTCGCACCGAAGCCCTGGCGCGCAGACGATGCGGACAATGAGATGGCTCGTGGTGCCAAGGCCGTGACCTCTCGCCTACTCGCCGACGCGAAGCCGACCAATGATAACGCTTTCAAAATTCCGTTGGTCGAGCGCGCCATTGGCGCTGCGATCATCGAAGCAAGGGCTTGAGCCATGAAGTTCGACAAACCCGCATCAATTAATCCGATAGATCAACTCAAAATCGTCGGTAAACCTGTCGATCGTATCGACGGACCTCTGAAGACGACTGGCCTTGCACGCTATGCATATGAGCAGAACGATGTGGTGCCCAATCAAGCCTACGGCCACATCGTCGGTGCGGCCATTGCAAAGGGCCGGATCACATCGATCGATCTGTCTGCCGCCAAGCGAGCGCCTGGCGTGCTTGCGATCGTGACCGCTGAAAATGCCGGTAAGCTTGGCAAAGGCAAGATGAACACCGCCACATTGCTGGGTGGTCCGCAGATTGATCATTATCATCAAGCTATCGCCGTCGTCGTCGCCGAAACTTTCGAGCAGGCTCGCGCTGCAGCAAGCCTCGTCCATGTCGTCTATGAAACTGCGAAAGGCCGATTCGATCTGAAAGCCCAGATGTCGGCCGCCGAAGAGCCGTCTGGCAAAGAGAATGCCGACAGCGCGACGGGCGATTTCGCCAGAGCCTTCGCGAATGCGCCGATCAAGCTCGATGTCAACTACAGCACGCCCGATCAGACCCATGCGATGATGGAGCCCCATGCGTCCATCGCCGCGTGGGACGGCGACAAGCTGACCGTGTGGACATCCAACCAGTGGATCACTCCCAGCAAGGCGGATCTTGCTGCGACGCTCGGCATCGATGCTGAAAACGTTCGCCTTGTCTCGCCATTCGTTGGCGGCGGCTTCGGCGGCAAACTGTTTTTGCGTTCGGATGCGTTGCTTGCAGCCCTCGGTGCGCGTGCTGCGAAACGGCCGGTGAAGATCGCTCTGGCACGTCCTTTCATGACCAACAATACGACGCATCGGCCGGCCACAATCCAGCGCATCCGTATCGGCGCAACGCCAGACGGCAAGATCACTGCGATCGGCCATGAGAGTTGGTCGGGTGATCTGCCTGGTGGGCAGCCGGAAACAGCGGTGCTGCCGACTCGGATGCTCTATGCGGGCGCGAACCGAATGACCGCTTTAAGACTTGCCGAGCTCGATCTACCGGAAGGCAATGCCATGCGTGCGCCCGGTGAAGCGCCCGGCCTGATGGCGCTTGAGATCGCGATGGACGAAATGGCGGAAAAACTCGGGATCGATCCGATCCAGTTTCGTGTCATCAACGATACGCAAGTTGATCCGGAGAAGACAGACCGGGCGTTCTCCAAGAGACAGCTTGTCGAATGCCTTCGTTTAGGCGCGGAGAAATTCGGCTGGGACCGTCGCAATGCCATACCGGCCCAGATCCGCGATGGCCGCTGGCTCGTCGGCATCGGTGTGGCTGCGGGATTTCGCAACAACATGAATATGAAATCGGGCGCGCGCGTGAGGCTTGATGCGAAAGGCATTGTCACCGTTGAAACCGACATGACCGACATCGGCACCGGCAGCTATACGATTATCGCGCAGACCGCCGCAGAAATGATGGGCGTCACGCTCGACAAGGTTGTCGTCAAGCTGGGTGATTCTTCGTTTCCATCGTCGTCGGGTTCGGGCGGCCAATGGGGCGCGAACAGTTCGACGGCGGGCGTCTACGCAGCCTGCGTCAAGTTGCGCGAAGCCGTGACGCAGAAGCTCGGCTTCAATTCGTCCGACGAGGTACATTTTTCGGATGGTGAAGTTCGCAGCGGCAATCGTCGCGTCCTGCTTGCCAGCGCTGCCGGTGATGCCGGACTCTCGGCGGAAGACAGCATGGAATACGGCGATCTCGACAAGACCTATCAGCAATCGACATTCGGTGCCCATTTCGTCGAAGCCGCGGTTGATAGCTTCACCGGCGAGGTTCGAGTGAGGCGCATGCTGGCGGTGTGCGCGGCCGGACGTATCCTGAATCCAAAATCAGCGCGTAGCCAAGTGATCGGTGCGATGACGATGGGCGTCGGCGGCGCTTTGATAGAAGAACTCGCGATCGACAAAAGATCGGGATTTTTCGTCAACCACGATCTGGCCAGCTACGAGGTGCCGGTGCATTCGGACATCCCGCATCAGGACGTCATCTTTCTGGATGAGGTCGATGCGACGACGTCGCCGATGAAAGCGAAAGGCATCGGAGAACTGGGTCTCTGTGGAGTTGGTGCGGCGATTGCCAACGCCGTTTACAACGCGACAGGCGTCCGTGTCAGGGACTATCCGATCACGCTTGATAAACTGATCGATCGACTTCCTGCAGTGGCGTGACATGGATGTGCGTCGCCAGGCGCGCATCCATACCTCTGCGCTAGGAAAGGTCGCATTTCCTCTATGCAGTTTTCCCGAGTCGACCTCGCGGACTCGGACTCCTTCGCGTATGATATTTCTCATTTGCCACGCTTCTCATTTGATAGCCGACGCATGCGCTCTCACGGTCAGGTGACGCTTGCTTTGCGCAGAGTGATCCGGGTCAATTCGGAAGGGCAACCGAGCCGAAGTGCGAAACCCGGCCACAGCGCGGTGCCATTGTTCACATAAAGCGTCATCCCATCGACATTGTAACGACCCGAGACGTAGCCGGCATTGGCCCGCGCGGCCAATCGGTCAATCCCCAGGATCAGTCCGCCGTGCGTATGTCCGGACATTTGCAACGCAACGCCAAGCCGCGCTGCATCCCGCGCGTCGCTGGGTTGGTGATCAAGCAGGATGACAGGAGCGCCATTGGGGACTCCGTCGAGGACCGCAGCAAGATCGCGGACGGGATGTCCCCTATTGCGCGACGCCCGGTCGGTGAGACCGGCGAGAAGGAGCTTGCTTCCATCGCGATCGAGAACGATGTGCGTATTCTCCAGCGAGCGTAGACCCAGCGCGGCGAATTCTGCCATCCAAGTGTCGTAGCCGAAGATATATTCATGGTTGCCGGAGATTACGTAAACGCCGTCGATCGCCTTTAGCTCCCGCAGCGGCTGGATATCGGCCCGCCGCGCATCCACGGTGCCGTCGATCAGATCGCCCGTGATCGCGATCAGATCGACATTGAGCGCGTTTGATCGCGCGACGACGGCGCGCGCCCATGATGCAGGAAACAGTCGGCTGATGTGCAGATCCGTGAGTTGCAGGATGGTGTAGCCGTCGAACTGGTACGGAAGTCCGCGGATGCCGACTTCGATATCCTTGAGCGGAGGAATCCGTATTGCCTGTCGGACTCCGATCGCGGCTGCAACGGCAGCGACAACAGCCAATGTGTAGCGGATGCTATCGGACGCGCTGACTGCGCTGCCGTGGATTAGCAGTCCGAACAGAAGTCCGACATCGAGCACGAGTTGCATCAGCGCCAGCAGGATCATCGCGCCAAATGCCCAGTTCAAGAGGACAACCACTGGACGTGGAAATTCAGGAGAGAAGACTGAGCCTGACGACAGCTTGTTCCAGGTGTGAAACTGCAATGCGACCAACGCAAACGCCGCCATCACGATTTTAATCGAAAGCGGCAACTCCAGCGGCAAGATGAAGCGGGTCAGGATAAGAAGATAGATCAGACCGATAATGATTTGGGGAATCTGTTCGCTCCGGATTTTAGTCGATGCGGTTTTTCGTACACGAACTCCAGCACAATCTCGACCCAAATTAGTTTGGTCCTCGACGCCGGTCAGGCCGCCTCCTCGGCTCGAATTTGCTTGCACCCTTCCCGCTTGAATCTCATGAGGTTCAGCAGATGGCCTGCTCCCTCGCATCGCACAGCCCAAGATTTTGCGGCCCGCAACCGGCGAACTAAAGCAACCTATCCTGCACCGCTCGATCCAGTGATCGATCTGCTTGCCTTCAGACTGCAACATGATCGCCAGCGAGCTATCGACGAGCGGCTATCAAAAAATTATCCTTGGGCTCATTCCGCTGCTTGCGACCTGTCGAATGAATATGCCGATTTTTTCAAACCGATGTCTTCGTCGACAGGAACGATCGCGGCATCGTCGGGCAGTCCAAATCCTTTGATCCAGGCATATACGGCGGGAATCACGATGAGCGTTAGGATCGTCGATGAGATCATACCGCCGATCATGGGGACGGCGATGCGTTGCATGACCTCCGACCCGGTGCCCGTGCTCCACAGGATGGGAATGAGGCCAGCCATGATCGCCACAACTGTCATCATCTTCGGACGGACCCGCTCGACAGCGCCGAGCATGATTGCCTCGTTCAGGTCGCGCCGCGAAAACACCTTCCCTGACGCGGCTCGCGTCGCCTGAATCTCCTTCATCGCATGATCAAGATAGATCAGCATGATGACGCCGGTTTCGGCGGCGACGCCCGCCAATGCGATGAAGCCGACGGCGACGGCGACGGAGAAATTGAAGCCGAGCCACCACATGAGCCAAAAGCCTCCGACAAGGGCGAATGGCAGCGACAGCATGACGATGAGTGTTTCCGTCAGCCGTCGAAAGTTCAGATAGAGCAGCAAGAAGATAATCAGAAGCGTGACAGGTATGACGATCTTCAAGCGGGCCGCTGCGCGCTCCAAATATTCGAACTGTCCGCTCCAGACGACATAGTTGCCGGGCGGAAACTTGATGCTTGCTGCAACGGCCGCCTTGGCATCGGCGACGTATCCGCCAAGATCGCGGTCGCGGATGTCGACAAAGATGTAAACCGCAAGTTGGCCGTTTTCCGTCCTGATCGACGTCGGTCCGCGCGTCAGCTTGATCGCGGCGACTTCGCCCAGCGGCACGGTCCCGCCACTCGGCATCGCCACCAAAACGTCGCGAGCAATCGATTGGGGATCGCTCCGCAGATCGCGCGGGTAGCGCAGATTGACGCCGTAGCGCTCCCGACCTTCAACGGTCGTGGTGATCGTCTCGCCTCCGAGCGCAGACGACACGGTATCCTGTACGTCGCTAACCATGAGACCATAGCGGGCAAGCGCCTCGCGGTCCGGGACGACGTCGAGATAGTAGCCGCCGATGACGCGCTCCGCATAAGCGCTCGACGTGCCCGGAACGGCCTTCACAACGGTCTCGATCTGGCGCGCGAGCTTTTCCATTTCGATGAGATCGGTTCCCAACACCTTGATGCCGATCGGCGTTCGGATGCCGGTCGCGAGCATGTCGGTACGTGCCTTGATCGGCATGGTCCAGGCGTTGGAAACGCCCGGAAACTGCAGCGCCTTGTCCAATTCCGCGATCAGACCATCGACGGTGAGACCAGCTCGCCACTGCTCCTTGGGCTTGAGATTGACGATCGTCTCGAACATCTCCGTGGGGGCCGGGTCCGTCGCGGTCTCCGCACGCCCGGCCTTGCCATAGACCGACGCCACTTCAGGGAACGTCTTGATGATCTTGTTTTGGGTTTGCAAGATTTCGGCCGCCTTGGTGACCGACAGACCG
>JAYUEY010000030.1:0-42545 GCA_043739005.1 Tardiphaga sp.
CAAGCGTCTCCTCAATCGTCGCCACCGCCATGCCATGACCTCCGAATCATGGAAGCTCATGGATTCAGATAACGAGACGGTCTGCAACTGTAGTGCTAGACGGGCTGAGGAGAACGGCTTGATTGCGATTGGATCGCGGTCCGGGAACACGATTCGAAATGCCCTGAGCAGTGCAGGTGTTTTGATCAGCAAAATCGGCGACGCGCAAAATGCGGTTATTGAAACGGGTCCGGCATAACGCCTCAACATCCAGCCGGCTGAAAAGTGCCTCAACACGCTCCTGCATGCGCGTTGGGGCTTTGAACGTCGCAACAATATCCGGACTGTCGTAGAAACCTACAAAAGCCGGTTCAGGTCATTTCAGGGTCCGGGCACCTCCTGATGTGCACGAACCCGAAATCATAACCGTCATCTCAGCCCAATATCCGTTTATCGTCCGCCCATTAGCGGTGGCCGAGACCCGGAGTGACCAGACCTCAACTGACCGGCGTGATGCGCTCGTCGGCATAGGTCTTCCCAAAGGCCGCCAACCCTTCGGCAAGCAGGTCGCCAAGCATCGGCTCGCCCAATAAATACGACGTTGTGCGCCCGTTATGGCCGTCAGCAGCCTCGCGACGCAACTCGCTCCATTCTTCGATCGTGCCATCGCCGCGGCCGAGCCGCATCAGCGCGACGAGATCGATCTGCTCGTCTTCCGACATCGCGCTTATGAAGCCGCCAATCTCCTTCACGACCGGATCGGTGCCGTTGTCTTCCAGCACGTCGATCATGTCGTCGTCGGCCCCGTTCGAGCCGGAATCCGGGTCGGTTGCAGCTTCCTTGACGTCGAACTGTCGTGCTTTCTCGATCAAAAACGTGACCTTATCGGTGGAAATGGCGAGTTCTGGCATGGGACATTCCTTTACGTTGAGACTTGCCAACGCCTGAGGCTTTCAGATGATCCATTGCGCTGGCCGGAAGAAACCCGCATCCTAAGATCAAGAAAAAATCAGGGAATGCGCCAGATGAACTGGACGGTCGGACACGTCAAAATAACCAAAATTGTCGAACTCGAAACAATCGGCAGCACGCGATTTATTCTGCCACAAGCCGGCCCCGATCAGATCAGGGCGCTTCCCTGGTTGACGCCTGCTTTCGCGACCCCTGAGGGCAAGCTCAAAATGTCAATCCATGCGCTAATCGTGGAGACACCGACGCAGCGCGTCATAGTCGATACGGGCTTGGGCAACGACAAGAACGGGCGCGGCGTCCCGGCCTGGAATAACCTCGCGACGCCGTTCCTGCAGACAATGACGGATGCCGGCTATCCTCCCGAGAGTATCGACATCGTGCTGTGCACGCATCTGCATGTCGATCACGTCGGCTGGAATACCAGCTTGAAGAATGGCGCTTGGGTGCCGACCTTTCCGACCGCGCGCTACGTATTCGGCCTCGACGAGTACGAACATTGGCGCAACCATAGCGACGATCCCGCGCATCGGGCGGTGTTCGATGATTCCGTCAAGCCGATCATCGATGCCGACCGCGCCGATCTGGTCGCCAGCGATTACAAACTATCCGACGAGATCACGCTGATCCCGACACCGGGCCACAGCCCCGGCCATGTCAGCCTTCACATCACATCCGATGGCGAGGAGGCGCTGCTGACCGGCGACGTTGCGCATCATCCGATCCAGATGGCGCATCTCGATTGGTAATCCACCGCCGACAGCGATCAAGCCCAATCTGCAAGAACGCGGCAGGCGTTGTTTTCGCGCTTCGCCGATACGCCGACACTGGTGATCGGCGGCCACTTCAATGCCGGGCACATCAAACGCGACGGCGATGCATTCCGCTTCGATGCGCTGTAGAGGCAAGCGGCAACACAGCAACTTTAGATAACACTCAACCATCTTTGTAAGGGAGCGACTATGAAACTCGTAAGATACGGCGCCATCGGCCGCGAGAAGCCCGGCATGATCGACGACAAGAACCAATTACGCGATCTCTCCGGCCAGGTGAAAGACTTCACCGGCGAGACGTTCTCGCCTGCCAGTCTCGCGACGTTGGCCAAGCTCGACACCTCGGCGTTGCCGCTGGTCGAAGGCCATCAGCGGCTCGGTTCGCCTGTCGGCGGCGCGCCGAAATTCCTCGCCATCGGCCTGAACTATGCCGACCACGCTGCCGAATCCGGCCTGCCGGTGCCGAGCGAGCCGATCGTGTTCATCAAAGCAAACAGTTCGCTCTGCGGACCCAACGACGATGTCGAAAAGCCACGCGGCTCGACGAAGCTCGACTGGGAAGTCGAACTCGCGATCATCATCGGCACGCATGCGAAATATGTTTCCGAAGCCGACGCGCTCAAATATGTTGCGGGCTATGCGGTGTGCAACGACGTATCGGAGCGCTTCTTCCAGATCGAACGCGGCGGCCAGTGGACCAAAGGCAAATCGCACGACACCTTCGGCCCACTCGGGCCGTGGATGGTGACAGCGGATGCCGTCGGCGACGTTCACAATCTCGATATGTGGCTCGACGTCAACGGCAAGCGTTGCCAAACCGGATCGACCGCGACGATGATCTTCAACGTGCCAAAGATCGTGTCGTATCTGTCAGAGATCATGACATTGATGCCCGGCGACATCATCACCACCGGCACGCCACCCGGCGTCGGCATGGGCATGAAGCCAACACCGCAATTCCTCAATGTCGGCGACGTGATGACATTGGGGATTCAAGGTCTCGGCGAGCAAAAGCAAACTGTTGTAGCGGTTTAACGGCCCTGCCGTCGTTCGGAGGTGCGATACATTTCGCGCGCTTGCGCGATCAGGATCGCCTCGACGGATGGCAACGATGGCCTCTTAGCCAATCTTCGAAGGTGGCGAGCATCGGAAATCCCGGTGCTCGCAAGCACCTCAGGATAACGAATTTTTCTTTGTTGAGGACACTCATGAAACTCTCTTATTCACCCGCCTCGCCCTTCGCGCGAAAAGTCCGCGTCGCGGCGATCGAACTCGGGCTGATCGACAAAATCGAATTTATCGCTGCCAAGGTGACGCCCGGCGAGGCGAATGACGCCTACATGCACGACGTCAATCCGCTCAAGAAACTGCCGGCGCTGATCCTCGACGACGGCAGCGTCATCATCGATTCCTACGTGATCGCCGAATATCTTGACGATCTCGCTGGCGGCGGAAAATTGATTCCGGCGTCGGGCCCGGCGCGCTGGCGCGTCAAGAGCGATCACTCGCTCATTCAGGGCATGCTCGATTCGATGCTGCTGTGCCGTTATGAAAAAATGATCAGGCCGAAGGAGCTGTTCTGGCAGGCTTGGTCTGACGATCACTGGAACAGAGCATGGGTCGGCATGGCGAAGTTCAACAAGGACGCGGACGTGCTTTCGCGCGATCTCGACATCGTGCAGATCGGTCTCGTCTGCGTGCTCGGATATGCGGATTTTCGTTTTGGCGATTGCGGCTGGCGCGAAGCCTATCCGAACCTCAAGGCTTTCCACGAGCGCATGATGCAGCGCGAGTCGATCAGAATCTCCGTGCCGCCGACGGCGTGATTGCATCGAATAACGAGGGCGTGTGATTGACAACCGCGCCTTCGATCTCCAGCAATTTGAGTTTTGTCACCACGCCGCCACTGGCGGAGAACCCACCCGGTTTGTCGCCGGCTGCGAGCACGCGGTGGCACGGCACCACGATTGGGCATGGATTGCGCCCGAGCGCCTGTCCGACATCGCGTGACAGGTCCACTCCGCCGAGTTTTTTTGCGATGTCGCCATAGGTCAGCGTTTTACCGGGCGGGATCGTGCGCGCGATGTCGTAGACGCTGCGGTTGAAATCCGGCACGCCGTCGAGGTCGAGCACGACATCCGTGAGATCGCGCTTCGCGCCCGCAAGCAAATCGATCATGTCATCGATCGCGCGCTGCACAGACGCCGGGGCCGGCGCATCATCGATCTCGCCGCAGCGCTGCATGATGCGTTTAAGCGTCTGCTGTTCGTTTTGCTGCGGCAATTGCACGGCGATGATACCAAGCGCAGTCCACGCGACGCCACAGCGGCCGATTGCACTGTCGAACAGCGTATAGTTTTGCTCAGTCATGACCCCAGTCTGCCGTCGATCCCGTCGCAGCACCACCCGGTTTCTGCACGGAGCCACAGGTCGTGACGAATCTTCCGAATCTGCTAGCACTGCAGCATGACAGCGACACCCGACGCGCCCGACCAGATGGTAAAGCCCCGCGCGAGATTCCGCGACGCACTGGCGGTCTATCTGCAACAGCGTGTGCTGATCGTGACGTTTCTTGGCTTTTCATCCGGGTTGCCTTTGGCATTGTCCGGCTCGACTCTGCTGGTCTGGGTCAGCGAGAACGGCGTTAATCTCGGAACCATCGGGTTGTTCACCCTGGTCGGCACGCCCTACACGCTGAAATTCCTCTGGGCACCTCTGGTCGATGGACTGTCGATCCCGCTGCTGACGCGGTGGCTCGGTCGTCGTCGTGGCTGGCTTGTGTTCACGCAATTGCTGCTGATGGCAGCGATCCTCGGTCTTGCGCTGACCGATCCCGCCAAGTCTCCGTTCTACGTGGCGCTGGGCGCGCTGCTGGTCGCGACGGCTTCCGCAACGCAGGACATTGTCGTCGATGCTTTCCGCATCGAGAGCCTGCCGGAAAACGAACAGGCCGCAGGCATGGCATCCTACGTCGCGGCGTACAGGGTAGGTATGGTCGCCTCGACGGCCGGAGCGCTGTTTCTAGTCACTGGCTTCGAAGCCGCCGGTCTCGTGCGTCTACAGGCCTGGATGGCGAGCTTTGCCGTGATGGCCGCTCTGGTGGCGATCGGCATCGTTACCGTGCTGCTGGCGAGGGAACCGTCCTCGTCACAAGTTGCGGACGAAGAGAGCGATGCCAAGCCTTCACTGAAGCGCGTGGCGCAGGCGGCGATGACGGCGTTCACGGACTTTCTCTCGCAACGTGATGCGATCGTGGTGCTTGTCTTCGTGATGCTGTTTAAATTCACTGACGCCTTCGCCGGCGCGATGACAGTGCCGTTCATCATCGACTTGGGCTTCACGCGCAACGACTACGCCATCATCGTCAAGGGTGTCGGCCTCGCCGCGACTTTGCTCGGCGGCTTTGCCGGCGGCTTCCTCGCTCGCGCAGTGCCGCTGGTCGGCTGCCTGTGGATCGGCGGGTTGTTGCAGGCGATCTCCAACCTCACCTTTTCGTGGTTGGCGATGGTCGGTCCGCAGCAATGGGCGCTGGCGGTCGCGGTGAGTGTCGAATCCTTCACCGGCGCGATCGGAACGGTGATCTTCGTCGCCTACCTCTCGGCGCTGTGCAACAACCCGCTGCACACGGCGACGCAATATGCGCTGCTCACGGCACTGGCATCGGTCGGACGGATTTATCTGTCGTCCGGCGCCGGCTACGTCGCCGGCGCGACAGGCTGGCCGTTGTTTTTTGCCGTCAGCGTGCTGGTGGCGATCCCGAGCCTGATCCTGCTCGCTTGGCTACAAGCGCGCGGGCATTTTTCAACGGTCGGACAGGCGAGGATGACGGCCCAAACCTCGCTCTAAGCCTTGCTCATCAGCTTCAGCACCGCCTGAAAGCGCACGCTGCGCTTGCCGGCCAGCGCCGTGCCTTCAAGTTCGGCTCCCTCCTGGCCGCAGGTGCCCGCAAAACCGATACCGACATCATGACCGCCGAAAATTGGATGCTCGCCCTCGGCAGGAGTATGCTCCTGATTGAGAATTTCGCCGCGCCAGCGGCCATTCGCCGATGCATAGGAACCGAGATAATAAAAAAATGCATCGCCACCGAGAATGCGGCCGTCATTGAGCAGCATCACACCGCTAAAGCCACCGACCAGACCATCGAGCATCTTCAGATGGATCGAGTAAAGGCCATTGCCGATGCCGCCGTCGCCGACGATACCGGGCGGCGGCAACGCTTGCTCTTCCAGAGGCGTCATCACCGCATGGATCGCGGCGTTCGGAAGCTGCGGTGACGAACCGACGAATTGATACGTCGCGCCGTCCGGCTGTCCCGTTGCCTCGATCGTCGAGACGGGCGACCCAAGCAGCGACGGATATTTCGGATCTTCGGTATGTCGCCGACTGGTAATTTCGGCGTGAACTTTGCCGTCGATTTCCCGATAGCTGCCGATATGCGCGAAACCGGAATTGCCGCCAAGCAGCTTGCCGCCCTGCACATAGGTCACACTACGACCCGCACCACCATTGATGCGAAACACGCTTTTGTAAAAACCACCAAACACTGCAGCCCCCTGCCCTGATACAGATAGCAGAAATTGCGGTGCAGGTCACCTCATCCCCGATCGGTTCCACCGCCGTTGAACCAGAACGCATTTGCGACGTTGTTTTGACATACCTGCGGCGGCGCATCATGGATGTTCGTTATTCGCCGCTCCCGCGACAAACAAAGAGACCCTATGGCCGCTGCATCGAAGTCGAAGAAAAAATCCGATCCCAAAACCAGCCGCCATCGCGTCCAGGAAGGCAAACCATTCCCCCTCGGCTCGACCTGGGACGGTCTTGGCGTCAATTTCGCGCTGTTCTCTGCCCATGCCGAAAAAGTCGAACTGTGCCTGTTCGACATCGACGGCCATACCGAACTCGAACGGATTGAACTGCCCGAATATACCGACGAGGTCTGGCATGGCTATCTGCCGGATGCGCGGCCGGGTCAGGTTTACGGCTATCGCGTTCATGGCCCCTATCAGCCGAAGCAGGGCCATCGTTTCAATCACCACAAATTGCTGCTCGACCCCTATGCCAAGCAAATCGTCGGCGAGCTGAAATGGGACAATGCGTTATTCGGCTATACGATCGGCCACAAAGACGCCGATCTGTCATTCGACAAGCGCGACAGCGCGGCGTTCATGCCGAAATGCCGGGTGATCGATCCGGCGTTTACGTGGGGGCCGCATCGCAAGCCAGATGTGCCATGGGAACGGACGATCTTCTACGAAGCGCATGTGCGCGGCTTCACGATGAAGCATCCAGCCGTGGCACCCGCTTTACGTGGCACTTTCGCCGGTCTGATGAACCACAGCGTCATTGAATACATCAAGGATCTTGGAATCACCTCGATTGAGTTGCTACCGATCCATGCTTTCATCGACGACAGTTATCTCGTCGAAAAAGGCAGGCGCAATTACTGGGGCTACAATTCGATCGGCTTCTTTGCGCCGATGCAACGCTACCTCTCCAGCCCCTTCGTCAACGAGTTCAAGGAAATGGTGGCGCAATTCCACCGCGCCGGCATCGAGGTCATTCTCGACGTCGTCTACAACCACACCGCCGAAGGCAATGAACTCGGGCCGACCTTGTCGTTCAAAGGCATCGACAACGCCTCTTACTACCGGATGCCGGCAGATAAGCGCTATTATATCAACGACACCGGCACCGGAAATACGGTCAATCTCAGCCATCCGCGCGTGTTGCAGATGGTTGCGGATTCGTTGCGCTATTGGGTGCAGGACATGCATGTCGACGGCTTCCGCTTCGATCTCGCAACGATCCTCGCGCGCGAACCCTATGGCTTCGACGAAGGCGGCGGCTTCCTCGATGCTTGCCGGCAAGACCCCGTTCTGAGTCAGGTGAAGCTGATTGCTGAGCCGTGGGATTGCGGTCCCGGCGGCTATCAAGTCGGCCAATTTTCGCCCGGTTGGGCGGAATGGAACGACAAATTCCGCGACACCGCGCGGGCCTTCTGGAAGGGCGACGACGGCAAGCTGGCGGATTTCGCAACGCGCCTGTCGGCGTCACCCGATCTGTTCAACAAGCGCGGCCGCAAGCCGTGGTCGAGCGTCAACTTCGTGACCGCGCATGACGGTTTTACGCTGGCAGATCTCGTTTCGTATAACGAGAAACACAACAGCGACAATGGCGAGAACAATCAGGACGGTCATTCGCATAATATATCGTGGAATCACGGCGTCGAAGGCTCAACCAACGATCCGGCGATCAAGCAGTTGCGGCTGCGGCAAATGAAAAACCTGATGGCCTCGACATTGTTCGCGCGTGGCACGCCGATGATCCTCGCCGGCGATGAGATCGCGCGCACGCAGAAGGGTAACAACAACGCCTATGGCCAGGACAACGAGATCAGTTGGCTCGACTGGGACAACATCGACCAGGACGGCTGGGATATGCGCGATTTCACGCGCCGGCTGATCGACATCCGGCAAAAGCAACCGCTGTTCCATCGTGGTCGGTTTTTGACCGGCCAACTCAATGATGACGGCGTCAAGGACGTCACATGGTTCGATCCCGGCGGCAACGAAATGAGCACCGAGCAATGGCATGACGGCAATGCCCGCAGCGTTCAGATGTTGCTCGACGGCCGCGCGCAAGCGACAGGCATTCGTCGGCGCGGTTCGGACCTAACGCTGCTGCTAATGATAAACGCACATTACGAGTCGATCCGCTTTGCATTTCCGCAGAACGAAAAAGGCCGTGTCTGGAAGCTGCTGATTGAGACGCATAATACCGGCCGGCAATTGCCGCATCTTGAATTCGGCGAACATTACGACATCGAAGGCCGCTCGATGGCGCTGTGGGAAATCAGATCGGTGACGTGAGTTGCCGTCTGCTCGGGGCGGGCGCGCCCCGCCCCGGCTTGTTAGATGGCCAAGCTTACCCTGCGATCACCTTGTCGATAGCAGCCTGCGCTTCGGTTTGAATTTGCGTCAGGTGCTCGGCGCTTTGAAAACTCTCGGCATAAATTTTATAGACATCCTCGGTGCCGGAAGGGCGCGCAGCGAACCAACCATTGTCAGCGCTGACTTTGATGCCGCCGAACGCAGCGCCATTGCCCGGTGCGTGGCTGATCGTGGCGCGGACGGGCTCGCCCGCCAATTCCGTCATCGCGATCTGCTCCGGCGACAATTTCTTGAGCTTGTTCTTTTGCGCTGACGTCGCCGGCGCATCGATGCGCGCATAAAACGGTTTGCCGAGTTCGTCAGTGAGCTCGTTGAACAACTGGCTCGGATCGCGACCGGTCACGGCCGTCATTTCCGCAGCAAGAAGACCCATGATCAGGCCATCCTTATCGGTCGTCCAAACGTCACCATCGCGACGCAGGAAGGACGCGCCCGCGCTTTCCTCGCCGCCGAAGCCGAACGCGCCGTCGCTCAAGCCATCGACGAACCATTTGAAGCCGACCGGCGTCTCGACGACCTTGCGGTCGATCTTCTTGGCAACACGATCGATGATCGCGCTTGAGACGATGGTCTTGCCGATCGCGCTTTGCGCCGACCAATTCGGACGATGACCGAACAAATAGAAAATCGACGTTGCGAGATAATGGTTCGGATTCATCAAGCCGCCTGAGCGCGTCACGATGCCGTGCCGATCGGCGTCGGTGTCATTGGCAAAGGCAACGTCGAACGTGTCGCGCATACCGATCAGGCGCTCCATCGCATAGGGCGACGAGCAGTCCATGCGGATTTTGCCGTCCCAATCCACCGTCATGAAACGAAAGGTCGGGTCGATCGTATCGCTGATGATCGTCGCATTAATGCCGTAGCGATCGATGATCGGCTGCCAGTAATGCACCGCCGCGCCGCCGAGCGGATCAATTCCGATTTTGACGCCGGCATCTTTGATCGCATCCATATCGACGACGGCGGCGAGGTCTTTCACATAGGGCGTGACGTAATCATAATGCTGCACCCATGACGATTTTCGCGCGCGTTGATAGGGTATCCGCTTCACGCCGTTCATGCCGTCCGCGAGATAGGCATTGGCCGCGCGCTCGACGACCGCAGTGATATCGGTATCGGCGGGGCCGCCATTCGGCGGATTATATTTGTAGCCGCCATCCTCCGGCGGATTATGCGAGGGCGTGATGACGACGCCGTCCGCCAGGCCGTTCGTACGGCCTTTATTGTAAGTCAGGATCGCATGCGAGATGACGGGCGTCGGCGTGTAGCCATCATGCCCGTCGATCATCACTGTCACATCGTTGGCGGCGAACACTTCGAGCGCGCTGACAAGCGCCGGCTCCGCTAACGCATGTGTGTCGATGCCGATGAACAACGGCCCGTCGATGCCGATTTTTTTACGGTGATCGCAGATCGCCTGGCTGATCGCGAGGATGTGGTTCTCGTTGAAGGCGCTGTTCAGCGCCGAACCACGATGACCCGACGTGCCGAAGGCGACGCGCTGCGACGGTACAGCCGGATCGGGTTTGTTAGCGAAGTAGGCCGTTACCAAACGTGGCACATTCACCAGCAAAGCGTGATCGAGCGTTTTTCCGGCAATTGGGCTTATAATGGCGGCCATCGATTTCCCCGGACATCCAGCGAGTGCCGGCCGTGACAAACCTGTCGCGACCGTGCTGCGCGAACCGCGCAACCACTCGGGTTATAGAGGGCGATGCGGCGTGACGGCAATGTCGGGCGTTGACGACCTAAGCCTTATCGCTTAGCGCCGACAGCGGCACATCGAGCAGATATACGAAGCCGGCAGGGTCATAGGTCAGCGACACGCTGCCGCTCAATTGCTGGCCGAGCGAGCCCATCATCCGCGTGCCGAAACTGCGGCGTGTCGGTGCCTTCACGGGCGGCCCATTGGTCTCGGTCCATGTCAGGCGAAGCCGCTGCGTCTGCTCCTCGACCGTCCAGCGCACTTCGACACGACCGGTCGGCACGGACAGCGCACCGAATTTTGTCGTATTAGTGCAGAGTTCGTTGAACGTCATCGCCAGCGCGATGACCGCACCCGAATTAATGCTAATATCTGGCCCTTCGATTGTGAAGCGGCCATTGGCCTTGCTGTCGAAGGGCTCGATCGCGCCGCGCACAGTATTAGCAAGGCTCGCATTGGCCCAGCTCACCTGCATCAACAGATCATGCGCGCGACCGAGCGCGATCAACCGGCCTTCGATCGACTGTTGCGCATGGCCAAGGCTTGGCGCGGTGCGGATGCTTTGCGATGCAATGGCACTGACAGTTGCCAACGTATTCTTAATTCGGTGATGCAATTCATCAAGGATCAGCTTTTGCAGCTTGTCGGCGGCCTCGCGCTCCTTTGCGTCGATACCGGCTTGCGCAAGAAGAATCTTGGCGTCGATTCCGGCCTGCTCCAGCAGCACCCGCAGACTATCATTCTCGGCGGTCAGCGTCTCCTCTGCCGTCGAGTGATGGTCGTTGTCGCGGGCCTGAACCAGATTAGGCACGATCTGCAATGCGCCCATCCCGACCATATCCTGCAATTCGGCGATCATCTGCCGATCACTTAACGGCTTGCTGAAGAAGCGGCTGTCCGCCGGCTTGTCAGCATCAGTCGGCTTCACCTGACCGGATACGAGGATGATCTTAATCGACGGCCAGCGATCATGGACCGCATGGGCGAGCATCAGCCCGTCCATGCTGCCGGGCATCTGAATATCGGTGAGCAGCAACGAAATATCTGATCGGCTTTCGAGAATGGTCATGGCCTGATCGGCGCTCACCGCCTCGACAGGCACAAATCCCGCATCTTCGACGATATCGACGGCACGCATACGCAGCACCAGCTCATCTTCGACGATCAAAACATTCGCTGGCGCGTCGGACGACGTATAATCGGGAGGCGTGGACATGGCTGACCTTTTGCAGAGAGCCAGACGATCGCGTCAATTGCTCAGTGAATTGGGTAACGGGATATGCGAGGCGACGGTGGTGTGCAGCGAGGCACGGTTTAGTCCGTCCGCCACCGGACATAGACTTCATGCGCCTATCAGGATGGATTAGCGAGACAAATGTACGAGACGGCAGGTTCCATCCGCTGGCGCAACCTCTGTTCGCCACGGCCTGCGAGCCGAGGCCAGAGCCTTTTTCGCAGCAAGACGGCGAACATTTGCCAGCGCGATTTCGCCGCTGCCAACAACATCGCCGCCGTGCGGACCTAGCCCTGCTTCTCAGGCTCCGGTCCGACTATGAAACCCGGCGTGTTGCGGTTCTTCGTCCTCCGGAAAAGAGGCCTACTTCTCGTGCTCCATGGTGACGGCAACGGCACCATTGGCGGAGAGCCGCACCTTGTCGCCTTCGACTTCCGCGACGAGACTGCCGTCAATAAAATGATGGTGTCCCTTATGTGAGCCTTCGCCGCTGTCTTTCTTGGTCAACTTGATCCGGTTGCCTTCAACCTTATCGACGGTGCCGACATGAACGCCGTCAGCGCCGATGATTTCCATGTGTTCTTTGATTCCAGATACGCCGGCCATTGAGTATTCCTTTGTTATGGAAACACCCAACGCGCCGTGGTCCATTCCGTTCGAATGGTCGTGTTACGCCGCGCGGCGCTTGCTCTTTTTGGGCGCGGCGGCAGCCTTTTTGGACGTTGCTGCGGCCTTGGCCTTTTTGGCTGGATAAGCGTTTGTTTCGGACGCTGAGGCGACATCGCGCGTCGTCGCATCATGCGTGATCGTCGGATCGGCGATCGACGCCGACAGCACGTAACGCTGCGCCGCGAGCCAATAGGCATCGGCCTGACCGTCGCGTTGTCCGTCGGCGAGCCAGAGGTGATAGGCTTGCTCGCGAATGGCTTGATCGAGATTTGGCATGGGTCACTCCGTCATTGACTGTAGGATTGATGCCCAAAGACGGTTAACAAAACACGAAACAGGCGCTGCTGATCAGCGAAAGCGAGTGAATGTGCACCACGCAACCGGTTGACGATTATAATGGCCACTTTCCACGGCCATCTAAAATGATTAAAATCTTTATGTTTCCTGAACAGTGCGAGATTGAGAGTTTTACGTGACCCCGCCCCTCCATGACATCAATGTCGGCGAACCACCGGTCCTGCTACAAAAGAGCAGAGGGTTCGGCTGGCTCGGTCTGCTCGCCGGCCTCATCATCATTGCCGGCCTGTCGGGGTTGCTGTGGACGAATTACGACCACCTGATCGCAGCATCGTCATCGACCTTCGTGCCGTCGGCGAAGGCGCCCGAAACCGCCGCCGCCGAGGTCGAACCATCGCCGACGATGGCGGATTTTCAGGCGTTACAGCAGCAAACGACGCAGACATGGCAATCGACCAACCAGCTTGTCGAGGCGCAGAGTGCTGAATTGAAGCGATTGACCGATCAGGTCGCCGCGCTCACAGCGCGGATCGACCAGCAACAGCAGAGCGTTGCGACGCCGCCGTCACCGCGAGCGGAGCAACCGCGTCCCGCCGCCGTCGCGGCTTCGCCTCGGCTCGTGCCCACCGCCCCCCGAAAACAACCGGCAGCGGCGAAGCGACCGGCCGGAACGATCTCGGTTGGCGGCGCGCCCTTGCCGGGGACACCGCCGCCACCGATCCGCTGATATCGCAGCGCTGACCGAAAATCCTCAGGCGACCTTCAAGCCGACATGGAGGTTGTTGCGGGTCGCATTCGAGTAAGGGCACACCTCGTGGGCGGCCTTCACGAGGCGTTCGGCATCGGCCTTGTCGACGCCGGGCATCGTGATCGTCAGATCGGCTGTGATGCCATAACCACCTTCTGAGCGCGGGCCGAAACCGATTTCGGCGGAGACGGTCGCATCCGCCGGAACCTTGACGCCTTCTTTGCCGGATACGGCCTTCATCGCGCCGAGGAAGCACGCCGAATAGCCGGCGGCGAAAAGCTTTTCGGGGTTGGCACCGACGCCACCCGGTCCGCCCATCTCCTTCGGTACGACGAGCGCGACATCGACGCTGCCGTCCTCGGTATGGGCGCGGCCATCACGGCCGCCGGTTGCAGTGGCGCTGGTCTTGTAAATGACGTTGACGGGCATTGAGATCGTCCTTCCTCGGATGCGGTTATGGTCAGGAAACGCGGTTCATGGCGACCGAGATTTTCGGGCCGTTTTTAATGGTCTGATAGACCACGCAATAACGCTCAGTCAGCTTCAACAGCAGGTCGAGTTTATCCTGCGGCGAATCCGTATCGACATCGAAGCGCAATCGAATTTCCTTGAAGCCAACGGGCGTTTCCTTGTCGACGCCGAGCGTGCCGCGAAAATCGAGATCGCCTTCGGCTGTGATATGGCCGGCGCGCAATGGCACCTCGACGGCTGTGGCGACCGATTTCAGTGTCACGCCCGCGCAGGCCACGAGCGCTTCCAGCAGCATGTCGCCGGAGCACAGTTCGAGGCCGGAGCCGCCAGTCAGCGGATGCAAGCCGGCCATCGCCATCGCACGGCCGGTTTCGAGCTTGCAGGCGATGCCGTCTGCATCGGTCGAGCCCTTCGCCGTCAAGGTGATGAAGGCTGCAGTCGGGTCGGATTTGTAGGTGTCCTTGATCGGCGCCTGCATGGCGCGGAGGGCGGCGGCATCCATCACATGTCTCCCTTGAATTGGTATCGGCCTTATAGACGAGCGCGCGGACCACCACCACATCGCATCGTCATTCGGCGGAAAACCCGAACGGTACGCTCAATGTCCTGAAGTCATCGGGCAGAAGCTCGCGCCCGATCGGCAACGCCGAGCGCGCCGCGCATCGTGGGCGGTGGCAGACCCGGCAGGCGACGCCGATCGGTGTCGGCGTATCGACATGAGGCCCCGCGCCGTTGCGGTTATAGATCAACTGTCCGGCGTGCTCGGCCGCGCAGCCGATTGCGATAGCGCGCTCCACGCGCATCGCGCCGAACGCACCACCGCCCGCCGTCACGGTGCGCGCAATGGAAAAGAAGCGCTTGCCATCTGGCAATTCGAGCCATTGCGTGACGATCTGGCGCGGTGTTCGGAACACGTCGTGGACCGACCATAGCGGACACGCGCCGCCATGCTTGGCAAAAGGAAAGCCCGCGCCGTCGAGTAGTTTTGAAATATTACCGGCCGGATCGACACGGATCAGGAAAAACGGAATCTTCTCCGCCGCTGGCCGCTGCAAGGTCGTAATGCGATGGGCGGTCTGCTCGAAGCTGGTGCCGAATTGTCGCGCAAGCGCTTCGAGATCGTAATGCCGTGTCTCAGCAGCTTTCGCGAACGCTGAATAGGGCATGATGATTGCTGCAGCAGCGTAACCGGCGAGTGCACGGCGTGCCAGCAGTTCAGCGCTCTTGTTGCTGAAATGCCCGTCGCCGAGCGCCGCGCCGATCTCCGCTTCCATTTCGAGATAGGCCAGTTGCTGCGCCAGTTGGAAATTGAGACTTGCGGTGTCGAGCGAGTCTTCGAGAAGCAATTGTCGGCGATGCAGATCGAGACGGCGAACGGAACCGAGCATCACGTCCGGCGGCAGATAGCGCACGGTTAGTCGGTGCTGCGTTTTCAACCGCTCGACAAATCCACGACGCCCGGATGCGAGCTGTGCAAGACGTTCGGCAGCATCGTCGATATTGACAAAATTATTGCGCCGCGCCGCCAGAAACCGTCGCACCTCTTCGACGGGATCGTTGGCGTCGAAATCACCCGCATCCAAGGACAATGCGCCGATGGTGCGTGACGGGCTCCGCCGATCCGCCAGCGCGAGTTGCTCCTCGCGATAGGCGGTGTAGAGCCGTAAGAACGCCTCGGTCATGCCGGGATAGCTGATCGCCAGATCGCTGATTTCGAGCGCGGGAATGTCGATGTCCGAAAACATCGGCTCCTTCAGGATGGACTGCATCCGCGCCGTATGATCGGCTCCGCCATCGCCAGCGAGATCGGTCAGGTCGATCTTGTAAGTGCGCGCGAGCCGCAACAGCATATCCGCCGTCACCGGTCGCTGATTGCGCTCCAGAAGTGCCACATATGGCGCGGAAATCTCCAGATCGGCGGCCATATCGGCCTGCGTCAGCCCGAGATCGCGTCGCAATCGCCGCAATCGGGGGCCCATGAAGACCGAGCGCGCTGTAGACGTCGCCATGACAAATTCCACCATATGTAATTTTCTTACAACAATACATGCTTATTTTGTAAAGTGTGACAAGTTATCTACGAGATGGCTAGTGGTCTCCTCCGAAGCGCGTAGAACGGTCGCAGCATTTATCGCAGCCGAAGGGATTTTCGACATGAACTATCAGCCACGCGGGATCGAGCAGGCGCTTCAAGGCCCAGCCTCCTATCAGAGCGAAATCGAAGCAGCCGCCGCGCTGCTCAAGACCAAGGACACCTGGAACGGCGTCACTGCCGAAGCGGTCGCCCGCATGCGTCTGCAGAACCGGTTCAAGACCGGCCTTGACGTTGCCAAGTACACTGCGTCGTTGATGCGTGCCGATATGGCCGCCTATGACGAGGACAGCTCCAAATACACCCAGTCGCTCGGTTGCTGGCATGGCTTCATCGCGCAGCAGAAGCTGATCTCGGTGAAGAAGCATTTCGGCGGCAAGACCGACCGTCGCTATCTCTATCTTTCGGGATGGATGATCGCCGCTTTGCGTTCGGAATTCGGACCCCTGCCCGACCAGTCGATGCACGAGAAGACCTCGGTGCCGGCTTTGATCGAAGAGCTGTACACGTTCCTGCGTCAGGCCGATCAGCGCGAGATGAACGACATCTTCCGCAACATCGATGCGGCCCGCAAGGCCGGCGACACGGCGAAGGAAAAGGCGCTGATCGAAAAGATCGACACCTTCCAGACCCACGTCGTGCCTGTGATCGCCGACATCGACGCGGGCTTCGGCAATGCCGAGGCAACTTATCTGTTGGCCAAGAAGATGATCGAAGCCGGTGCCTGCGCGCTGCAGATCGAGAATCAGGTCTCGGATGAAAAGCAGTGCGGCCATCAGGACGGCAAGGTGACGGTGCCGCATGAGGTCTTCATCGCGAAGATTCGGGCCTGCCGCCATGCGTTCCTCGAACTCGGCGTCGACGACGGCATCATCGTGACCCGCACCGACTCGCTCGGCGCTGGCCTCACGCAGCAGATCGCTGTCAGCCATAAGGCAGGCGACATCGGCGACCAGTACAACAGCTTCCTCGATTGCGAAGAAGTCGATGCGTCTAAAATCGGAAACGGTGACGTCATCATCAGCCGCAACGGCAAGCTGCTGCGTCCGAAGCGCCTCGCCAGCAACTTGTATCAGTTCCGCGAAGGCACCGGCAAAGACCGCTGCGTGCTCGACTGCATCACCTCGTTGCAGAACGGCTCTGATCTGCTGTGGATCGAGACCGAGAAGCCGAATATCGAGCAGATCGCAAGCATGGTCGATCGCGTGCGTGAGGTCATCCCGAACGCCAAGCTCGCTTACAACAATTCGCCGTCGTTCAACTGGACCCTCAACTTCCGTTGGCAAGTTTACGATGCGATGAAGGAAGCCGGCAAGGACGTCAGCAAATACAACCGCGCCGAACTGATGAAAGAAGAATACGACACAACGCCGTTGGCAATCGAAGCCGATGAATTGATCCGCACCTTCCAGGCGGATTCGGCCAAGCGCGCCGGCATCTTCCACCACCTCATCACGCTGCCGACCTATCATACGGCTGCGCTGTCCACCGACAACCTCGCCAAGGAGTATTTCGGCGAGCAGGGCATGCTGGGTTACGTGAAGAACGTGCAACGTGCCGAGATTCGCCAGGGCATCGCTTGCGCGAAGCATCAGAACATGGCCGGCTCGGACATCGGCGACGATCACAAGGAATACTTCGCCGGCGAAGCAGCCCTGAAGGCCGGCGGCTCGCACAACACAATGAACCAGTTCTAACTGGTCGCGAATGAGGTCAGGCTCCGATCGAACCTCGGCCTCATTGCATCAATCGGAAACGCTCGCGAAAGGCCCGCCGACATGGCGGGCCTTTCTGCGTTTATTGAGATGGTGTTTCTGCCTGGCACAGGTTTAATCGCCACATCCGTCGATGAATGCCGTCCTGATACCGATTGAAGCCATCACCTTTTGACGCAAAACAATTGTAAGGGAGCATTGCCATGGCCATTCGGCAAGATGTTGCGACGCTAGGTCCGGCTGGAACAAGACGCTCGTCGACGGCCTCGCCGATCATGCGCATGACGTGCGTCGCAGCGGATTTACGGTTCTGCCGAATAAATCAGGCGTGGCACTTGCGGCCACTTGGAAATTGACCCGACGCTGACCGACGCGATTAACGCTGCACTGCACCCAACGTCACTGTCCGAAAGTTAATCTTCAAACCACTCGCTTTTGCTTTGCCGCGACAAATGGCTGCGCTACACTGTACCGCAGAAGCTAATGAAAAATGGCCGAACGGCCTATCACGGTATGGAGGAGCGTCCCTGATGACAACGGTGATTTCGCGCGTCCGCTTTTTAAAAGCGACAGTAGCAGTGGCAGCTATCAGCCTGACGGCGGGTGGTCTTCTCTCCACTCCGGCCAAGGCCGCCGATCCGATCAAGATCGGCGTGATCGCAGAAGCGCAGGCCATTGCAGGCGCGTCGATTCCGCAGGCGGCGCAACTCGCGGCGGACGAAATCAACGCCAAGGGCGGCATCGACGGCCGCAAGATCGAAATCGTCACCTACGATAACCATTCGTCGTCGGCCGATTCAGTCCGCGCCTTCCAGCGCGCGGTCAACGAAGACAAGGTCAATGCGGTCATCGCCAGTTACATCAGCGAAGTCGTGCTAGCACTTGAGCCTTGGGCAGCACGTCTGAAGACGCCGATGATCACGCCCGGCGCGGCATCGAACGAAATCACGAAGGCCGTTCACAACGATTACGAAAAGAACAAATACACCTTCCATGGCTATCTGACGTCAGCTGCGCTCGCGACGTCGGTCTGCGACGCCGCGAAGGACTTGCTGGTTGACGGCAAGAAGATGAAGTCGGCCGTCATCATGAGCGAAGACGCGGCATGGACCAAGCCGCTCGATGTCGGCTATGAGGAATGCCTGCCGAAAATCGGACTGAAAGTGTTGGATCACATCCGCTTCTCGCCGGATACCACCGACTTCACGCCGATCTTCAACAAGATCGAAGCCCAGAAGCCCGATGTCATCATCACCGGCATTTCGCATGTCGGTGTGCAACCGACCGTGCAATGGAAGAATCAGCAGGTGCCGATTCCGATGTTCGGCATTTCGTCGCAAGCGACGAACTCGACATTCGGCAAGGACACCAACGACGCGGCGACCGGCGTTCTTTATCAGGCTGTCTCCGGCCCGGCCGTGGCGGTCACGCCGAAATCCGTGCCGTTCGCGGATGCGTTTAAAGCCAAGTTCGGCAACTTCCCCTCTTATGCCGGCTATACCGCCTATGACGAGGTCTATTACATCGCCGACGCCGTGAAGCGCGCCGGCTCGACCGACGCCGACAAGCTGGTGACGGCGCTGGAAGCCACCGATTGGGAAGGCACCATCGGCCGCATCCAGTTCTACGGCAAGGATGACCAGTTCACGCACGGCCTGAAATACGGCAAGGGCCTCATCACTGGGTTGCTGATGCAGTGGCAGAATGGCGAACAGGTCGCGGTCTGGCCGACAGAAGTGGCCAAGGGTCAGTTGAAGTTTCCGAGCTTCATCAAGGTGACCGCGAATTGATCTTCTTCCTGTCTCCCTGGCAACGCACTTGCTTTGCCAGGGAGACGATCGATCAGCCGGGTCAGGATTTAGACGTCACGATCCGTCGTGATTTCTCCCCGACCCTTTTTTCCCACGAGAGGACAGGGAGCGCGCTGCCGGTTTCGGACGCGCATTCTTTCCCACTGGATTTGCCCCCTCGATGCTTCCCCTTCAAATTCTGATCGACGGCTTTGCCATCAGTGCGCTCTATGCGCTCGGCGCGACCGGTTTCACGCTCATTTTCGGCGTCTCCGGCGTCCTCAATCTCTCACATGGCGCCATCATGGTGTTGGCCGCCGTGGCGGCGTGGTGGGCGGGCAGCACGCTCCAAACCGACCCTTACAGCGGTGCATTGATCGGCGTCGGCGTGGCATTGATCGCCTCGCTGCTGACTTACTTCGCGGTCGTTCTGCCGATCCAGCGTTCGCGCCGCATTCCGAATGAGGAGAAAGAAATCTTCGTCCTCACCGGTACGCTGCTGTGGGGCATCATGATTCAGGAAGTGATCGCGTATCTCTTCACCAACAACGCCAAGACCGTGCTGCCGATCATCGAAGGCGTCGTCAATATCATCAGCGTCCGCACGCCGAAGAACGAATTGTTCACCGCCGCCGTCTGCTGCATCGTCATCGGCCTGCTGTGGCTTCTGGTGAACCGCACCCGCACCGGCAAGGCTGTGCTGGCCGCCTCCATGAATCCGCGCGGCGTCACATTGCTCGGGCTCGAACTCAACAATATCTACATCGTCGTCTGGAGCATCTACGGCATCCTCGCAGGTATTGCCGGCGTGCTGCTTGGCATGTTTCTCGGCGTATCGTCCTATAGTGTCGGTCCGCTGACCGCGAGCGCGTTTTCGATCGTCGTGCTCGGCGGCCTCGGTAGCGTGTCGGGCTCGCTGATTGCGGCCTTCGTGGTCGGTTATCTGGAAACGCTGACCGCTTATCTCATATCGCCGGCCTATCGAACCATCCCCGCGCTCCTGCTGTTGGTGTTCGTCATGTATATTCGCCCACAGGGTTTGCTAGGGAGGCGATGAGAATGTCGTTTTTCAAAACCCGCTTGTTCTGGATTTCGCTCGGCCTCGTCGTCGTTGCCGCAACGCTGCCATTGTACGTCTCCGGTTACATCCTCGGCCTGCTCACGGTGGCTTATTACTTCGGCGTCTTCGCGATGTCGTGGGATCTTCTGTTCGGCTTCGCCGGCGAAGTGAATTTCGGCCCGACCTTCCTGATCGGTACGGGCGCCTATACGGCGGGTATCATCAACAATCAGTTCGGCACATCGGTCTATCTGTGCATTCTCATCGGCGCGATGGCATCGGTGATTGCAGGCTTCATGCTCGCGCTGCCGGCGCTGCGCGTGCGCGGTCCGTATTTCGGCCTCACCACGCTGGTCGCGGTGTTGATGTTGCAGAACTTCATCGTGGTCTTCGCCGACCTCACCGGCGGCGAGATCGGCCTGACCATTCCCGACGTGATCACGATCAATGCCGGCATTAATTACTGGATCGCGCTCGGCTTCATGACGCTGTCGGCGGCAATCCTGTTCGGCCTGTCGCAATCGCCGATCGGGCTTGTCTTGCAAGCGTCCGGTCAAGATCCGGTGCAGGCCGGCGCACTCGGATTCAACATCGTGAAACACAAGCTCGCGGCTTTCATCGTGTCCGCATTTTTCTCAGGCCTGTCTGGTGCCTTGTTGGTGTTCTATTTCGGCACGGCCTCGGTCGGGACGGTGGTCGATGTCGCGGTCGGCGTACAAGTCATTGTCGCCGCCGTGCTCGGCGGGCGACGCACGGTGCTCGGGGCTGCGCTCGGCGCGATTTTCCTGATCGTCGCCGGAGAGTTTTTACGGCCGACCGGCGAACTCGCGACCTTCATCGTCTCGGCAGTTGCTTTGCTCGCGATCCTGTTTTTCCCCGGCGGCTTTCTCGGCGCGGCGTTGCAGCGCGAGGCTCGCCCGTGAAAGACAACGTTGCCACCACCATGACGCCCGTGTTGCAGGTCCGTGGCCTGACGAAACGTTTTGGCGGCCTCACCGCCGTCAAGAACCTGTCATTCGACCTAAAGGCCGGCGAAATCTTCGGACTCATTGGCCCCAACGGCTCAGGCAAATCGACAGCGATGAAAGCCATCATGGGCATCGAGCGGCCGACCTCGGGCGAGGTGCTGTTCGAGGGCGACAACATCGCCGGCCTGCCAGCGCACAAGATCGCGCGCAAGGGTTTCGGCATGGTGTTTCAGCATTCGCGACCATTGAACCGGCAGACCGTGTTGGAAAACATCATGGTCGCACTGCTGCCCGACAGCCTGTTCATGCTGTTTGCCGACAAGGCGCTGACCGAGCGCGCCAAATGGATCGCCGAGCGCGTCGGGTTGAAGGATGTTATTCATCGCCGGCCACCGACGCTGCCGTTTGCCGATCTGAGGCGTCTCGAATTAGCCAAGGCGATCGCGCGCGACCCAAAAGTCGTGCTCGTCGATGAGCCTTTCGCGGGCCTCACCTTGGCGGAAGTCGGTACGTTCTCAGAATTGGTCCGGAGTTTTCGCGACGAGGGCCGCGCCGTGCTGCTGGTCGACCACAACGTCAAGAGCGTGGCGGCATTGGTCGATCGCGTGCTGGCGATGTATCTCGGCGAGGAAATCGTCACGGGCGCGGCCAGCGACGTGATGAAGAACGAGACCGTGCGCCGCGTCTATCTCGGCGGCGCGATCGAAACTGCCGCACGCCGCGAGATCGATTTCAAAGATAAGACGCCTTTGCTGCAGGTCGAGAATATCAGCGTGTTCTACGGCAAGGCGCAGGCACTCGATAAGGTCTCGATCCATGTCCACAAAGGCGAATTCGTTTCCGTCGTCGGCTTGAACGGTGCAGGCAAGACCACATTGTTCAATACAATTTCTGGATTCCTGCCCTACACCGGCGAGATCGTTCGGGACGGCGAAAAATTACGTGGCCTAACACCGGCCAAAATCGCGCGCGGTGGCCTCGTGCAGTGTCCGGAAAGCCGCGAATTGTTCGGCGAAATGAGCGTCCGCGAAAATCTCGATCTCGGCGGCCAGCATCTCGCTGACGATGAGCGTACCAAGCAAATGGACTGGCTGTTCGATCTGTTTCCGATCCTGAAGGATCGCCAAAGCCAGATGGCGCAGACGCTGTCCGGCGGCGAACAACAAATGCTGGCGATCGGCCGGGCCTTGATGATGAAGCCGAAGATTCTGATTCTCGACGAGCCGACGCTCGGCCTCGCGCCCGTCATTCTCGAAACGCTGTCGAAGGCACTGGAGAAACTGCGCCAGACGACCGACATCACAGTGTTGCTCGGCGAGCAGAACGTTACATTCGCGCTGCCGCATGCCGATCGCGTCTATGTGCTGGAGCATGCCCATATCGTCTGGGAAGGCGATCCGGGCCGCTTTGCTGCAGAGGCGGGTGAAGGCTATCTGTAGTGAAAGATATATGTCGGTGGTGGCGACGAGACAACTGTTCGCCGCGCGCGGATCGGGACTTACAGCAACAGCGGGTTGACCGATTGCGCGCCGTCGCACAGTTGCGGCAAAAAGCAGTCGATCATCGAACTGGCTGTCGGCCAGTAGCGGCTGATTGAACGGGCGATCGGGTTACGCTTCAAGTTTGCCCGGCGCGTACTGGTGCGGGCAAGCGGGCGTCTGATGATTCTTAAACGCCGAGATAGCGTTGCAAGATATCAGGCTGCGCCTTGATCTCCTGCGCCGGTCCTTCGTGGACGATATGACCGTTATTGATGATGTAGACGCGGCTTGCCAGAGCCAGCGTCGCCGCGAGATTTTGCTCCACCAGAACAATGGTCTGACCGGCCGCTGCGAGATCGCGGCAGGCCTTGACCAGATCGCGCACGATCACCGGCGCGAGCCCTTCGAACGGCTCATCGAGAAGAATGATTTTCGGATCGCGAACCAGCGCACGCGCGATGGCGAGCATCTGCTGTTCGCCACCGGATAAGTCGGTGCCGCGGCTGCCGCGCCGTTCCTTGAGGCGCGGAAACATCTCGTAGATGCGCTCCAGCGGCCATTTCGCCTTGGCCGTCAGCCCGGCCAGAATGATGTTTTCCTCGACGTTGAGGCTGCCGAAGACGCGGCGGTCTTCCGGCACCAATTGCATGCCGGCCTGCGCGATGACGTGACTCTTCCGCCCGGCGAGATCGCTGCCGTCGAGCATCACCTTTCCGCTTTTGGGCGTCACCATGCCCATCAGGCTTTTGAGCGTCGTCGATTTGCCGGCGCCATTACGCCCGAGCAATGCCACGACCTCATTCTTTTCGACGCGCATCCCGACATCGAACAAAATATGCGAGTCGGCGTAATAGGCGTTCAGCCCTGAGACTTCGAGCAGGCTCATTCGAGCACTCCGCCAAGATAGGCTTCCTGAACAAGAGGATTGGCCTTGATTTCGTCAGGCGTTCCTTCCACCAGAATGCGCCCCTCCTGCAGCACCGTGACGCGCTCCGCGAGTTCGAACAGCGCATCCATGTCATGATCGATGACGATCATGGTGCGGCCCCGACTGATTGATTTAAGCAGCTTGACCGTCTCGATACGCTCCTGCGGGCTCATGCCGGCGAGCGGCTCGTCAAGCAGCAGCAGGCTTGGCGAGGTGGCGAGCGCCAGCCCGATCTCAAGCCGTCGCTTTTCCCCGTAAGCGAGGTCCGAGACTTTCGTATCGGCGCGGCGGGTAAGACGTACCAATTGCATCGTCTGGGTCACCTGCTCCGTGAGGCCCGGAATCGACAACGGATCGCGGAACAGGTCGAGCTTGAACTTGCCGCGCAAATCGGCGAGCACCGCGACCGTGAGGTTTTGGCGCACCGTGAGCTGCGTGAAGAGCTGGTTGACCTGATAGCTTTTGGTCAAGCCGAGCTGGCAGGCATCGGTGACGCTCTTGCCGGTGATGTCACGGCCCTCGAACATGATCTTGCCGGAGGTCGGCGCAATTTCACAGGTCAGCATCTTGAAGAATGTCGACTTGCCGGCTCCGTTCGGTCCGATCACACCGCGCAACTCGCCATGATTGACGGTGAAGTCGATATTGCTATTGGCCAGCAGGCCGCCATAGCGCTTGCTCAGGCCCGTGGCCTGCAGGATCGGTCCGCTGGTGCGATCGCCAGCCCGCTTGTGCGGCACCGGCGTTGCGAGAGCGGCCGCATCAACGTCAGCGAAGTCGGCAAGCGCATCCGCCTCATCTGGCTCGGTTGTGTCTTTCTTGCGGTTGGTCGCAAAATCATAAAGGTCTTTCAGGCCGCCGATAATGCCGCGCCTCAGGAACGTGACCAGCAGTACGAACACAGTGCCGAGCACCAATTTCCATGCCGCGCCAAGGCCGAGTGCCGACTGCAGGAAATCCTGCAGGAAGAGCCAGACCGCAGCGCCGAGGAGTGGCCCGAACAATGTGCCGAGACCGCCAATGGCCGTCTGCATCACAAGCTGGCCCGATGTCTCGAACATGAAGGCGTCGGGTGGCATGAAGGCCTGCAACACACCGAGCAGACCGCCGGCAAATCCGGCATAGGCGGCCGCAATGACGAAGGCCGTCATTTTGTAGCTGTGGATGTTGTGCCCGACCGCCTGCGCGCGCAGCGGATTGTCACGGATCGCGCTTAACACGGCCCCGACCGGCGAGCGCACAATCCTCAATGCGATTACGATGCCGACAAAGTAACAGAGTGCCAGAAACTGATAGAGCGACCAGCCGGTGGTGAAGTGCAGCGTGGTGAAACCGAGATTGAAACTGGGCGTCGGCACGCCCGGCAGGCCGTTTTCACCGCCGGTAAATTCCGCCAGCGGGTTGAACTCGACGAAGAAGAATATCTGGGCGATGGCCACCGTAATCATCGCAAAGTAGATGCCGGTGCGGCGCAGGGCGATCAGGCCGACCAGATAGCCGACCGCCGCAGCGACCACCATGCCGATGATCAGCGCCAAAAACACGTTGGGGAAACCGGCGCGGGTCAGGAGCCATGCCGCGACGAAACCGCCGGTGCCATAGAAGGCCGACTGGCCAAACGACAAGAGACCCGTATAGCCGAACAGAATGTCGAAGCCGATTCCGAACAGGCCCCAGACCAGAATGCGATTGACCGTGTTAGGCGCAAAACCAAGATGCGGCAGGATGAACGGCGCGACGATCAGCCCGGCAGCAGTTAACAGTTCGACGAGATAGCGACGTTGAATGGGCATCGGACCGGCGACCTTTACTCACGACCTTGGGTGCCGAGCAGCCCGTACGGCCGCACCACCAAAACGAGAGCCATGGCCGCAAACAACATCACGTAAGCATAGCCGGGGTTGAACATAGATGTGATGCTGATGATCTCGCCAGCGATCAGGCCGCCGAGAATAGCACCCGGAAATGACCCGACGCCGCCAATGACGACGACCACAAATGTTTGCACCAGAATGTCATCGCCAGAGCCCGGCGTCAGCGACACCACCGGTGCGTTTACAATGCCTGCAAATCCGGCGGCCATGGCACCGATCCCGAAGACCAGCATGAAGACGCGATAGATGTTGATCCCGAGTGCGTCCACCATGCCGGAGTCTTCGATGCCGGCCCGCACGATCATGCCGATCCGAGTGCGGTAAAGGACGATGAACAGCGCGGACAACGCAATAGCGATGATGCCGACAACGGCCAGCCGATATGTCGGATAGAACATGAATCCGAGCGACGTAATGCCTGCGAACAAAGGAGGCGGCGGCACAAGCTGCGACTGGCTGCCAAAAGCGAACCGCACCAGCTCGACAAAAACGATACCGAGTCCAAACGTCACCAAAAGCTGGTCTTCGTGTGGCCGACCATAAAAGTGACGGATAATGACGCGCTCCATCACGATGCCGACGATCCCGACGAACAACGAGCCGGCAATCACCGCAGCGATGAACGACCCGGTATAACTGAACGCCACATAGCCGGCATAGCCGCCGATCATGAACATGGCACCATGCGCGAGGTTCAAGACGCCGAGCGTGCCATAGATGATCGTCAGTCCGGAGCTGATGAGCGCAAGCAAGGCACCAAGCGCCAGCCCGTTAAACACCTGCGAGACAAAATTTGCCCAATTAATCATTGTCGCCTGTGACCCGAACGAGCGGCTTTTGCAAACACGCTGCGAGCATCAAAAAATGGCACCGTGGACGGCCATCCGTCCACGGTGCCGGTGCATCGTTAATCTCAGGACTAACCGCAAGCTCAGGAATAACCGCCGAGACTGCAACCAAATGCGTCAGGCTTCTGCATCAGGTCCTTGCCGTCGACGACTTCGACGATGTCGTAGTAGTCGTCCTTGCTCTTCATGTCTTTTGCCATCTTGCCCTTGACGATGATGACAGGGCGGACGCACTGATGGTCTTCCTTGCGATAGCTCACATCGCCGACCAGAGACGGCATGACCTCTTCCTTCTCATAGGCCTTGATGACGTCAGGCGGATAGAAAGTGCCAGCCTCTTCGACCATCCGTGCCCACTGCACGAAGCTGATATAGGCGTTTTCAGCACCCCACTCCGGCTTGTATCCAAACTTCTTCTCGAACGCGGCGTTGAACATCTTGGCCAGCGGGAATTTGTCTTCGAGGGTCCACCAGTAGTCCGTTGCCGCGTAAACGCCTTGCATCAGGCCGCCGGTTTCACGCGCCAGGAAAGGCACCTGATAAGGAACCGCCAACTTCATCTTTTCGAGCACGCCGAACTGCTTGGCCTGCTGGATCGACAGAACTGCGTCATGACCCCAATTGACGTTGATCAGAACATCAGCTCCGGAATTGGCAACGTTGAGCAGATAGGACGAGAAGTCTGGCGCGCCGAGCGGCGAGACCTGATTGGTGACCGTGGTCCAGCCAGCGTCTTTGGTGTAATCCTGCATCGACTTGGTCACGGTGTGACCGTAGGTGTAATCTGGCGTCATGTACGCCACTTTCTTGTTCTTGCCGAACTCCTTGATCAACACCGGCGCAATCGCCGCCGCCGCTGTCTGGCCAAAGAAATTCTGGCGGAAACCGTAGCGAACGCAATCCTTGCCGGTAGTATCGTTCGAACCGGAGATCCCGCAGATGAACAGCACCTTTTCGCGCTGCGCCAGCTTGTTGAGCGCGACCGCGACGGCGCTTGAGGTGCCCCCGGTGATCATCACTGCCTTGTCTTCGGAAATAAAACGCTGCTGCGCCTGCACCGCTTCGTTCGGCTTGGCGGCGGAGTCGGCGACGCCGATCTTCAACTGCTTGCCGAGAACACCCTTCGTGGTCTTCGGGGAGATCATCTTGACCAGATCGTTGCCCTCGTTGATGTGCTCGACGGCAAGCTGGTAGCCCTTGAGTTCATCTTCGCCCTGAACAGCATAGGAGCCGGTGCGCGGCACCGAGACACCGATAAAAACAGTATTGCCCTGCGATCCGGCGGGCCACGTCCCTATTGCCGGCTGATCGGCGGCCCATGCCGGTGCGAAGAGACCGCCCGATAGCATCGATCCACCGATCAGAACCGCACTGCCCTGCAACAGACCGCGGCGTGACATCGGTGCACTGAACATGGGCATATTCAACGCGGGCACATTCAAATCCGGTTCGTTCGGCTTCCTGGTCATCGTTCGTCCTCCAAGGCGTTTTGTTTGTCGAGACGGTGCGCGTCAGCGGCATATTTATGTCGTACAAAAACCACTCTGAAAATCTTTCGTCAATGTAACTTTCGTTGAACATCAACGGCTCAAGCGATATCGTGACCTGGTAAATTCGGCCCGGCCAGCAAATGTGATGGGCGACGGCATTTGTTTGATTGCGCCGTCTTTTTTGATCTGTGATGTCGGAATTTTCGACCTGTCGAAATCCACGAGGTCCATCAGACGCAACGCAAATCGATTGTCTATGACCGTCAGTCGAACGATGAGTGCACACGCGCTGTCGCGTTTCGGCGACAGCTACGCGATACACTGTCCGTCAACGATCGGCGCGCAGCAGACCCGGCAATTCGGCAAGACTGCGCACCTCGTGATCCGGCCGTCCAGGCAGGCGTTCAGGGCGCTGTGCATAGCGATTGCACCACACGACGCGCATCCCGAAAGCCGAAGCTGCGAAGGCATCCCACGCATTGGATGACTGAAATGAAACCTGCGCGGCCGTTACGCCGAGCTGGGTCAATGCATACTCATAAACACGCGGGTCGGTTTTGAAGACGCCGACAGCATCGACAGACAGGACCATATCGAACAAGCCCTCCAGCCCGGCCCCATGAACAACCGCCGAGAGCATGGATGGCGTCCCGTTGGACAAGATCGCGGTAACGTAGCCAGCCTCTCGCAACGCTTGAAGCGTCTGCGGCACTTCCGGAAATGCCGAGAGTGTCAGATATAGCTCCATGAGCCGCCCATGCACCCCGGGCGTCGCGATTCCGAGGCTGTCGAGCGTAAAATCGAGCGCATCGCCGGTCACCTGCCAGAAATCGACGTATTGCCCCTGCATCGTTCGCAGCCACGTATATTGAATCTGCTTGTCGCGCCACAGCGTCGTCAATTCGCCGCGCTTTGCCTCCGGAATATCGGGGCATCGGGCGGCGGCAGAGGCGAAATCAAAGATCGTTCCGTAGGCATCGAACACGCAGGCGCGGATGCCGGTGAGCGCGGCTGTCATTGATGCGTCCCCCGAACGGGATAATTTTTCTGAATGATAAAGCCGAGTCCACGCACCAGGCGGTCCAGATCCGGCCGGAGGAACGGAGCGTTGGCGATGTCGATCAGATGCAGCACGCCATCCGCGTTGGTGACAAACAACGCTGGCTCGGCGAAGCGGTGATCGGTCTCCTCGGCCGAACGCGGCTCACTGACATAAAGTCCGAGCCGCTGCATCATCGCGTCGTCCAAGCCATAGAGCAGCGGGAAGTTGAATTTGGCGGCACCTGCGGTCAGTCGGCTCTGCGCCTCGCTGTCAGCCGAAACCGCTGCGACCGATACGCCAAGCTGGGCCAAAGCGTCACGGCGTTGTTCGATCTCGCCGAGATACGCCTTGCAGATCGGGCAGTGTTGGCCACGGATGACGAACAACGCCTGCCAGCCGCCGCCTGCAGCGCCAAAAATGTGATCCGTGCCGTCAAGACTTTTGAACGTCAGCGGCTCCATCTTTTGTCCGGGGTGCAGTTTCGCAGACGTGTCCATCAAGAGTCTCCATTGGACCAACTGAGCCAAGCCACTGACGTGCGACCGCTATCAGCATTGGCCATCAAAAATTAATCTGCGACAGGCTCTAAACCTTTGCATCGAGAGCGCAAGGTGTCTCGTCGCCAGCAGTCTTGCTGACCATCGGTAGCGATGAGTGTTGACTTCGCTTTGCGCGATTGGCTCAGCGCCGTCGACGGATTCGACGCTCGCGATAAGGAGTTGGCGCCACGACGATGGGACGCGACACGATCGACCCCGATTGATTGGTAACGTAGCCGCGCGATTCCTGCAGACGACGCTGATAGCCTGGTGAGTTCATGAAATTCGAACCGCCACCGCGCGCTTCGGCTTGCGAGATCGACGCCATATCGCCCAACGCGATCAGCGCAACTGCGCCGAGGGCATACTTCAAAAATCTGGTCATGGCTGTCTCCGATGGTGGTCTCTGGCTTGGCAATCAAGCCACGCTGCAATCAGGACACGCTGCAAGCAAGCCCAACAGCAATGCAAGATGCATGGCAATCACGAAATCGCCATGCCGTTCCAAATAACCGATCACATGTTGCGGTTAAGTGCTTGCGTCTCGGTCACCACCGCGCTTCCATGATGCCTCACGATTCCTGGAATAAGCATGTCGAAACCGACGTCTCGCGCAGCATCGTCCAGCCAAAGCCAACGCGCACTCGAAGGTGCCGTGCAGGCGATGCGCATGCAGCGGCCAGACGAGGCGGAGCGCATCACCCGAGAGGTTCTTCGCGCGGACAAGAACAATATCCTGGCTCTACAGATCCTCGGCCACTCGCTATTGATGATGAATCGCGCCGCTGACGCAATCGTGCCCTTGGAGACGGCGGCCGCACGTAGCAACGATCCGTCGGTCGAAACTCTTTACGCTGGCGCGCTGGCTGGCGTCGGCCGCCGCGACGATGCACTGGCGCAGTTGCAGCGCACGATCGCGCGCCGCCCGCTCTATCCACCGGCCGTGCTCGAACTCTCCGCGCAACTCGCCAAAGCCAACCGCCTCGACGAAGCCACCACCGCGCTCGAAACCGGGCTCGCAATCGCGCCCGACGCCCTCGATCTACGGATGGAGCTTGGTTTCCACCATCTCAAGCGCAACGACCGCACCACCGCACAAACGATGTTCGCGGCAGTGCTGACGACCGCACCCGGTCGAATGGACGCGCATATCGCGCTGGCTAAGGTGATGGCGCTTGACGGCAACTATGCCGCTGCGGTCGAAACCTATCAGCGAGTTCTGGCGCACCAACCCGGCGACGTGATGACGCGCAATAATCTTGCGATCTGCCTTCTGGAATTGAACCGGCGCGAGGCCGGCGAAGCCAGCCTGCGCGATGCGGTGCGGGCCGTGCCGCAGATCGCCGGTCATGCCATCACCGCACTGGCTGCAGCTTCGCACGGCCGTTTCTTTCTGCGGCCAAGTGCGGCGGCAAACTTTTTACGTGGTGCGAAACCCTAAGCCCGATACTGTCGGCGATAGATTCCGGTCTCGCGATAGATCGCGCTCGACAGGTCATGCACGCGCTGCGTGGTCTCCGCCGTAAAGGTCTGCGTTGTCATGGCCCATGTCTCGCGCTTGACGGGAATGCATTGCGCGACCGGCGTACCCTTTCGCAGTACACCGTTGAAATTTGCATCATGCCAATGAGCTGGAAAATGAATCCAGTTATCGACATAGCGATCGCAATCGACGAGGCCGCTAAGCGTCGTGAATGGCAGATCAAACCGATTGGCCGGATGCGTGAAGTAGAGCGCATAGCCCTGTGGCGCTTCGATCGTCCACAGATTGTGAAATTTGATCATGAAGCGGTCTGCATCGAACAACGGCGTACCGCTGACCTGGCTGACATCGTGGAAGCCGATCGGCGACCGCGCGAAATTCACCGTTCCGCCGGGCGGCAACTCATTGTCCCAGCGGAATTCGCCGTTCTCGACGGTCACGTCGCAGATCAGCCCGATCAAAAATCCTGCCGTCATCGCATCGATAAAAGGCGGGCAGCGCTTCACCGTCTCGCCGACAACGGCGTTGACGGCGTTGAATGCCTGCGACGGCATCGCCTTGAACCAGTCAGGTATTCCCATCGCCGCAGGGATCGGTAACGGCAGCAAACCCTCCAGTTCAACCGGGCAGCGGAAGGTCAGCGTCTTGAGATCGTCGAATGAAGTCGTCACGTCTTGCTCCTTGGAGCCGCTGCCGTTGCAGCGGTTCCTCGGGCAAGCATAACGTAGTCACGGCGCGGCAGGTCACCTTAAAATTTGTGACCCTCCGGAACGCCCTTAGCTGCTCTTGTTCAACAACTGGCCGATGGTGCGGTCCATCTGCTCATACTGGCCTTCGCCGTCATGCTGAAAGACAATTTTGCCGCTCTGATCGACAATGTATTGCGCCGGCCAATACCGATTGCTGTAGGCATTCCACGTCGCGGATTCATTGTCCTGAGCCACCGCATAAGTGATGCCATGGCGCTTCAGCGCCGCCTGAACATTGCTGGCTGATTTCTCAAACGGAAATTCCGGCGTGTGGATGCCGACAATGACAAGGCCCTTATTGCCGTATTTTTCTTGCAGCTTCACGACGTGCGGCAGCGTGTTGACGCAGTTGACGCAGCCATAGGTCCAGAAATCTACCAGCACGACCTTGCCGCGCAGACCAGACATTCGCAGTGGCGCGGAGTTGAACCAATTCTTGAGGCCTGAGAATTCTGGTGCCGAACCTGTCGCTGCGGCGACGCGCAACAGCGACGCCGGTGCCGTGATGTCGTCGGCGAACGACGGAGCGACCGCCACGCTTGCAAGCAATGCTGCGGCGAGCGCAACCGATCGGGCAGTCCTGTCGAGTAGGGTCATGGCAGTGCCTCCTTCTGGTGAAAGTTGCAGGGGTCAGAGAGCGGCTTCACAAGGTTGTGAATCCGGCAGGATAGAACCGTGTCAGCCACGCAACGACGATCGTGTCGTATTGCAGAAAGGTGAGGACGGCGAAGCCGATGACGACCACACCGAAGCCCTGTTGAATGCGCGGCGCGTAACGGGCGAGACTGCGCGTGCGTTGCGTCAGCGCCTGCCCGCCATAGGCAATCGCGAGCATCGGAATCGCAGCACCGATCGCATAGGCCAATAATTGCAGGCCGGCCCATGTGCGATCGTCGGTCGCTGCGATCAATGTCAGGATCGCGCCGAGCACCGGACCCGCGCAAGGCGTCCAGACGATGCCAAGCGCCGCACCGACAACGAAGCCGCCGAGATTGCCGCTGCGATCCGCCGGACCGATCGTCGGCAGTGATGGCAACAGGCCGCGTAGCCAGATCATCAGGCGTTCGAAAGGCGCGGGCCAGATCATCAGCAGGCCGAACACGACCAACATGACGGACGCGCCATCGCGCAGGACATTCGGGTCGAAATCGAATGCGGTCGTGATCGCGCCGAGTGACAGAGCGACGAACGAAAAGGCGAGGACGAAACCGAACGCGATGAAAAGCGGGCGTAAATTGTTGGCGCGCCCCATTGATGCACCGAGCAGGATCGGCAGCACCGGCAATGTGCAGGGTGCAGCAATCGTGACGACACCGGCGAGAAGCGCGAGCAAGAGGCTGAACATATCGATCACCAGCACAGAGATACAATGACGTGGCGGCAACGAAGATGACCGACAACGTCCTGTGAACACCTTCGCTGACGCGCGCCACACGTTACAAACGGCGTGTCACGACTCCGTGAGAGATATGAGCGATGGAAACATCACTTTCGATGTAACGACCCGTGAAGAGCGCGCGTAGGCGCTGGGGACGATATCGATCGTCTAACTGATTTGAAAAGGGACGCCATCATGACCAAATTCTCACGCACCGCACTTTCGCTGTCGGCCGCCGTCGTCGCTCTGAGCTTCGCCTTTGCGCCCGCCGCATTCGCTATGGACAAGGAAAAGGACGGCATGGCCAAGGACGGCATGAAGAAGGAAGACGCCATGTCGAAGGACGCCATGAAAAAGGAAGACGGCATGAAGAAGGACGATGGCATGAAGAAGGACACGATGTCCAAGGACGGCATGAAAAAGTAATTCAATCTGCTCTTGAGACCTTCAGCAAACACTTTCATGCGAAAGGCCCGTCCAGCTTCTGGACGGGCCTTTCAGCAATGTCGTCGCCGTCGGGCCGGCAAACCAGCCGCGCAAAAACCACCTGCGCAAAAACTACCAGCGCAAAAATTTGCGGCCGGCAAAATATCCGATCAACACCACGAGGATCGTTGCGAGCGGATACCAGGTCGCAACGAAAAGCGGACTGTCGTCGGTGCAGTTGGTCGCATAATAGGTCGCGGCGATCCCGCTGGCGGCAAGACCTGCGATCGCACCGGCGAGACCGGGCCGCGTCGGCGCTCCTTCGCGCAACGCCACCAGCAGACAGGCCAGCGGTCCGAGCGCCAGCAACGGAATCATCGTCATGCAATGTTTGGCGTTGTTGCCGATCAGCGTCATCACCCAGAGCCGCTCCGGCAACACGTTGAGTTCGACGATCACCGCGACGATCAGAATCGCCGGCGAAATCGCCAGCGCCCAACCCCATGCCCCGAAATCGGCCCCCGGCCGGCTGACGCGCAGCAGCGCCGCCGTCGCCGCCGTCGCGATCGGGACGGTGATGGCAAATTTCAAGAGAAATCGCGTCGTTTCCGCCGCCGCCATGATGTCCGGACGAAATCCGATCAAGATGAAAAAGATGAGCGCCGACGTGACGTTACCCACAATAAACGCAGTTTTCAGCGCGCGCGTAAGATTCCAGCGCAACGGGGCGTCATTGGCCAAAGCGTCGATCAAATGACTTGTTTTCATAGCAGCCTCCGGGTGCGAACGAACGCATCACCCTCTTTCTTCGCAGCACGAGGCCCAATGTTACATCCTGTGGTCCTCTCTTGCCAAATACCGTGAACGTGTGTTGCTAGGCGTCGGGGGACCGGACGTGGATCTTGACGCGCGCGAACATCAATGGGCGGCCTGGCTGCAGGCGGGTATCGCCGGCGATGCCGAGGCCTATCGTTGCTTCCTGGGAGCCGTAACACCCTATCTGCGCAGCGTTGCGATCCGGCGCGGGATGAGCGTCGGCGCATCGCGTGCGGATGCCGAGGACATTGTTCAGGACGTGCTGCTGGCGATCCATCTCAAGCGCGGCACGTGGGATCCGGAGCGGCCGATCGGGCCGTGGCTCGCAGCGATCGTCCGCAACAAGGTGATCGATGCGTTTCGCCGCCGCGGTAAACGCATCGACGTGCCGATTGACGACGTCATCGACACGCTGGTGACACCGGACACCGCACCCGATCCTGATGTGAAACTGCTCGGCAACCTGCTCTCGCAGCTGAAGGACAACCAGCGCAAAATCGTGACGGCGATTTCGCTGGAGGGCGCGAGCGTCAGGCAGACCGCCGAACGCCTGCAGATGACCGAGGGCGCGGTGCGAGTCGCGTTACATCGCGCGCTGCGCTCGCTCTCGGCGCTCTATCGCAAGGAGAACGGGTAGCCGTCTTCTCGTGCCCCAGACGCGGTGCAACCAAGAGCGCCCTCGTACAGCGCCGCTTCTGCGGCAGACTCAACTGCTACCCCACCATCACCACTTCGATGACGCGCGGACCCTTGGTCTTGATCGCATCAGCCAGCGCCTTGTTGAAATCATCGACATTGGCGACGGACACCGCCTCAACGCCCATGCCCTTGGCGAGCGCGACCCAATCGAGATTGGGCCGATCCAGCGCCAGCATGTCCATCGCGCGCTTGCCGGGTTCGCCCGCGCCGACGCCGTCAAACTCGCCGCGCAGGATCTGATAGATGCGATTGGCGAACACGATAGTAACGACGTCGAGCTTTTCGCGGGCCTGCGTCCATAGCGATTGCAGCGTGTACATCGCGCTGCCGTCGCCGACCATGCAGATCACCTTGCGATCCGGGCAGCCGATCGCAGCCCCGGTCGAGACCGGCGTCGAAAAGCCGATCGAGCCGCCCATGTTCTGCAGCCAGTCATGCGGAGCGGCCGCTGCCGTCGGTGGGAAGAATCCGCGCCCCGTGGTGATCGATTCATCGACCACGATCGCATGTTCGGGGATCGCCATCGCGATCGCCTGCGCGATCGAGGCATGGGTCAGCGCGCCGGTCGGCGTCGCCAGCTCGACCAGTGTCTGCGGCTTCGCATCGGCCGGCTTCGCGCCGACTGCGCCGGCAAGCGCTTCGAGCGCCGCGACGGAGTTGTCGCCACCCGACGTCATGCGATGGACGTCGCATCCTTCGGGCTTCAGCATGCTCGGCTTGTTCGGATAGGCGAAAAAAGCGACCGGATCGTTCGCCTCGACCAGAATGATATGTTTGAAATCCTTCAAGATCGGCAGCGCGGATTCGATCACATAGGGGATGCGGTCGATCGCGAAACGACCACGCCCGCGCGCCATTTTCGGATTGTAAGTCTGGCCCATCACCTTGCAGCCGGTCTTGCCGGCGATTTGAGCTGCAAGCGCAAGGCCCTTGTCCGTCAGCGCGCCGCCGGTCATCAGCAGCAGCGTCGGCTCGCCTGCGTGCAAAATTTTTGCAGCCCGCTCGACCGCGTCAGTCGCATAACCGGCCTGCTGCTTGTCGGTGGGCACTTGCGCGATGCCGTCGGCCTCGTTCCAGGCGGTGTCGGCCGGCAAAATCAAGGTCGCGACCTTGCCGTGGCGCGCTTCATTGATCGCTTCCGCACCATCCCTGGCGACCGACTTCGCATCCGGCGAGGTCTTGACCCAGGCCGACATGGGTCGTGCAAGGCCTTCAATATCCGAGGTCAACGGCGCGTTGTATTCGATGTGATAGACGGCGTGCTGGCCGACGATATTGACGATGCCGGAATTCGCCTTCTTGGCGTTGTGCAAATTGGCGAGGCCATTGGCGAGGCCGGGACCGAGATGCAGCAGCGTCGAGGCCGGATGTCCCGTCATGCGGTAATAGCCATCGGCTGCGCCAGTGACGATGCCTTCGAACAGGCCGAGCACGCAGCGCATGCCCTCGACGCGGTCAAGCGCGGCGACGAAGTGCATTTCGGAGGTGCCGGGATTTGCAAAGCAGACATTTACATTGCCGGCCACAAGGGTCCGCACCAGACTTTCCGCACCGTTCATCGCGTTCGCTCCCGTTTCTTGATTGCCTTTGTGTCCGTCAGATCAATCATTGTTCGCGCGGTCCGTCAAAGGGCCAGATCACCAGTCCAGACTACTTCTAGACCAGTGCCAGACCAGTGCCAGATGACGCTAACGATGCTTTTCGGTCACGAAGCTGCATCAAATGCGGCGTTCCCGTCGCCGAGGCTTGCAGACGATGGCGCTTTGTGGCCTGTTTCGAGGTAGATAATCCGCGTCTGTGAGGATGGATTGATGACCCGCCGTTTCGCTCTGATCGCCGCTGCTGCAATCCTGCTCGCGCCCCATGTCCTCGCGCCCCATGCCGCATCGGCGCAGGGCTTCGATATGCGCGAGGTGATGGGCGGCGGCTTCGACAAGTTCAATTATTCGGGCGGTTCGAGTGCGATCCCGCGCACCACGGTGAACTTCGCCAGTAACTACACGCCGGGCACCATTGTCGTCTCGACAGCGGAGCGCCGGCTTTATCTGGTGCAGCCGAACGGCACCGCCTTACGCTACGGCATCGGCGTCGGTCGCGACGGATATCGCTGGGGCGGCACCCACCGCATCACAGCCAAAAAGGAATGGCCGGGCTGGACGCCGCCGGCGCAGATGCTGCGCCGTCGTCCCGACCTGCCGCGCCACATGGCCGGCGGCATCGACAATCCGCTGGGCGCGCGCGCGATGTATCTCGGCTCAACGCTGTATCGAATTCACGGCTCGAACGAGCCGGAAACCATTGGTCAGGCCGTGTCGTCGGGCTGCTTCCGCATGACCAATGACGACGTCAGCGATCTCTACAGCCGCGTCGGCGTCGGCACCACGGTCGTGGTCAAGAACTAAGTTGACTTGCATGCAACTGCCGATTGCGGCAGTTTCGCAGCGATGCGACACTCATCACTCAGACGCGGTGTGACGGCTCTGGCCGTCGTCGTGGCCGGCCTGTGCTGGGCATCGACCACGGCAGTGTTGCCGGCGCTGGCAGACATGACCGGCATCGCTGCGAAGCAGCGCGCCGAGAAGAAAAGTTTTACCGACGCTGAGATCATCGATGGTTTTCTCAAGACCGCGTTCGGCGCGGAATATCACCTCGCCGGTCGCGTCGATCGCATCCGCAAATATAACACGCCAGTGCGGATCTTCGTCGACGCCGCCAGCCGCACGGACCGCCAGGCGCAACTGACCGGCGTCATCACCGAAATCTCGCGGCTGGTGCAGCATCTCGACATCGCCATCGCTGACAGCCGCGACGAATCCAATGTACTGATCCGGCTGGTGCGGGATCGCGATCTGCACCGCACGATCCAGAGCGCCTATGGCGTGGAGCGGGCGCGTGACATTCGCGACTCGCTCGATCCGCAATGTCTGTCAGGCTTTCGCAAGAACGAGCAATTCCAGATCGAGCATTCCGAGGTGATCCTCACTGTCGATAATGGCGATTTCACATTTCTCGATTGCGCCTATGAAGAGGTGCTGCAGTCGCTCGGCCCGATCAACGACACCGATTCAGTGCCGTGGACGATGTTCAATGACGACGTGCAGATGGGGTTCTTCGACATCTACGATCAGTATCTGCTGAACATCCTTTATGATCCGCGCGTCATGCCCGGCATGACCGTCGCCGATGTGCGCGGCGTGTTGCCGGCGGTGCTCGCCGATGTGCGGGTCTGGGTCGCCAAGACCAACGGCTTGGTGAAGTAGGCGTCGTCCTGGCGATCAAAACCGCATCGTCATCCCGACATGGCTCGCGGAAAAGCCGAGGCGCCTGTAGAAGCGCTGCGCGTCGATCCGCGTTTCATGCGTCAACAATTCGAACACCTTGCAGCCGCGTCCGCGGGCCTCGTCCAGCGCCCAGCGCAACAACAACTCGCCGATACCCTGCCCGCGACAGCGCGTGGCAACGCGGACATCCTCGATCAGCGCCCGCGTCGCGCCCCGCAAACTGATGCCGGGTAAAAAGCAAAGCTGAAAACAACCGACGACATCGCCTGCCGTATCTTCGGCGACTATCAGCAAGATATTGGGCGTCGCCTGCACCGTATCGAACCCGTCATAATACGAGTCTGATAGCGGCTCGGTGATTTGCTCGCGTGGACCGCCAAGCGCATCGTCGGCCAGCATGGCGACCATGGCAGGCACGTCCTGCCGCGTCGCGCGGCGGATGGTGATCGTCATGCGAGCCCCAGTGCGCGTTCGCTGTCGCCGATCCAGCGTCGAAGGGACGGACAGGCCGCAAGATCGAAACCGCCTTCATGCGCGACGCGCGTGTAAGCAAGCAATGCGACATCGGCGAGCGTAACGCTGTCGCCGACGAGAAAGGCCGTCGCAGCGAGGTGCTGCTCCATCCGCGCCAAGGCGGCATAGCCGCGCTTTACCTTCTCAGGATCAAGCGACGACACAGGTTTGCCCAGATAGACCATTTGGAAACGACAAACGGCGATATACGGCTCGTGGCTATATTGCTCCCAGAACAGCCACTCATCCATCTTCGCGGAGTCATAAGCGTCGTGCGGAATGAGAGCGCTGTCGCGCGCGAGATAACGAATGATGGCGTTGGATTGCGCCAGCGGACGACCGTCGTCGAGCACAACCGCCGGCACCTGTCCGCCGGGATTGATCGCGAGAAATTCCGGCGTGCGGCTTTCGCCTTTCATCGTATCGACGGCGATCCATCGATAGGGCATCGCGAGATGATCGCATACCCATTTTACTTTGAGGCAATTGCCGGAATTCAGATCGCCGTAAATATCCATACGTCACCTCTTATGGCGTATGAAATCAATCGAGACGCGCGAAGTCAATCGTCGCGCCAATGCGATCAGAACTTGTAGCCGACGCCCGCCCGAACTGTATTGATCTGGGTGTCGATGTTTCCGGTAATGCGTGCATATTCATACTCGGCGCGCAAAAATACGCTCGCATACAACATGACATCAACACCGACACCGGCGGAATAGCCGTAGACTAGCTTGCTCTTGGTATCGACGGATGTATAGGGGACGATCGGTGCTGGACTGGCGCTGACGCTTCTAACTATATCGGCGGAGCCGACGACTCCACCGACGAATGCATAAGGCAAAAAGCTACCTATTGCGTAACCCGCACGCGCGCGCAACGAACCAAAATCAGAAATTGCCACCGACGTGCTCGACGAAGCCGTCGTCAACGTGGCCCCCGTAACGTTGTCATAGACATAGCCGATGTTGCTCGATGTCGCCTTGAACCCGCCATGAAAATAATTGGCTTCCACACCGACAACGACGTCGTCCCACTGCGAGTTGTAGCCAACGAATCCGCCAAACCCGGTCCTTATATCGTGCCCTTTACCAAGCTTCGGCCAATTGTAGCTGCTAACCGGTGCGATGAAGGTGCCTTGAAGATCGCTGTTGATGGTCGAGGACGGCTTAATGTCGGCCGATCCGTAGCCATATTGCCCGCCGATATAATAACCCTGCCAGATCGGCGTGGCACGCACCGGCGCATCCGTGAAGGAGCCGCGCAGGAATGGCAGGTCCGGCATGTCAGCCGCGTGAGCGGACGAGACGACACTGAGCATCAACGCCGCCAGAACGAATTTACGCATCACTGCATCCCTTAAATTACGCGACCAACACAGCGATCATGCCGCGTTAACCTTAATCAATCGTTGTCGCGCAAGGCTTTCGTGAAATTTGCCGCGCGACGATGCATAAGAAAACGGCGCGGGCCTGAGCCCGCGCCGTTTCCGTCGTTAACAATCGCGTTCTGCGATTAACCTTTGCGGATCAGCAGCGGCGGGGGCGGTGGCGGCAAATAGCCGGCGTCAAGATTCCAGCGGACGCCGATACGGACATCCTGCGAGACCAAATCGCGATACTGGAACGACGATTGACCCGCATTCGATCCATCGAAGGATCGCCCCACGCCATGAATGGCCGTACCCATGTCAAGGTAGCGATAGGCAAGTTCGACCGTGAAGTTGTTATTCACCTTGTAGGCAAGACCAGCATGGATCGCCCAGGCTAAATTGTTGGTTGATGCGCCGTTGGCAAAGTAGGACGCGCCGGTGACAACGTTCTGGCCACCAACGTTTGTAAACACCGCACCGCTATCTTGTAAGCCGGTGGTGGTAATGCGCGCGCCGCCAACGCCGACGCCGATGAACGGCGTTACGCAGAACCAAGTGCCGAGGTCGGCGTAAAAGTTGACGAGGCCGACCCAGCTCTTGTAGCCACCGTTATAGACGTCCGAGATAGACGATGGGCCGGGGTAGGTCACGAAGTCGGACCCGTTGAAGCCTACCTTGGCGCGGTATTCACCGGTGACATCGATACGGAACCAGTTGTTTGCCTGATAACCAACGCCTATCCCGTAAGAGACGCCGCCGTCGAAACCGTGACCGTTTTGAATGAGGGTCGTTCCCGCGGGAAACGTATCGTAGGCGTTGACGTGAAGCTTTCCAGTCGTCGTCGTCTGCCCGATATCGCCGCGCAGATACCATCCGCCGAAATCCTCGACGACGGGCTGCGGCGCATAATAGGCCGGCGGCGGCGGCATGATCGATGGCATGTCGGCCGCAAGAGCTGCCGTGGAAATCAGAGAGGCCGCGGTGGCGGCTAGAATCGATGTAACGCTACGCATGGGCTTCGTCCTTGAAATAGGGCGAGGCGCTCAATGACCCCGCTTCCAGAAACTGACAAGGCGACGATGCCGCAAAATTCTTAAGCGGTACTTAACCCTAATTTTTAAGGTTGATTTTTAGTGATTATTTTTTTGGTGCACGAAGTTATGCCTGAAAAACAAGGCGAAGCGACATAGTCTTTAACAAAGTCTTGATGGTAAACGGCGCGTTAACAGTTCCGTCCTCGCGCCGCAGGATGCGCGCGGATCAATTCACGACGCGCGGTATCTTCGGCAGGAAAATCGCGAGCAATCCGATCACCGGCAGGAAGGCGCAAACCTGATAGACGAAGTTGATGCCCTTGATGTCGGCGAGTTCGCCAAGCAATGCGGCACCGACGCCGCCGAGCCCGAAACCAAATCCGAAGAACAGCCCGGAGATCATGCCGAGTCGATGCGGCATCAATTCCTGCGCATAGACAATCACGGCAGGCATCGCCGACGACAACACGAAGCCGATGATGATTGTCAGCACAATGCTGGCATGTAGGCCGGCATAAGGCAGCGCCAGCGTGAACGGCAGCACGCCGAGGATCGAAAACCAGATCACATATTTGCGGCCGAAGCGGTCGCCGAGCGGCCCGCCGAAAAATACGCCGACCGCGCTCGCGACCAAAAAGACGAACAGATAAAGCTGCGCGGTCTGCGTCGGCAGCGCGAATTTATGCATCAGGTAGAAGGTGTAGTAGCTGGTGATGCTGGCCATGTAGAAGGTCTTCGAGAATAGCATCGCGACCAAAATGACCAATGCGAAGCGCACGCGCGCCGGCGATGCACCATGCGTCGGCGTGATCGCCCTGGCGAATTTACGCGGCACGATGCGCGGCTGATACCAACGTCCGATGCGCCACAAAATGAAGATCGCAAGTGCGGCAACGAGCGAGAAACCCGCAACGCTGTGCTGGCCGAGCGGCACGACGATCAAGGCCGCGAGCAACGGCCCAAGCGCCGTACCGAAATTGCCGCCGACCTGAAACACCGATTGCGCGAAGCCATAGCGGCCACCCGATGCAAGCCGCGCGATGCGCGACGATTCCGGATGGAAGATCGCTGAACCCGTGCCGACCAGCGCTGCCGCGCACAGGATCATCGGATAGTTCGAGGCAACGCTGAGCAGCAGCAGCCCTGCCAACGTCACGGTCATG
>JAYUEY010000031.1:0-3352 GCA_043739005.1 Tardiphaga sp.
GGCCTGTCGAGACCCTGCCATCGGTGATTGAGCCTTTGGCGACACCTGAGTCCTTGGTGACATCCGTGAGGCCACAATTCGACACGCTGTTGCCGACCGACCGGATCGCCACCCTCAGCATCGCGCCGCGCGTCGAAGAGCCCGTGATCTCGCCACCGGTCGCAATCGAGCCGACGTCGGAGACGAAAGCCGAGATCACGCTTCAGTCTCCGAAGGCCGAGCTTGTGACGGAGCCGCCGGTTCAGATCGCCAGACCTGCGCCGGTGATCGAGCCTGCGCCGCCGATCGAAACGATGCCGATTGCGGCCGCGCCTGTTGTGACCGCGACAGCTGACGCGCCTACCAAAGTCGAAGCGGACGCGCCCTCACCCGCACCTGTACCTTTACAAGTTTCCGCTTCGCCCGAGCCGGAGACCACCGGCACCATTGCTGCGCCCGAAATCGCTGCACCCGAAATCGCTCCACCCACACCGCTGGTCGGGAGCGAGACGCCTTTGGTCAATGCCAGACCGATCCGGACACCGCCGATCCCTCGGGATCGTCCGGCCGCAGCCGGTATCGTGGCCGCCCTGCCCGATCCGGCTATTTCTGTATCTGTTCCTGTCGTGGAGACCAAAAAGCCGGTGGTGCGCCGACGCAAGTCGGTTGCAAAGCCTGTTGCTAGACCGAAGCGACGTATTGTTTCACGACCTGCTCCCCCGCGCCCGGCTGCGCAGAACCCAGCCTCGGCCTTCGGCGCGTCGCCGTTCGGAACTTAAATCAGGCCGCACCCATCGCGACATCAGGCCCATCAGGAAGGCCCCATTCCGCCCACGAGCCATCATACAGCGCAGTGTCGTTCAACCCGATCCGCGCCAGTGCGAGCGTGATGACGGCAGCGGTGACACCGGAGCCGCAGGTCGTCACGATCGGTTGCTTGGGATCGACGCCGGCGGTGTTGAAAACGTCACGCAACTGATCGGCGGATTTCAGTAACCCCGTGTCCGGTTCGTACAACATATTGAACGGCACGTTGAGACTGGTCGGAATGCGACCAGCGCGGCGGCCCGGCCAAGGCTCGGCGACGCTGCCCTCATAGCGCTCCTTGGCGCGGGCATCAACCATCTGCTCTTTGCCTGAGGCGACATTGCTTTCCATGGCGGCTCGGTCGCGCACGCGCGCCGATTCGTAGTTTGCCCGAAATTCCGTTGGCGCGCGCGACGTTATATCGCTTGTCACAAAACGGCCTTCTGCAAGCCAGCGCTTCAATCCGCCGTCGAGCACCCGCACCTCGTTGTGGCCGAAGACGCGGAACGTCCACCACGCACGCGGCGCGCCCATATAGTCGCCGCGGTCATAGATGATGACGGTGCTTGTGTTCTCGATCCCGAGCTGGCCGATCTCGCGTGCGAAAAGCGCCGGCGGCGGCAGCATATGCGGCAGCGGGCTAGCGCGATCAGCGATGGCGTCGATGTTGAAGAAGCCCGCGCCCGGCAAATGGCGTGCGTCATATTCCTCGCGCGCGGTCGGCGGCCGCATCGCCGGCATCCGAAACGAAGCGTCGAGCACGCGGACGTCGGGATTGTCGAGATTGGCGGCGAGCCAGTCGGTCGAGACCATCGGATCGTTCGATGTCAGCATTTGCATCTTTCAATAAAAGGGATCGCGTCGATTATACAGGCACGCGCACGATGGCACGCAGGCCACCCATCGGACTGTCGCCGAGCGTGATATCGCCGCCATGCGACCGCGCAATATCGCGGGCGATGGCGAGGCCGAGACCGGTGTTGCCTTCGTCCTGATTGCGCGAGTCGTCGAGCCGTAAAAACGGCTTGAAGACCTCCTCGCGCATGTCCATCGGAATGCCGGGGCCATCATCATCCACCGTCACGGTGAGATAACGATGGTCGCGCTGGCCGGTGATGGCGATCGCACCGGCATAGCGCGCGGCATTCGACACGAGATTCGCGAGACAGCGCTTGAACGCAGCCGGCTTCACGGTCACGACCGGCATGCCGCTGAAAACAACGGTCGCAGCGTGACCGTGACGCTCGGCATCGCTGCGCAATTCTTCCAGCGCTGCCGACATGTCGGTGGGCTTTGCGCCTTCGCCGCTGTCTCCCCGCGCGAAAGCCAAATAGGCCTCCAGCATCGCCGCCATTTCATCGACATCCCTGCGCATGCCGTCGACTTCCGGACTGTCGCCGATCAGCGCCAGTTCGAGTTTGAAGCGCGTCAGAATCGTGCGCAGATCGTGCGACACGCCAGCCAGCATCGCCGTGCGCTGATCGATCGAGCGCTCGATGCGGGTCTTCATCTCGATGAAGGCCTGCGCGGCGCGGCGCACCTCGCGGGCACCGCGCGGCCGGAAATTCGGCGCATCGCGGCCCTTACCGAAACTCTCGGCCGCATCGGCCAAACGTAAAATCGGCCTGATTTGATTTCTCAAAAATAACACCGCGACGATCAGCAGGATCGACGAGGTCCCGACCATCCAGAACAGAAAAATTTCCGAATTCGACGCATAGGCAGCACTGCGTTGCGCGAACACGCGCATCACGGCGTCATCGAGTTGAATGCGAATTTCGACCAAATTCGATCGCCCGACCGTGTCGATCCAGTAAGGCCGTGTGATCTGGCGGCCAAGTTGTACAGACAGCGTTTGATCGAGCAGCGAGAAAAATGGCTTCGGCCCCGGCGGCGGCATGTCGGTCACGGGCAGGAAATCCACCACGAGGCCGAGTCGCTGCTGCGCGATCCGCTTAATGAGCGTGCGGTCCTTGTCTTGCGGATAGCCCGAATAGACGTCGATCAATCCAGCGATGTCCTGCACCACGGCGGCCGACAGCCGCCGCGTCACCGTGTTCCAGTGTCGCTCCATGAAGACGAAAGCGACGACCGATTGCAGAATGACCATCGGCACGATCATGATGAGCAACGCACGGGCATAAAGCCCTGTCGGCATGATGCCCTTGAAGGCGTTGCCGAGCCGGTTATTGAGCGCCGACGCGCGCCGCGACGCCGTGCGGATAAACGTCAGCCCGGTGTCGATGCTGCTCATGCGCAAGCGCTCGCCAGAAGTCGTTTCATGGTGACGCCACCAGCCGGTAGCCGATGCCGCGCACGGCTTGCAGGAATAACGGATTGGCCGGATCGAGTTCGATCTTGCGGCGCAGCCGGTTGATCTGCACGTCCACCGCGCGCTCGTTCACGGTGCCGCCGCCGCCGGTGAGATCGCCCCGCGGCACGGTATCGCCCGGTGCCAGGGCCAGCACGCGCAGCATGTCGCGCTCGCGGTCGGTGAGATGGACGATCTCCTCGCCATTGCGCAATTCGCCGCGCTCGATATGGAATACGTAAGGCCCGAAGGCGA
>JAYUEY010000032.1:0-6082 GCA_043739005.1 Tardiphaga sp.
ACTTTTCGGCGATCGAACCGGAACTGAGCGGCTTCGATGCCTGCTTCTTCTGCCTCGGCGTCACGTCCGTCGGGCAGAGCGAGGACAATTACCGCCGTCTGACCTACGACCTCACAATGGCTGTGGCGACGACGCTGGCCCGGCTCAATCCGCAGATGACGTTCATCTATGTCACCGGCATGGGGGCGGATTCGACGGAACGCGGCAGCGTGATGTGGGCGCGGGTGAAGGGCAGGACCGAAAACGACCTGCTCAAGCTGCCGTTCAAGGCGGCCTATATGTTCCGGCCGGCGGTGATCCAGCCGCTGCACGGCATCCGATCGAAAACCGGGTGGTATCAGGCCATCTACACGGGTCTTGCGCCGCTGATGTCTCTGTTTCACCGGATTGCGCCGAAATACGTGACCACGACCGAACAGGTCGGTCGGGCCATGATCCAGGTGGCGCGCAACGGCTTTCCGAGGCCTGTCCTCGAAAACAGCGACATCAACGGCATCTGATCACGCCGGTGGTCCCATCAAAACGCCGCAATATATGACGCTTTTGCCTTGCCGGGGCGGACGCTTTATACCATCGCGACACGCTTAGAGCCGGATTCGGCTGGGGACTCTCTATGGATCGCATTCGCATCGTCGGCGGCGCCAAGCTGAACGGCACCATTCCGATTTCCGGCGCGAAGAACGCCGCGCTGCCGCTCATGATCGCAGCGCTGCTGTCCGACGAGACATTGATCCTCGACAATGTGCCGCGTCTGGCCGATGTCGCGCAGTTGCAGCGCATTCTCGGCAATCACGGCCTCGATATCCTGTCCGCCGGCAAGAAGCCGGGCGACCATGAATATCAGGGCCAGACGCTGCATATTTCAGCCAAGCACATCATCGATACCACCGCGCCCTATGAACTCGTGTCCAAGATGCGCGCCTCGTTTTGGGTGATCGCGCCGCTGCTGGCGCGGATGCATGAAGCGAAAGTGTCGCTGCCCGGCGGCTGCGCCATCGGCACGCGGCCGGTGGATTTGCTCATCATGGCGCTGGAAAAGCTCGGCGCGGAGATCGCGATCGACGGCGGTTATGTGATCGCGAAGGCACCCGGCGGCCTGAAGGGCGCGGAGATCGATTTTCCCAAGGTGACGGTGTCCGGCACCCATGTCGCGCTGATGGCGGCGACGTTGGCCAAAGGCACGACCATCATCAGGAACGCGGCCCGCGAGCCCGAGATCGTCGATGTCGCCGATTGCCTGAACAAGATGGGTGCGCGCGTCTCCGGCGCGGGGACGTCCACGATTACGATCGAAGGCGTCAAGAAACTCGGCGGCGCGCGGCATCCCGTGCTGCCGGACCGGATCGAGACCGGCACCTATGCGATGGCGGTGGCGATGACCGGCGGCGACGTTCAACTGGCCGGTGCGCGGCCGGAATTACTGCAATCGGCGCTCGACGTTCTGGTGCAGGCCGGCGTCACCGTAACGCCGAACAATGACGGCATTCGCGTGTCGCGCAACGGTGCAGGCCTCAGCCCGGTAACGGTCGCGACCGCGCCATTCCCCGGCTTCCCGACCGATTTGCAGGCTCAGTTGATGGCGCTGATGGCCTGCGCCAAGGGCTCGTCGCACATCACCGAAACAATTTTCGAGAATCGCTTCATGCACGTTCAGGAACTCGCCCGTTTCGGCGCGCGGATTCATCTCGACGGCGAGACAGCGACGATCGATGGCATCGGCAAACTGCGCGGCGCGCCGGTGATGGCGACCGATCTGCGTGCGTCGGTGTCGCTGGTGATCGCGGGTCTGGTCGCCGAAGGCGAGACCATGGTCAACCGCGTCTATCATCTCGACCGTGGCTTTGAACGATTGGAAGACAAGCTGTCCGCATGCGGCGCCACCATCGAGCGCATCAGCGGATAAACCTTTGAAAGGCGCAACGTGTCCGGTCAACGCAAGCTGATTGCTCTTGATCCCGATGACCTCGCGGTGATCTCCGCGCATGTGCTGGATGCCAGCGTGCGCGCCGGCGATATCATTTGGCGGCAAAGCGAAAAACGTCTCGTCATCGGCCTGAATCGGCTCGACTGGAACGAGGTGTTGCTCGGCAATCAAATTCAAGATCCGCAGCAGGCGCTGCCGGAGCCGCGCCGAATGGTGTCGGCCTTGCGCTTCGAGCGGGTGCTGTCGTGCCAATCCCGCAACATCGACCTCGATGCACCGGATGCGGCGCTCGAACTACTCGGCATCGAATTTCACCCCGGCGACGCGCCCGGCGGCGCGACGATGCTGATGTTCGCGGATGGCGGCGCATTGCGGCTCGATGTCGAATGCCTCGAATGCGAACTGGCGGATCTGGGCGAGGATGATCTCGGCGCGACAGACGGTGCGGAGCCGGCCGGGGCCTGATCCTGTTTGTCCCGGACGCCATGCGTGACATCGCACATGCGACGCATTGCATGGCACCCAAGACTTGCCACCTAAGACTTGGCATCCGAGACGTGCATCCAAGACTTGCACACAAGACTTGGCAAAGGATGCAAACACCTGCATCCCGCCATTGAGCCGGATCGGTTTCCCCTCTAAAACCAGCCGACTTTTGACGCCTGCCGGACCCCTGTAAATGCCCGTTCGTCTCGATAATTCCAGTGCCGACTTTGCGGCAGGCTTTGCCACCTTCCTCGCCACCAAGCGCGAGGTCGCGGCCGATATCGAGGCGGCGACGCGAAGGATCGTCGATGACGTCGCGGCGCGAGGCGACGCGGCGTTGCTCGAAGCCACCGCCAAATTCGATCGGCTCGATCTGACGGCGGACCAGTTGCGCGTCACATCGGACGAAATCGACGCCGCCGCGAAAGCCTGCGACACCGCCACCATCGATGCGCTCAAATTTGCCCGCGACCGCATCGAAGTCTTTCACCAGCGACAAATGCCGAAGGACGAGCGCTTCACGGATGCGCTCGGTGTCGAACTCGGCTGGCGCTGGAGTGCGATCGAGGCGGTCGGGCTCTACGTGCCGGGCGGCACGGCCGCCTATCCGTCGTCGGTGCTGATGAACGCCGTGCCGGCCCGCGTGGCCGGCGTGCCACGTGTCGTGATGGTGGTGCCGTCTCCCGACGGCAAGCTCAATCCGCTGGTGCTGGCGGCCGCCCAACTCGGCGGCGTGTCGGAAATCTATCGTGTCGGCGGCGCGCAGGCCGTTGCGGCACTGGCGCATGGCACGGCAACGATTGCGCCGGTCGCCAAGATCGTCGGCCCCGGAAATGCCTATGTCGCCGCAGCGAAACGACAGGTGTTCGGCAAAGTCGGCATCGACATGATCGCCGGTCCCTCCGAGGTGCTGGTGATCGCGGACGACACTGGCAATCCGGACTGGATCGCGGCGGATTTGCTGGCGCAGGCCGAGCACGATGCCAATGCGCAGGCGATCTTGATCACCGACAGCGCCGATCTGGCCGAACAGGTCGTGCGCGCGGTCGAATCGCAACTGATGACGCTGTCTCGCGCGACCATCGCGCGCGCCTCGTGGCAGACCTATGGCGCGATCATCCATGTCAAGAATATCGCGGACTCCGTCGCGCTCGCCGATGCCATCGCCGCCGAGCATCTGGAAATCATAACCGCCGATTGCGATGCGCTGGCGGCCAAAATCCGCAATGCCGGCGCGATCTTTCTCGGCAGTCATACGCCGGAAGCGATCGGCGATTACGTCGGCGGCTCCAACCATGTGCTGCCCACGGCCCGCTCGGCGCGGTTCTCGTCCGGCCTCGGCGTGCTTGACTTCATGAAGCGAACGTCGATCCTCAAATGCGGGCCTGACCAGCTACGGGCGCTGGGCCCGGCCGCGATGACGTTGGGCAAGGCCGAAGGTCTCGATGCCCATGCGAGGTCGGTGGGGATACGCCTGAACCTGCAATGAGCAACGACGCACCAGAGGACGACACCAACAATCGCATTGTCGCGGTGACGCTCGATGAGGAATCGATCGGCCGTTCCGGGCCGGACATCGAGCATGAGCGCGCGATCGCGATCTATGATCTGGTCGAGGCCAATGTGTTCGCGCCCGAAGGGGCCAGCGGCGGTCCTTACGCCTTGCATCTCGGCATCACCGGCAATCGGCTGATGTTCGACATTCGCCGCGAGGACGGCACGCCGGTGGTGGCGCATCTGTTGTCGCTGACGCCGTTCCGCCGCATCGTGAAAGACTATTTCATGATCTGCGACAGCTATTATCAGGCCATCCGCACGGCGACGCCGGACAAGATCGAGGCGATCGACATGGGCCGCCGCGGCATCCACGACGAGGGCTCGCACACGCTGATGGAGCGGCTGGCCGGAAAAGTGCGCATCGATTTCGAGACCTCGCGGCGGCTGTTCACGCTGATTTCCGTTTTGCACTGGAAAGGCTGAGGATGGCCCTGAAAAGTGGAAACCGATTTTCCGACAGGGCCATGCTCAACATGAAAGAGACGTGACCGGATGGAGCCGCCGCGCGCGCGGACTCCTCAGGCCGTGCTGTTCGCCTGCGCTTTCAATGCCGTCCGCTCGCCGATGGCCGAAAGCCTGCTGCAAAAAATGTTTCCGCAAGCGCTCTATGTCAAATCCGCCGGCGTCAGGAAAGGCGACCTCGATCCTTTCGCCGTCGCCGTGATGGCCGAATTGGGACAGGACATTTCCAAACATCGCCCGATGACATTCGAAGACCTCGACGACTGGGAGGGACTGAATTTCGATCTCATCATCTCGCTGTCGCCGGAAGCGCATCACAAGGCACTGGAACTGACGCGGACGATGGCCGTCGAGGTCGAATACTGGCCGACGCAGGATCCGACCACCGTCGAGGGCAATCGCGAACAGAAGCTCGAAGCCTATCGCGAAGTGTGCGACGGGCTGGCACTGCGCATCCGCAAGCGATTCGCGCGCGGTGGCGCAGCGAGCGGGTAAATTTCACACGCTTGCGCGGTTGTCGGCACCAGCGCCATCCGATACGTTCCGCGCGCTTTCTGAAGGGATTGATCCGTCACATGCTCGGCCGCACCAAACTCGTTCTCGCGTCCGGCTCGCCGCGGCGTCTCAGCCTGCTCAATCAGGCCGGCATCGAGCCTGACGGGCTGCGCCCGGCCGATATCGATGAAACGCCGACGCGGGGCGAACTGCCCCGCGCTTGCGCCAATCGCCTCGCCCGCGCCAAGGCTGAAGCGGGATTGAAATCGATCCAGATCGACGACGATCTGCGCGGTGCCTATCTGCTGGCCGCCGACACCGTCGTTGCGGTCGGCCGCCGCATCCTGCCGAAGGCGGAGCTTGTCGACGAGGCGTCGCAATGCCTGCGGTTGTTGTCCGGCCGCAATCACCGCGTCTATACGGCGGTGTGTCTGGTGACGCCGAAAGGTGCGTTCCGCCAGCGCTTGATCGAGACCCGCGTCCGCTTCAAGCGGCTGACGGAAGACGACATCCAGGCCTATATCGGCTCCGGCGAATGGCGCGGCAAGGCCGGCGGCTATGCGGTGCAGGGCATCGCCGGCTCATTTGTCGTCAAGCTCGTCGGCTCCTACAGCAATGTTGTCGGCCTGCCGCTCTACGAGACCGTGACGCTGCTCGGCGGCGAAGGTTTTCCGATTCGGCATGGCTGGATCAATGCCAGCTAAGGCTGCGACCAAAACACGCGCCTGTCCGGTCTGCGGCAAGCCTGCGACGCCGGCCTCCAAACCGTTCTGCTGCGAACGCTGTCGGGATGTCGATCTGAACCGCTGGCTATCCGGTTCCTATGCGATCCCCGGCCGCCCGTCCGAGGACGACGACCCGGAATAGGCCGGAATAGGCCATGGCAGCGATGGTTTCGCTGGCCGTGACAGAACATGGCCGGGCGGGTGGACACGGCCGATCTGGCTGACTATAAACCGGCGCTCCCGACCCGTTCGGGACAGATACCAAAGATTGCCCAGGTAGCTCAGTTGGTAGAGCATGCGACTGAAAATCGCAGTGTCGGTGGTTCGATCCCGCCCCTGGGCACCATAAAATCAAGTACTTAGCGGTGATTGCGTTTTTGAAGTTTCCTCCGTGTCCGCAATATGTCCGCGTTGACATTGAGGTTGGGGCAAG
>JAYUEY010000033.1:0-32727 GCA_043739005.1 Tardiphaga sp.
CTTCTGGGCTTCCACCGCGAATTCCATCGGCAGTTGCTGCAGCACGTCTTTCACGAAACCATTGACGACGAGGCCAACGGCCTCTTCTTGCGACAGCCCGCGCTGCACGCAATAAAACAGAACGTCTTCCGAAATCTTCGACGTCGTCGCTTCGTGTTCGAACAGCGTCGAGGTGTTCTTCGCCTCGATGTAGGGCACCGTATGCGCGCCGCACTGATCGCCGATCAGCAGCGAGTCACAGGCCGTGAAGTTGCGCGCGTTTGTTGCCTTGCGATGCGCCGTCACCAGACCACGATACGTATTCTGTGATTTACCGGCGGCGATGCCCTTTGAGATAATTCGGCTCGTCGTGTTCTTGCCGAGATGAATCATCTTCGTACCGCTATCGACTTGCTGATAGCCGTTCGAAATCGCGATGGAATAAAACTCGCCGCGCGAATTGTCGCCGCGCAGGATGCAGCTCGGATATTTCCAGGTGATCGCCGAGCCGGTTTCGACCTGCGTCCAAGAAATCTTCGAATTGTCGCCACGGCAATCGCCACGCTTGGTGACGAAATTATAGATGCCGCCCTTGCCTTCCGAATTGCCCGGATACCAGTTCTGCACCGTCGAATATTTGATCTCGGCGTCGTCATGGGTAACGAGCTCGACTACCGCAGCGTGCAACTGGTTCTCGTCGCGCTGCGGCGCGGTGCAGCCTTCGAGGTAGCTGACATAAGCGCCCTTGTCGGCGATGATGAGCGTGCGCTCGAACTGGCCGGTGTTGCGCTCGTTAATGCGGAAGTACGTGGACAATTCCATCGGGCACCGCACGCCCGGCGGCACATAAACAAACGAGCCGTCCGAGAACACGGCCGAATTCAGCGTCGCGTAGAAATTGTCGGAGGTCGGCACCACCGTGCCAAGATATTTCTGAACGAGGTCCGGATGTTCGCGAATGGCTTCCGAGATCGGCATGAAGATCACGCCGGCCTGCTTTAGCTCCTTCTGAAATGTCGTCGCGACCGAGACCGAATCGAACACGGCATCGACGGCAATGCGACGTTCGCCAAGAACGTTGCCGTCCTCGTCCTTACGCACGACGCCTTCGAGCATCTCAATCTCGCGTAAGGGAATACCGAGCTTCTTATAGGTCTCCAAAATGTCCGGATCGATCTCGTCGAGCGAGCCGATCGTCTTCTTCGGCTTCGGCGCAGAGTAATAATACAGATCCTGAAAATCGATCTTCGGATAGTTGACCCGCGCCCAGGTCGGCTCTTCCATCGTCAGCCAACGGCGATAGGCGTCCAGCCGCCATTGCAGCATCCAGTCGGGTTCGTTCTTTTTCGAGGAGATAAAACGCACCGTGTCTTCGGACAGACCTTTCGGAGCCTTGTCCGATTCGATCAGCGTCTCGAATCCATAGCGATATTGATCGACATCGATCTGCCTGACGCGATCGACGGTGTCCTGTACGGCAGCCATTATTACCCTCCACTCACGGTTTCAAGGACCGTGGGGACCAATTTCAATCGGATGATACGATGTTCTCGGGTCTGATCCAGTTTTGCCGAACCAAACCGTCACTTCTTTTATTCTGGGTATGATCTTATCAGAAAATCGGAAGTCCACGTTTCTGGATCAGGCCCAAGACGAAATCACCCGCTTAGAACCGTTCAAGCTCTGTTTCGTCGTAAGGTTTAAGTAGTGTATCTGCGAGCTTTCGCCAAGCCTTGATGGTGCGTTGCACATCATCGTGCGTTGTTAAACGACCAAGACTGAGGCGGATCGCGCCCCGCGCGCGCTCCGGTGAGACCCCCATCGCAGCCAGAACATGCGACGGCTGCACCTTGCCCGACGAACAGGCCGAGCCGGATGAGACGGCGATGCCGGCAAGATCGAAGCCGATCACGGCGGTTTCGGCTGTCAGGCCCGGCGCGGTGAACAAAATCGTATTCGGTAAACGTGCGGTATCGGCACCGAAAACCGTCAAGCCGCGCGTTTCGTGTAATCCCTTCTCCAGATAATCCCGCAAGATTTCAACGGCTTGCGAGGTTTCAGCCAGAGACGTAGTCACGGCTGCCCCGAAGCCGGCAATGCCGGCTAAGTTCTCGGTCCCGCCGCGACGGCCCTGCTCCTGCCCGCCACCCCGGATCAATGGTTCCACTAATGGAACATCACCACCTAGCACGAGCGCTCCTATTCCCGTCGGGCCGCCGATCTTGTGCGCGGACAGAGCAACGCTGTCAGCTCCGAGGGATTTCAGATCAACCGGTATCTTGCCGAAGGCTTGAACCGCATCGACATGCAGTCGCCCGCTGGCGGCATGAACGATCGCAGCAGCCTCCGCCACAGGTTGAATGATGCCGGTCTCGTTGTTGGCCAGCATCAGCGCCAATAGCGCTGGCGGACCGGATGCAAGTTTTTGCCCCAGGTCATCCAAATCAACCAATCCGGTGGGGTGCACGCGAATCGTCTCGATCGCATGAGGCGCGTACCGTCCGCCCGCAAGCACGGAGGCGTGTTCGATGCTCGACACCAACAGCCGGGGATGCGCGGTCCGCGGCGTCAGCGCCAGCGTGTTCGCCTCGGTACCACCGGACGTAAAGATCACTGCGCCCGAATCGACGCCAACCGCTTTAGCAACCGCCTGCCGCGCGGTTTCAACGATCCGCCGTGCGGCGCGGCCCTCGGCATGCACCGATGACGGGTTTCCGGCCAACGACAAAGCGCTCGTCATCGCGGCTAGCGCCTGAGGGCGCAGCGGCGTCGTCGCGTTCCAGTCGAGATAGACCCTGTGAGGCACCATGATCGGGACTTATAGCGTGTTTGCCGCGCAGCAACCGCTCGATCCCTAAAATCATGGCAATATGCTTGCTTTTGGCCCCTGCGCCTATGCTAGAAGGCGGTTCCTGTTCATTCAAGTCGTCCGCACGCCGCCAGACGACGCCCGATCGCCGCTCGTTTCAACGAGTGTTCCACGCGATCGCTGTCAAGGAATCACCGATGCCTGAAGTTATTTTCACCGGACCTGCGGGCCGTCTCGAAGGCCGCTATCATCCGGCGAAGCAGAAGAATGCGCCGATCGCGATGGTGCTTCACCCGCATCCGCAGTTCGCCGGCACGATGAACCACCAGATTGTGTACCAGTGCTATTACGCCTTTGTGCACCGTGGTTTTTCGGTGCTGCGCTTTAACTTTCGCGGCGTCGGCCGCAGCCAGGGTTCGTTCGATCACGGCACTGGCGAATTGTCGGATGCGGCGTCGGCGCTCGACTGGGCGCAGACCATCAACCCCGAGGCGCGCGCCTGCTGGGTCGCCGGTTTCTCGTTCGGTGCTTGGATCGGCATGCAGTTGCTGATGCGGCGACCCGAGGTCGAAGGCTTCATCTCGATCGCGCCGCCGGCGAATCTCTATGACTTCTCGTTTCTGGCACCCTGCCCGTCGTCGGGTCTGATTGTGCATGGCGACAAAGATGCCGTCGTCCCACAGAAGGACGTCGATGCGTTGGTGACGAAACTCAAGACGCAAAAGGGTATCGTCATCGACCAGCAGATCATTCCTGGCGCGAACCACTTCTTTGACGGCAAGTTGCAGCCGCTGATGGAAACCGTGACGGGCTATCTCGACAATCGCCTCGCAACAGTTCGTTAACAGCGCGTATTGCCGTCACGATCCAGACCGATCGTTTTGAATGGGCACGGCTATCACCCTCCGCGAAGGCGGAGGGCCCAGTATTTTGCGACGTTTATGAGTCAAACGAGCGCGCAAAGATGATTGGTTCTTCGCGTTTGCGGGGATGACGCCACACGCCGTCGCAACCTTGCGCCAGATCGTTACGGCCTCACAACCACGCCGCCGGTCATGGGCAGCGGCACGCCCGTCGTCGCGGGATAGCTCAGCGGCAGGCCCTTCAGCCCGCGCACGGCCAGAAACGCGAAAGCCTGCGCCTCCATGGCATCAGCCGACCAGCCATGAGTGGCGGCGGCTTCGACCCGCGCCGGCGCCAGTCGCTCCCGTAGCATCCGCAGCAAGGTGAGATTGCGCGTGCCGCCACCGGCGACGATCCAGCTCTCCGGCGCTTTCGGCAGATGCGGCGCGATCGCCGCGATCGAGGCCGCGGTGAAAGCGGTCAGCGTCGCCGCACCATCATCCGGCGTCCAGTCACCTAAAGCGATCTCCGAGAACTCGTTGCGATCGAGCGATTTCGGCGGCGGCGCTGAAAAAAACGGTCGCCGCAAAGCAGACGCAATCCAGTCCTCGTCCGGCGAACCCTGCGCTGCGAGGCGGCCTTCGCCATCGAACGCCTGCCCCATCCGGCGAAACACGAAATCGTCGAGCAGTGCATTGCCGGGCCCGGTGTCGCAGGCGATCAGGACATCATCTCCATCGATATAGGTGATGTTCGACACGCCCCCGACATTGATGATCACGACCGGCCCACTGCGTGCAAGCGCCAGCGCCAGCGCGCGGTGATAGGCTGGCACCAGCGGCGCGCCCTGCCCGCCTTCGGCGACATCGGCCGCGCGGAAATCATGCAGCACCGGAATGTGGACCGCTTTCGCCAGCATCGCAGCGTCGCCGATCTGAACGGTCAGGCGCTGCGATGGCCTGTGCAGCACAGTCTGGCCGTGAAAGCCGATAATATCGATCGTCTCAGGCTGCAGATGATTATGCGCGATAAAGGTCGCGACCGCCTCGGCATGCGCCAACGTGACGACGCGCTCGGCCTCGGCCAGCACGCCCGGTCGCGCATGGCGGTCGGTCAGTTGCACGGCCTCGAACAACGCCTGCCGCAGCACGTTGCGTTCGCTTTCGGTATAGGCCCGATACCCGGACGGACCGAATGCCGAAACGCTTTGGCCGTCGGTTTCGAGCAGCGCGACATCCACGCCGTCGAGCGAGGTGCCGCTCATCAGGCCGATCGCGGTCATCGTCATCGCGCTGTCCTCATGGCCCACGGGCCCGCCGAACTTGTGTGAATCCGCCAGTTTCTGTAATGCCACGGCCAACTCGCTTACGGTTCAAACCAAGTCCGACGTCTTCTCGGCACAGTGAACCAAACCTGACCGGAACGGCCAAGATATGACCGCATACAAGTCCGATTTTCTTAACGTGCTGCAAAGTCGCGGCCTCGTGCATCAGATTTCCGATCCGCAAGGGCTCGATGAAGCCTGCACCAAGGGCATCGTGACCGCCTATGTCGGCTACGACGCGACCGCGACCAGCCTTCATATTGGCAATCTGATTTCATTGACGATGCTGCACTGGTTTCAGGAAACCGGGCATCGGCCGATCACGCTAATGGGCGGCGGTACATCCATGGTCGGCGATCCGTCGTTCCGCGACGACCAGCGCAGCCTGTTGACGCCTGAAACGATCAACAAGAACATCGAAGGCATCAAGACAATCTTCGCGCGGATGCTGAGCTACGAAGACGCCCCGACCGGCGCGCTGATGGTCAACAATGCCGACTGGCTGATGAAGCTGAACTACGTCGAATTTTTACGCGACGTCGGCCGGCATTTTTCGGTCAACCGGATGCTCTCTTTTGACAGCGTCAAGCTGCGGCTCGACCGCGACCAGTCGCTGTCGTTTCTGGAATTCAACTATATGATCATGCAGGGCTACGATTTCGTCGAGTTGAACCGGCGTTATGGTTGCACATTGCAAATGGGCGGCTCCGACCAATGGGGCAACATCATCAACGGCGTCGATCTCAGTCATCGCATGGGCGGCCCGCAACTCTATGCGGTGACGACGCCGCTGCTGACGACGGCCTCGGGCGCGAAGATGGGCAAGACCGCCAAGGGTGCGGTGTGGCTCAATGGCGATCTCTTCAGCCCCTATGATTTCTGGCAGTATTTCCGCAACACCGAGGATGCTGATGTCGGCAAGTTCCTGAAAATCTTTACGCGGCTGTCGCTCGACGAGATCGCGAAGCTTGAGGCGCTCGGCGGCGCTGAGATCAACGAGGCCAAGAAGATACTGGCCACGGAAGCGACCGCGATCGTGCATGGCCGCGAGGCGGCGCTCGCGGCATCCGAGACCGCGCGGCAGACGTTCGAGGAAGGCGCAATCGCCGAAAGCCTGCGCACGCTCGACATCGCGCAGGGCGAACTCGATGCTGGCATCGGCGTGCTCGGACTGTTCGTCAAAGCCGGATTCGTGGCGTCGAACGGCGAAGCGCGCCGCCAGATCAAGAGCGGCGGATTGCGCGTCAACGACACGCCCGTCACCGACGAAAAGATGACGCTCAGCGCAGCGAACCTTACACCGGAAGGCGTCATCAAGCTCTCGATGGGCAAGAAGAAGCATGTCCTGCTGCGGCCGAGTTAAACCGGACGATTAATAGAAGCCAATATGGTCAGCTCATCTCTGCCCATCGGGGATCGGGAATATGCTGCCGGTCGATCTGCCTCTCCGCATAGCCACATTCGCGCAGCGCCATTGCTCACGCACTGCGAAACAGGCTCCATTTTGAAAAGCGCACGACTGGCGCTCTTCAAGAGTCTTGTTTCAAGAGCCGCAATGCCATGAACCCAAAAACCTCACAGCGCGTTGCGCTTGGTGTCCTTGCCACGGGCTTTGCGCTGTCGGTGCTGGGGCGCGGGCTCGGTGAAAGTTTCACGGTCTTCCTGAAACCGATCTCGACCACGTTTGGCTGGGACCGTGCCGAAGTGGTGTCGCTCTATTCGCTGGCGGCGCTGTGCGGCGGCCTCGCCTCGCCCTTTATCGGCCGGTTGTTCGATCAATCGGGGCCACGTCTTGTCTATTCGCTGGGCCTGTTGTTGCTCGGCGGTGCGTTTCTGGCGGCGTCCTACGCGACTCGACTTTGGCAATTCCAGTTGAGCGTCGGCGTCGCGGTCGGCTTCGGCATCGCCTGCATCGGCGTCGTGCCGAATTCGATCATGATGGGCCGCTGGTTCGGCCCGCGGCTGCCGACCGCAATGGCGCTCATTTATTCTGCGACCGGCGCGGGCGTGCTGGTGATGCTGCCCGTCGCGCAAATCCTGATCGACAAATATGACTGGCGCGGTGCCTATCAGATCGTCGGCTGGAGCGTACTTGCCGTACTGCTGCCGCTGTCGCTCTTGCCATGGCGAATGTTTGCCACGGGCTCAGCGCATCTGCCAAAACCGGCCGCTGACGAGATCGCCGAGATCGGCTGGACGCTCGGCAATGCCGTGCGGCATCACGCCTTCTGGGCGCTGTTTGCAACTTTCTTTTTTACGGCGATCGGCATGTTCGCGCTATCGGCGCAAATCGTCGCTTATCTGATCGATGTCGGCTTTCCGCCTTTACAGGCCGCGACCGCCTGGGGGTTCAGCGGCGTCGCTTTATTCATCGGAATGCTGACGATTTCCTGGCTCGACGGCGTGATCGGGCGCAGGCGATCTGTCTTGTGCAGCTACGGATTGTCGATCACCGGCATCGTGTTGCTGTGGCTGCTGCAATACTATCCGAATGTGATGTTGCTGACGGGCTTTGTGGTCTGCTTCGGCAGCATGATCGGATCGCGCGGGCCACTCTTGACGGCGACCGCGATGAAAATCTTTCGCGGCGAGCGCGTCGGTACGATCTACGGCACCATCACGATCGGCAGCGGGCTTGGTTCGGCGTTTGGCTCATGGTTCGGTGGCGTATTGCACGACTGGACGGGGAGCTACAATCCACTGCTGGCTTTTGCGCTGATCAGCGTCATCATCGGGATGATCCCGTTTCTCGTCGTACCAGCGCTGCGGAAATAGCGCCGCCTCAATTGTTCGGGCCACCGAATTCCGGCTGGTTGGTTTGCTTGCCGGTATTGAACTCGAAAATCTTGCGGAGCACGCCCGGTGCCATCGCCGAAATCGGATTGACGCGCATTTCCGGCTTGGCGGGCGTGCCGACCACTTCATAAGTGACGCCGAACAGGCCTTCGTTGCTGCCACCGAGGAACAGCCCGATAATCGGGATCTGTCCAGGAATATTGTTCAGGCCATAAACAGGCACGAACGTACCGCTCATCCGCACCTGATTGGCGGTATAGTCGATATTGCCTTCGATCGTCGCGCCGACGCTCGGCCCCTTCACCACGCCTTCGCGGATCGACAACTGCCCGTTTTGCCGGGAGAACTCCGCGCGCAGCCGCGTAAATGACAGGCTGCTCTGCTGACCGTTCGCGCCACGTTGCGCGACGCTCTCCAGTGCCTGCTCGCCCCGAACCTGGAAGTCGCGAACATTGATGAGGCCTTCTTTGGCACGGTTATCATTACTTGGCGGGTCCAGAGCCAGCGCCAGTTGCCCGCCGAACATTTTGGCGTAGATGTCCGAGAAACGGAAGAAAGCGCCGGCATCATTGGTCTCGACGTAAATCACGTCACGGCCCTGCCCGCGGTCGCGCAGCGCGCCGGTGAGAGGCGTATCGCGGCCGAGCTTGCCTGACAGCGTGAAACTGCGAATGTTGCCGTTGCGGCGCGACGCCTTGACATCGAGACCGCGCACGGCCTCGCCGTAAAATCCGGCGACAGCACCGAGTTTTAGGTCGAGGTCAAAGTCGATCGGCTTGGATTTGCCTTTGGCGTCGGCCTCGCGTCCCGACATTGCTGATTTGAGAAAACCACGCGCGTCGAACACATCGCCGCGCATCGTCACCTTGACCACGCCGTCCGGGCCGCGATCCGCCTTGACCGAGGTCTTGTCGCCATCGGACGGCGAATAGACCGGGAAATTGGCGTTCATCAGATCACCGTTCTGATCGACTTCAAGCGAACCCTTGATCGAGATGCCGCTGCCCTCGACAACGAGGTCTTCAAGGCGGGTCGATTGCGGCTTCTGCACCACGTTGAACGTGGCCTTGCTCGACTTGCCGGCGGCCTTGGTCCAGCCCGGCAACGGATTGTCGAGCTTGAGTGCGGTCAAATCGGCCTCGATGCCAAATTTGCTTTCGCGGTCGGGCGCACCGATTTTGCCGATGAGTTTGATCGGCAGTGCGCCGGTCACGGCCGTGCCGAGATCGACGCCGAGCCGCGCGCGCGCGGCATCGTCCAGCGTTGCCTGCAGGCGCACGTCGGCATCACCGTCATTCGGCTTCTTGTAATCGAGCGTCGCCGCCTGGCCATTGATCTTGACGTCACCGCGCACCTGGAAACCGGCATTGTTGGCCAGCACCTTGATCCCGTTGGCTTCGAGCTTCTGGTTCATCACCAGTTTGTCGGCCGAAAACCCCGTCAAATCGGCTATCACCGTATAAACAGTGTCGGCTTTGGTCAGTTCACGTTTGATCGGCATCCCGAGCGTGAGCTGCGCCGTCACATTGCCCTTCGTCGTCGCGGGATCGAGCAGATTTCCGGTAAATTCACCGAGCCTGTCCGATGCGAGAATTTCAGCGGCGGCCGGCACTGGACCGTCGATCCGCAGCCTAATTTTGGCCGGTGACGGTTTTGGCACCATGTCGGGCACCTCGAAAACGATGTCGGAGAGGGTCAGCTTGCGGCCGTTCGGCGTATCGACCGCCGCCTGCCCGATGGTGACATTGGCGGTACGACCTGTCACGCGCACCTTCATGTCGGCGTCGCGGATCAGCGGCAGCTCATCGGCAGGCCGCAAGGCCACGCCGCTCGCAATCATGTTGACGTTCAACCCGTCATCAGGGATTGGCGGCCCCCGGCGCGACAGATTCTGGACCGGCGAATTCACCGCAATATCGATACGCTGCAACGATCCGCGCTCCACCCGCTCCATCACCCATTCGCGCACTTCCGGCACGATCAGCACCGGCCACATGCGTTTGAGCGCCGACGCCGACATCGGCGTGCCGGCGAAGCCCAGCGTCAGGCGCGGTTCGCCGGAATAATCCACGCTTGCGGTACCGGCGACGCCGATTTCGCCATTGCTGATATCGAACTGCTGAATCAGCACACGATGCGCGCGACTATCGAAGCGCACACCGATGGCGATGCGGTTGAAAATCAGCGGCGGTTCGTTGCCTGCCCCTGCCAGCAGGATGGTGCCGCCGCTAAAGCCGAGCCGCCAGTCCGGCGACGCATTGTCGTTCGGTGCTTCGAGACTGGCGAGCAGCGTAATGCGGTTCTCGCCGGAAATGATCTTGAGCGGTGCCAGCAAGACACGACGCGCGGAATCCCATTCAATGTTGAACTCGGCTGCATCGATGGCCATCGGGTAATCGGGCGTATCGCTATCGGTGATATTGCCTGCACCGGCCGTGAGCTTGCCGCGAAAGAAAGTCGGTAGGCCATCACGGCCGATTTCACCCTTGAGGTCGCCGGTCAGCGGCAGATCGGCACTGTAAGTCAGATCCTTCAGACGCAACGCGCGCAGGATATTCACGGTGGAGAGTTTCTTGGCGTTGATCTCGATCGCGCGCACGCCGTTGGCGGGCGCACCGACCAGAACTTTCAGCGACCACGCATCCTTGCCGTCTTCGCCGACGCTCATCGCGACGCCGCCGGCGCTCGGACGCCGTAAGCTCAGCGTGATATTGTCGAAGGAAAACTTATTGCCGAGCTGCTGGTCGTCGATGACAAGCCTACCGTTTTTAAGTCCAATTTCATTGAGGTTCTGGCCGTCCAGTCCGGTGAGGGTCAGGCTGTCGAGCCAGTCGAGACCGGCCAGCAGGCCGGTCGCATTGTCGGAGACGGCTGGTGTCGCCGTTGTGGGTCCAGGCACCGCGGGCGTCGCTTGACCGGGATTGGGGGCGGTCTGGGCTCCCGTGGGCGCTATGCCGTCGAAAGGTCGCGCCGACGCCGTGCCAGTCGCGATCGGTTTGGCATTGTCGCCTGTCGAGACCGTGACCCGGCCATCTGGCGTGATGCGAACAAATAATTCGGCATCGACGAGATTGAGGCTCTCGGCGCGCAGTTTGCCGACCATCATGGCCATGCCGGACAGTCGCACCTCGGCCTTCGGCGCGGACGCGACGATAACATGATCGCGGTCGCGGACGACGATGTCGTGGATTCGCACCGCGACGCGGATTCGGCCGACGCGCTCGATCTGTGTACCGCCGACCTCGACGGTATTGCCCTGTCCGATATTATCCTCGATCGCGGATGCCAGCCACGGCGTCGCAATGTCGAGATTGATTGGGCCCGCGCCCAGACGCAGCCATAACCCGCCGAAACAAATGCCGAGAAACAGGATCACCGACCCAAGACCGATAACCGTGCGTTTCAGCCAGCGCGGTCCTGTCAGCCAGTCGAACACGCCGCCGATTCGATGGCCGACCGAATGTAAATCCGGCGCGCGGCGCGACAGCAACTTACGCGCACGCTGGCATGCAACATCATCCTGATCGTTATCCCAGCCGGAATCGTCCCACTTCGGATGCGGGTCTTGATTCTGCGATTGCGGTGCGTGGGGTGGCTGATTCCGGGCCATTTCGTTTAAGGGCTAGGCCTCTCGGTATTGGCGGTGATCTACATTCGAGCCGTCGAACGGAGGCGCGTCAAAACCTGACGTTCGCTCCCGCGGCGGCATCGCTGCCAGATCCTCGATTGAAACTGTTCGTTGCCCGTCATTGCTTGTGCATTGCGCACATTTCGCGACGGATCACGTCGAATCCTTATAACTTATCCCGAGGCCCGCATTTTTGCACGACGACCAGAGACCATTCGCGAGCCCGATCGGCACCGCGACAAGGTTGCGATCAAGAGCCGTCGAAAACGACGAAAGGAAGGCGTATGTCCAAGATAACACGAAAGAAAACGGTGAAGACCCCGGTCGCAAAGGCAGTGCCGGCGGCTCCGAAAAAGACCGCCAAAACTGCAAGCAAACCAGCCAAAGCGGCTGCGACCAAAGCGCCCGCAACCGCCGATACTTTCGCGATCAAGGTCGGTGACAAAGCACCGGCGTTCAAATTGCCTCGCGATGGCGGTGGCGAGGTCTCGCTCGCCAGCCTGAAGGGCAAGAAGCTGGTGCTGTTTTTCTATCCTCGCGCCGACACGCCGGGCTGCACGCTGGAAGCCGTCGCCTTCACCCGCCTCAAGCCCGATTTCGCCGCCTGCGACACGGACGTGATCGGCGTCTCGGCCGATCCGCTGAAGGCGCAGGACAAGTTTCGCGACAAGCATGCACTGGCCACGCCGCTTTTGTCAGACGAGACTCAAACAATGCTGAAAGCCTACGGTGCCTGGGGCGAAAAATCGATGTATGGTAAGGTCTTCGAAGGCGTTCTTCGCACAACGGTTCTGATCGACATCGCAGGTAAGATTACGACCATTTGGCGCAATGTTAAGGTCGACGGCCATGCCGAAGCGGTTTTGGACGCTGCCCGGCGGCTTTAACCATTCGCGGTTTTTTGCGACTGCGTTTCCCGAAAATTAACCATGACGAGGTCAGATGACGGCATGAGTTGAGCCGGATGGGATCGTGCCCCGACGGCGCGGGAGTCCCGATGTCGTATCCGTCCAGTCAGCCGATTCCCTACCCGCAGCATCAAGCGCATGGCGATTCGCGCTCGCATCCGCGCCGGCCCGCGCCGAAGCAGGCGATCCCTGCCGCCTCGAAAAGCGACTACACAATTGCCCATGCGGGCAAACAGGTCCGCATCGGTCCGGTGCTGTTCTGGATCGCGATCGGCACGATCACGGCGCTCGGCGCATGGTCGGCCGCGACGGCCACCTATTTCGCCTTCCGCGACGACGTGCTGACGCGGCTGATCGCCCGTCAAGCCGAGATGCAATATGCATACGAGGACCGAATCGCTGAATTGCGAACCAAAGTCGATCGCACCACTAGCCGTCAAATGCTCGATCAGGAGCAGTTCGACCAAAAGCTCGATCAGGTGATGCGACGACAGACGACGCTTGAATCCCGCGCCACAGCGCTCAGCGCCATTCCCGATGTCGTGGTGACCGGCTCAATCCGCCCACCCTCACGCGGCGTCTCTGCGTCGGAAACCGGCACGCCGAAGCCGAGCCCGATCAACGACACCGTCATTTTCGTCGCCCCGCCCGATCGCGAGGCCCGGCTCGAATCGCGGACGCCGATCATCGCTGCCCCAGCGCCCGCCAAATTCGCCAAGGCGCAAGGCGGCGTCGAAAACGCGCTGACGCGCTTGCAGACATCGCTCGATCAGGTCGAGAACCGGCAGATCGCAGCACTTACAGGCGTCGAAGATACGATCGAATCAAAAATGCGCCGGATGCGCGGCGTGATTTCCGACCTTGGTCTCAACATGGCGCAACTCGAAGCGGCGACGCCGCGCGGCAATATGGGCGGTCCTTATGTGCCGGTGAAACTCGACGCCAATGCTGGCCCGTTCGAACGCCAGCTGTATCGCATCAACATCTCCCGCGCGCAGGTCGACAAGCTGAACCGCACGATGGCGCTCGTGCCTTATCGCAAGCCGGTCGTCGGCGAGGTCGAATTTACTTCCGGATTCGGCGTCCGAAGCGATCCGTTCCTCGGCCGCCCGGCGATGCATACCGGCCTCGATTTTCGCGCGGCCACAGGTGATCCCATTCGCGCCACCGCCAACGGCAAGGTGGTTTCGGCCGCTTATGCCGGCGGTTATGGCCGCATGGTCGAGATCGACCACGGCAACGGCCTGTCGACGCGCTACGGCCACATGTCGGAAATCGACGTCCGGGTCGGCGACAGCATCAAAATCGGTCAAGTAATCGGCGCGGTCGGCTCGACCGGCCGCTCCACCGGCCCGCATTTACATTACGAAACCCGGATCGACGGCGAAGCGGTCGATCCGCAAAAATTCCTGCGCGCCGGCCTTCGCCTCAGCGCGAGCTGATCGTGGCGGCAGATCAGTGCCCGACTTCGCCGTCGAGGACCTCGCCGAACATTCGCCACGCCTCGCCGTCGAACTTCATCATCTGCATCTGCTCGATCGGAAAGAAATCGTCCGGCGCAGTGTTGATCGTGATCCCCGGCAGCATCATGTCGGGCGCGAAGTTCTTCAAATTTGCTGCCTGCTTCATGACGTTCTCGTGGGTGAGATTGTCGCCGCATTGCCGCAGCACCTGCGCCATCGTCTCCGCGGTCACATAGCCATAGACGCTATTGTTATTGCCCTTGTCGGCATCCGGCAGATATTTGTCCATATGCGCGAGCCACGCTTTCGTCGCCAAATCGTCCTTCAGTGACGGATCGGTCGGGTCTTTCAGATAGGCCGTCGAGATAATGCCCTTGGCGTTTTCAAGGCCCGCAGGCTTCAGCACCGTCGCAACCGATGTCGCAGTGTTGCTCAGAAAATAGGTCGGCTTCCAGCCGAGTTCGGCGACCTTACGGATCGCTTGCGCTGCGCCCTTCGGCGACACATTCGAGATGAAGATATCCGCACCGGAATTCTTCAGCGTCACGATCTGGGAATCGATGGTTGGATCGGACACCTCCATCGAGGCGTCGGCGACGATCAACTTCGCCTTGTCGCCAAGGCCGTCGCGGAGGCCTTTCATCTGGTCGCGCCCGGCGTCGTCGTTCTGCCAAAGTGCTGCGATCTTCGCGTTCGGAAAGTGCTTCAAAATGTACTTCGCATAGATGCGGCCTTCGCTCTGGTAGTTCGGCTGCCAGCCCATCGTCCATGGATAGGTTTTCGGATCGCCCCATTTGGTCGCGCCGGAGGCCACGAACAGTTGTGGCACTTTTTTCAGGTTCATATATTTCTGGATCGCCGTATTCGAGGGCGTACCGAGCGGCTGGAACAGCACCAGCACCTCGTCGCTTTCGACCAGCTTGCGCGCCTGCTCCATCGCCTTTGGCGGTGAATAGGCGTCGTCATATGTGATGAAATTGATCTTGCGGCCGTTGATGCCGCCTTCGTCGTTGACCCGCTTGAAATAGGCCGCCTGCGCCTTGCCGATCGCGCTATAGGCCGACGCCGGCCCGCTATACGGCATAATGTTGCCGATCTTGATCTCGGTGTCCGTCGCGCCGGGATCGTATTTTTTCTGCGCCAACGCCGGTGTGGCGACAAAGATAACGGCATTAAGAGACAGCACGACAAAGCGAAGCGCGCGAACCCGCATGAACGTTCTCCCTGTTTCGTCTTGACGAGCAGCTTTGCAGCCTCGCCGCTTTGACGCAAGGAGATCGTGGCTGACCCTTGTCGCGCCGCAGCAGCCGTGATTGAAGCTGACAACCGCGATGGCTGCAGAGGCAATCCGTTGATCATGACGACACCGCGCACCGGCCCGAAATATCCGCGCCTCGGCCGCTTCTGCTTTCGCGCCACGCGGCGCGTCACGACATGGATGATGACGCTGGCCGGTTTTCACGCCAACGACTCTCATGTCACAGCCCAACACATTGCCGCGATCCGTGCCAAACTCGCGCGCGGCGAGACGGTTTGGCTCGCTGGCCTTGGCCTACCCGGCACGCATAATTCCGGCGTGGCGCTCGTCGAAGTCACGCAGGCACATGGCCCGCGCCTGATCGTTAATAATGAGGAAGAGCGTTTTTCCGGCGACAAGCACACCACGCAATATCCGCGCGCGGCGTTGGACGCGATGCACCAAACGTTGCGATCGATGGGTCGCGACATCGCCGACATCGATGCTTGGCTGACAAGCTGGGACTATCCGGATCTGATGGGCACGCTGGTGCGCAGTGTCGTCGAGGAATTCCCGGCGAGCCTTAAACTCCTGCGCACGAAAAATTCCGTGTCCTTCGATGCGCGCCGTCTCGAGCAGATGACGCGAACGCCGAAATTATTGCGCAAGCAGTTCGGCCTTGCGGAGCGCGTCCCACTCTTGATGATGCCGCACCACGACAATCACGCATGGTTTTCTTTTGCCGCGTCGCCTTTTCCCGATGGCGAACCTGTTGCCATCGCCGTGCTCGACGGCACTGGTGATCTTGGCTCGGTCTCGACTTACGTGGCGCAGCGCAATGCGATGCAAAAGCTATTTTGCAATGACAGCGTGTTCGACTCGCTCGGCGCCTTCTACAGCGTCATCGCCTCGACGCAGGGCGGCTGGACGTGGTTGTCCTGCGAGGGTCGTTACATGGGCGCGGCGGCATGGGGCAACGGCGACCGCGCCACCAATCCGTTTTATGCGAAGTTGAAAGACGTTCTGGTTCTCGGCGACAACGGCAAAGTCGCTCTCAATCGCGACATGGCGAACTGGTTCTGCGATCCGTTCGAGCAACCTTATAAGCAGCCGCTAATCGACCTGCTCGGCGAACCCTTGAAGCCGGAGCAATTATGGAATCCCGATGCGGTGCTGCGGGTCGAGGACATCGCGCATCGCCCGGACACACGCGAGCGGCTCGACAAGGCCGCCGCAACGCAGATGGTGTTCGAGGATGCGCTGATTCACATCGTCGATCATCTGCTGCGCACGACCAGCGCGCACCAGCTCGTGCTCAGTGGCGGCGTCGCGCTCAACGCCATCGCCAATATGCGGCTGCTGGAGCATTTCAATCGCGAGTGGTTTGCCCGCGTGCAGAACCGCGATGCGACGCTGCATCTGTGGGTGCCGCCGGTGCCCGGCGATCCCGGTGTCACCATCGGCGCGGCATGGCTGTTCGCGCATGTCGTCGGCGCGCCGCGCGGCGAGGCGATGACGCATGCCTTTCATTGCGGCGTGGCGTCGACGTCCGACGAGATCGCATTTGCGCTCGATGCGCCCGACATTGCATCGCAAGCGATCGGCACGATCGCGACGGATGACGGCCGCGAGGCCATCGCCGATCTGATGGCGTCGATAGTCGTACAAGGCGGCATCATCGCGCTGTTTCAAGGTGCTGCGGAAACCGGACCGCGCGCGCTCGGCCATCGCTCGATCCTTGCCAACCCCTGCGATCCCACCACCCGCGACCGTCTCAATGCGCGGGTGAAGTATCGCGAGGCGATACGTCCGCTCGCGCCGATGGCGACGCTCGCGGCAGCGCAGCGTTTCTTCGTGCTGGAGGATGGCGCATCAGATGACGGTTACAATGCTTACAATTATATGGTGCTGACGGCACGCGCCAAGCCCGAGGCGTACGAAATGATTTCCGCCGTGATCCATGCCGACGGCACCGGCCGAATCCAGATCGTCCGCGCCGCCGACGATCCCTTGACGCATGCCTATCTGAAAGCGCTTGGCCGCCGCATCGGCGTCGAGGTCTCCGTTAACACCTCGTTCAATGTCGGCGGACCGATCGCACAGACGCCCGTGCACGCCATCGACACGCTGCGCCGCGCATCGGATCTGGATGTTGTTGTGATGGTCGCCGCTGACGGCGCGGTCACAGCCGCGTGGCACGGCGGCGCGCGCGAGAGCGGCCGATTTACCGCGTGGTTAGGGGAGTGGCGGGCCGCGCGCGACTAAAGCTTCGGCCGCGAGATCAGATCGATCATACGCGCTTCGTCCTCGTCAGGTGCGGCTGCCGACGCCTTGCCGTAACTGACAAGCGTGGCACGAGCGACAGGCAGATCCGGCAGCAACGTCTCTGCCAGAGCAACTGCATAGCGCGCATCCTTATGACGCAAGGACGCCGTGAATGTTGCACCGTCGAAATCGCGCGCGATCATACGTGGCGCATGGCGCAGCACGCCGGGGCTTGCGGTAACGCCGCTTGCGATAGCCTCGCGCACGATCGTCATATCGAGCCCGGCTTGCTCGGCGATCGCGAGACCCTCTGCGAGGCCTGCAATCTGGATCGCGCCCATGAGATTGTTGATGAGCTTGTAGATCGTGCCGCTACCGACCGGACCGAAATGCCGGATCGTTGTCGCGAGCGGCACAAGAAATATGCGGGCCTTTGCTAGATCAGCCGCGTCCGCACCGACCAGCAGCGTCAGCTTTCCAGCCGCCGCCGCGTCGGGCAGGCCTGTCACAGGACAGTCGATGTAAACCAATCCTTGAGCCTGCAAATTAGCGCAAAGCCGGACCGCGTGACCATGCGATACGGTCGAGCATTCAATGGCCATGGCGCCTGCTGTCGCGGCTGTCGCAATCCCGCCACGACCAAGCCAGACCTCTTGCGACGCTTGGTCGTCGGCGACCATCGTCACGATCGCCTCGGCACCGTCAGCGGCGTCCGCCGGACTTGCCGCCCATTGCGCGCCGCGTGCGATCAAATCCTCGGCTTTGGATCGGCTTCGATTCCAGACCGCGACGTCAAAGCCGGCGTCGAGATAACGCCCAGCCATCCCCTGCCCCATCCGCCCCAGCCCGATGAAGGCAATTCGCGTCATCAATCCACATCATCCACGGCACCTGGCGACGTGCCGAAAGCGCGCTGTGCCAAGGTCGCGCCCATGAACTCGTCGAGGTCGCCGTCGAGTACGCCTGATGTGTCCGACGTCTGCACGCCGGTGCGCAGGTCTTTCACCATCTGATAGGGCTGCAAGACATACGACCGGATCTGATGGCCCCAGCCGATGTCGGTCTTGGCGGCCTGATCGGCGGCGGCCTTTTCCTCGCGACGCTTCAACTCGATTTCATAAAGCCGCGCGCGCAACATGTCCCAGGCCTGCGCCTTGTTCTTGTGTTGCGAACGCCCGGCCTGACAGACCACGGCAACGCCGGTCGGAATATGCGTCAACCGCACTGCGGATTCTGTCTTGTTGACGTGCTGGCCGCCCGCACCGCCCGAGCGCATCGTATCGACGCGGACGTCGGATTCCGCGATGTCGATCTTGATTGAATTGTCGACTACAGGAAAAATCGCGACCGACGAAAACGACGTATGCCGCCGCGCATTCGAATCATAGGGCGAGATGCGCACGAGCCGATGCACGCCGGCTTCGGTCTTGAGCCAGCCATAAGCGTTGTGACCAGAGATTTGGATCGTCGCCGATTTGATGCCGGCTTCTTCGCCCTGCGTCTCTTCGAGATATTCGATCTTGAAGCCGTGCTTCTCCGCCCAGCGCGTATACATGCGCAACAGCATCGAGGCCCAGTCCTGGCTTTCGGTGCCACCCGCGCCGGCATGGACTTCCAGATAGCTGTCGAAGCGATCGGCCTCGCCGCCGAGCAGCGCTTCGAGTTCGCGCCGCGCAACCTCCTTCTTGAGGGCCTTCAGCGCAGTCTCGGCTTCGAGCACGACGGCTTCGTCATTCTCGGCTTCGCCGAGTTCGATCATGCCGACCTGATCTTCGAGTTCGCTCATGACCTTGCCGATGCCGCCGAGCGAATCCTCAAGCGAGGTTCGCTCCTGCATCAGTTTCTGAGCACTTTGTGGGTCGTTCCAGAGAGTGGGGTCTTCGGCGAGCGTGTTTAGCTCTGCGAGGCGGGCCGTGGATGCATCGACGTCAAAGATGCCTCCTCAGCAGCCCGACTGACTGCTTGATCTCTTCGACGAGGCGATCGATTTCAGGGCGCATAGGATCTCATGACTGCGGCGAACCGCGGAATCGGTGTTGTGTCGCGGATGTAACGGCGCACACCATAAAGTGCAACCACGTCGCGATGACTAGAGGGCTTAATACAGCCCTCCGGTACCGGGCCGCATAATCATGCGATCGTCCTGAGAGCCCGGCGGTGGCGGCGGACCGCCCCGACCCTCGGCATCCGCCACGCCGATCACGGCGTAATTGTCAGGCGGCGCGGTGCCTGGCTTGAACGCTTCGAGGATGGTGCGGCCGCCATCGCCCGGTCCGGCGCGAGTCCCGGTCTTGGCATCGACGCGGATCAGCTTAATGCCCGGCGGCACGCGGAACGGGATGGCGGCTTTGTCGACAAGCGCCAGCTTCATAAAGTCCTTGGCGATCGGTGCGGCCAGATGCCCGCCGGTGCCTCCCTTGCCGAGGTTGCGCGGCTTGTCGTAGCCGATATAGACGCCGATCACGAGGTCCGGCGAGAAGCCCACGAACCAGGCGTCCTTTTCGTCGTTGGTGGTGCCGGTCTTGCCCGCGATCGGCTTGCCGACCTCGCGCATGACAGTGGCGGTGCCGCCCTGTACGACGCCCTCCATCATCGAGGTGATCTGATAGGCCGTCATCGCGTCGAGCACCTGCTCGCGCTTGTCGATCAATTGCGGTTCGGCTTGGTTTTTCCAGCCATCCGGCGCGTCGCAGCCGCGGCATTCACGGGCGTCGTGCTTGAAGATGGTGCGGCCGTAGCGATCCTGAATGCGGTCGATCAAGGTCGATTTCACGCGGCGGCCGCCATTGGCGAACATCGAATAGGCCGTGACCATGCGCATCACGGTCGTCTCGCCAGCACCGAGCGCGTAGGACAGATAATTCGGCAGTTCGTCATAGACGCCAAAACGTTTGGCATATTCGCCGATCAGCGGCATGCCGACATCCTGCGCCAACCGCACGGTGACGGTGTTCAGCGAACGCTGAAGGGCGGCGCGCAGCGTCGTCGGGCCGTAATATTTGCCGGTCGAGTAGTTTTCCGGCCGCCAGACGCCATTGCCCTGCCCCTGATCGATTTCAATCGGCGCATCGACCACGACGGTCGACGGCGTATAGCCGTTATCCATCGCGGCCGAATAGACGATCGGCTTGAACGACGACCCCGGCTGGCGGTAAGCCTGCGTGGCGCGGTTGAACTGGCTCTGGTCGAAGGAGAAGCCGCCGACCATCGCCAACACGCGGCCGGTCCACGGGTCCATCGCGACCATCGCGCCGGAGACTTCCGGGATCTGGCGCAGGCGATATTGGCCCTCGATCGCTGCGCCGTCCTTCGCAACCAACGGATCGACATAGATGATGTCGCCGGCGGAAATCACCTGCTCCACCTTGGTCGGCGTGCGGCCCTTGGTCGGGCCGGTGGCTGCCTTGGCCCATTTGACGCCGTCGATCGGGATCAGCCCGGTCTGGCGATCTTTCGCGACCGCGCCGCCGAGTTCACGACCCGGCTGGAGTCCAATCCGCGCCGACTGATCCGACGTGTCGAGCACCACGGCCATCCGCCACGGCGAAATGTCGTTCAGCGTCTTGACGTCGGCGAGCTTCACGCCCCAGTCGCCGGTGATGTCGAGCTTGTTGGCAGCGCCACGCCAGCCCTGCGCCTCGTCGTAATTCACGAGGCCCGCAGCCAATGTCTTTCGCGCCGAAATCTGCAACTTCGGATCAAGCGTGGTGCGAACCGACAGGCCGCCTTCATAGAGCTTCTTCTCGCCATAGCGCTCGAAGATGTCGCGACGAACCTCCTCGGCGAAATACTCACCGGCAAAAATATGCGCCGAATTGCTACGGCCGGTTACCTGCAACGGGTCCTTGCGCGCCTTCTCGGCGTCGGCGGACTTGATCCAGTTATTTTCCAGCAGACGGTCGATGACATAGTTGCGGCGCTCGATCGCACGATCGCGGTTCTTGACGGGATGCAGTTGCGACGGCGCCTTCGGCAGCGCGGCCAGATAGGCGGCTTCCGCCACGGTGAGTTCGTTCACGGATTTGTCGAAATAGACCAGCGAGGCGGCAGCGATGCCATAAGCGCCAAGCCCGAGATAAATTTCGTTGAGATACAGTTCGAGGATCTTCTCCTTCGAATAGGCACGCTCCAGCCGCATCGCCAGCAGAGCTTCTTTGATCTTGCGGGTGAATGAGACTTCGTTGGTTAGGAGGAAGTTCTTGGCGACCTGTTGGGTGATCGTGGACGCGCCCTGCGGGCGCTTGTTCGACCCGAAGTTCTGGGCATAAAGAACCGCTGCGCGGGCCATGCCGGTGTAGTCGATGCCACCATGCTCGAAGAAGTTCTTGTCCTCGGCCGCCAGGAAAGCATTGATGACAAGCTTCGGCACTGCCTGAATCGGCAAATACAACCGGCGCTCTTTTGAGTATTCGCCGAGCAACGCGCCGTCCGACGCATGAACGCGCGTCATCACTGGCGGCTCATAATCCTGTAGTTGAGAATATTCCGGCAAGTCTTTGGAATAATGCCAGATCATGCCGGCAGCAGCGGCGACGCCGACAAGGAACAGGATCGTCCCGGCCGCAAACAGAAAGCCCATGAACCGCAGCAGCAAGCGCATTATCGACTGTCCGTTTCTCGTTCATCCATGCCGCGCAGACCGCGCTGGCCAGACCGTGTTGTCGCTGATTCCCTGAGGGCTGCGACAGCGAAATTCATCGACGATCTATAAGGACGCGGCTGTGTCCAAACTAGGGCTTTGCAGACACCCTGACGCGAAATACGCGATCAACATCAGGCACGTTTCAGGCGCGCCTGAATCATTTTCCCTTGCCTGCCGAGACGATCCTGCGGGCGAAAAACGCATCGAGCGCCTGATTGACCGAGCCGACTGTCTTGGTCCGCCATGTCTCGGAAACGAGCTGCTGTAGGTCGCTTTTGTCCGATACATAACCGAGTTCAAGCAGCACCGACGGCACGTCAGGCGCTTTCAGCACCTTGAAGCCGGCTGATTTCAGCGGATATTTGTGCATCCGTGCTGTCGTTTTCATCTCGCCGACCAGAAGCCGCGCGAAATGATTCGAGAAGGTGCGGGTCTCGCGCTGCGCCAAATCAATCAAGATGTCTGCGACATCGGCCGGCTCTTCCGTGAGGTTCACGCCGCCGATCGCATCGGACTTGTTTTCCGAATCAGCCAAACGCTCGGCCTCGGCGTCGGACGCCTTGTCGGACAACGTATAGACGGTCGCGCCCTGCGCCGAGCCCTCGCCGCGCGGCAGCGCGTCGGCATGAATCGAAAGGAACAGCGCGGCCGAATGGCTGCGCGCGATCTTGGTGCGGTCGCCGAGCGGAATAAACGTATCGTCGTCGCGGGTCATGACGACACGGTATTTACCCGCCTTCTCGATGCGATCGCGCAACGCCAAAGCGAAGCCGAGCACGAGGTTCTTTTCCGATTCGCTGCCAGCCTGCGTGCCGTTATCGATGCCGCCATGACCGGGATCGATCACAACGACCGGCCGCGCGTCGGTCACTGGCGGCGCGATGACCGGTGCGGGTTTGGTTCCGGGAGTTGATTCGGGAATCGTCCCACGCATCGCATCCGGCAATGCCGCAGGAAATGCGGGCGTCGTCATCGCCACGGTCTGGATCGGCGCATCCAATGGCTTTTGTTCGGCCGGTGCTGCCGCCACGAAGGCCGAAGTTTCAACCGCTTCAAGTTCGATCACCAGACGCGGCGGCTGACCATTGGCTGCGTCCAGCACCCGCGCGCTCGCGACTTTTGCCGGCCCGGTGAGATCGAGCACGATCCGCGACCCGCCCGGCATCACCATCCCGTAACGAAACGCCTTGACCAGTCCGCGCGCTGCAGTCCCCGCCCCTGCGGCGAGATGAAAATTGACCTGCGGCATGTCCACGACCACCCGGTAAGGGTCGGCGAGCGTAAAGGCGCGAAGCGGCACGGCACGGTCGAAATCGAGAATGAAGCGGGTCTGTTGCTCGTCGCCGGCGAGGCGGACATCCGATGCAACCGGATATTGCGATGGCGATGCGACGATTGTCGATTCGGAGCCCGCCGCCCGAGTCGGGGGACTGACCGCGCACAGAGAAGCTGCGACGCAGGCCAGCGCCGTCTGCCATTTGACAATCTGTTTGACGCTGCTCGTCACCAGCTTCAAATCTCCGACCAGTGCTATCTAACGCATTAGAACCGCAGAGTTAATCAAACGTTAACGTCATGATTCGGATTTATGCGCCATGTTGCAGCGGTGTGACGCTTGCCTTGCAAGGCGCGTCCGATCCGCGTATGTAAAAAAGTGCTGACGGCTTAAACTTTCGGTTGTGTCGTGTTCAGCCTCAAGGGTGCAGCGCCGGTCTCCTATCATAGGAGTTTGGCGCTCCTTCCGACCCCTCCACGGCCAGCGCAGTGCGCGGCCGGTCAGGAACGGGCGGTTTAAGCCCGAGCGGCGACCGGCTCCCAAAGACGATTTCGGGAAAGCGGTGTCTTCGTTAAGGCGATGTCACTGTCAAAAGATCTCGTTTCAGGGCACGGTCACATGTCATGATCCTGTCACGGGCCTTGTTTCCGTTGGAAACAGATTGGGGACCGTGATTTGCGACAGCCGGCGAGCGCAGATTGCGCGGCGTCGGTCGTTCAGCACCAACAGGCGGCACCCTGCCGCCACTTTATTCAGACGGGCCGACGCTTGATGCGCCAGACTGTAATGCCGATCCCGACCCAGACTGCGGCAACGCCGATGCGGAGCGCTCGCTCCACACGCCGTTTCGCAACGGGCGGTTCGGCGAGGTCTATTACAAGCCGCATGTTCCAGCGTTTTGGCCTTCCTTTCACCCCCGAATCAGGTGGACCGTCGCGTCACCCGGCTGCGCGTTCCGCGCCTGCCGTGTCGCGCGCCCTCTGCCGCCATGAGTTGAACCATGCCCAACAAAATGCTCATCGATGCGACCCACCCGGAAGAAACCCGGGTCGTTGTAATACGCGGCAACCGCGTTGAAGAATTCGACTTTGAGACCGCCCAGCGCAAGCAACTGCGCGGCAATATCTACCTCGCCAAGGTCACGCGGGTCGAACCGTCGCTTCAGGCAGCCTTCATTGAATATGGCGGCAATCGCCATGGGTTTCTCGCTTTCAGCGAAATCCACCCGGATTACTACCAAATCCCGGTTGCTGATCGTCAGGCCCTGATCGAAGCCGACGAGCGCGCGCATCGCGAGGCCGAGGAAGAAACCGACAACCGCTCTAGCCGTCGCAAGCCCCGGCATCGCAATGCGCGCCGCCGCAGCGGTGGCGAGCGCGTCCAGAGCACCGTGGTCGAGCTCGATCCAAACCTTGTTGATTCTGGCCTTATCGATCCAAGCCTTATTGATCCGAGCCTTGTTGATTTAAGCCTTGCGCCGCAGCCGCATATCGACGACGGCAGCAACCGCGCTCCGCTTGGCGAGTACGACCATGCTGAACACGCTCATCCGGACGCAGCACCTGCCGAGCAGTTGCACGCCGGCGATCACGACCACCCGATAACGGGCGACGCACCGGCTTCTGTCGCTGCGCCCGCGAGCGACCATCCGACGTCCTCGGCCGAGATCGCCAACGCGACCGATCAGGCCGTACAGACGTTGCAGCCTGAAGACGGCACCGCACGCTCTGCAAACGCATCCACAGCAGCCCCTGCGCCGTCGCATGACGATCACGCGGCTCATGACCATGCGGCTCACGATCACGCCGCTCACGATCATGCGGCTCCTGACCACAGCGAACATGCGCATCACGACGACTCAGAACATCGCGATCTCGTGGCCGCTCATCACGACGATAGCGAACATGCGGTTCATACCGATGACGGCCATCACGACACGCACGCGGCCGATCATGACGACGGTGACGAGGACGATGAGGATGACGGCGAGGAAGCCGAAGAAGACGTCGTGGAATCCGTCGGCGGTGAAGACGTGCTGGAAGAAGTTCCGGAGCGCTCGTTCCGCCCGCGCCGACAGTACAAGATCCAGGAAGTCATCAAGCGCCGCCAGGTGATGCTGGTGCAGGTCGTCAAGGAAGAGCGCGGCAACAAGGGCGCGGCTTTAACGACGTATCTCTCGCTCGCCGGCCGCTACGCCGTGCTGATGCCGAACACCGCACGCGGTGGCGGCATTTCCCGCAAGATCACCTCGGCGCAGGATCGCTCCCGCCTCAAGGAAGTCGTGCAGGATCTCGACGTGCCGGAAGGCATGGGGATCATTCTGCGTACCGCTGGTGCGGCCCGGACCAAGCCCGAGATCAAGCGCGACTTCGAATACCTCATCCGCATGTGGGAAACCGTGCGCGACATGACGCTGAAGTCGCAGGCACCGACCCTCGTCTATGAAGAGGGATCGCTCATCAAGCGCTCGCTGCGCGATCTTTATAACAAGGAGATCGACGAAATTCAGGTTGCCGGTGATGCCGGCTACCGCGAAGCGCACGACTTCATGAAAATGCTGATGCCGTCCAATGTGCGGGCGGTGAAGCTCTATCGTGACGGCCAGCCGCTGTTCTCGCGAATGGGCGTCGAAAGCCAGCTCGATGCGATGTTCTCGCCGACCGTACAGTTGAAGTCCGGCGGCTACATCGTCATCAACCAGACCGAGGCTTTGGTTTCGATCGACGTCAACTCCGGGCGATCGACCCGCGAGCATCACATCGAGGACACAGCTCTCAAAACCAATCTGGAAGCGGCGGAAGAAGTCGCCCGGCAATTGCGGCTGCGCGATCTCGCTGGTTTGATTGTTATCGACTTCATCGACATGGACGAGAAGCGCAACAACCGTTCGGTCGAGCGCAAGATGTCGGATTGCTTGCGGCAGGATCGCGCCCGCATCCAGGTCGGCCGTATCTCGCATTTCGGCCTGCTGGAAATGTCGCGCCAGCGGATTCGCGCCAGCGTGCTGGAAAGCTCGACGGAGCCCTGCCCGCAATGCGGCGGCTCCGGCCATGTCCGTTCGGTCTCCTCGGTCGCACTGCAATTGCTGCGCGGACTCGAAGAAATCCTGATGAAGGGTGCCACCCATAATCTGGTAGTGCGCACCCGCGCCGACGTCGCGCTCTATGTGCTGAACCACAAGCGCGGGCATCTGCGCGATCTTGAAACCAGCTTCAAGGTAACGCTGGCCGTGATCGCCGATCCGTCCGTGACAGCGCTACAATCGTTCCTCATCGATCGCGGCGATCAGATCTACACGCTAGATGTGGCGAAAGCCAATCTCGCGGCACAGGTCGCGGCATTCCCACCACCGCATGAGGAAATCTACGACGAGGACGACGAGGCCTTCGATGTTGAGGCCGAGGTCGAGACCGAGGAAACAGTAGGTCTTGTGGGGCAAGGTTCTGTCGGGCACGATTTTGTCGAGGATGATCTTGTCGAACACGGCAATGTCGAGCACGGTCTGCTTGAAGACGTCGTCGATGGTGCTCCTTCTGCTGCCGAAGATAGCGTTGAGTCCGACACCGATGCGGATGGCCGCAAGCGCAAGCGGCGGCGCCGCAGGCGTGGTCGCGGCGAAGGCCGTGAAGGGTCGCCACACGGCGCGCGCAACCAGGACGGCGAGGCGTCGCCTGCTGTTGCCGCTGATGGCGACACCGTCGCCGACGATTCCAATACTGATGCCGAAACGGACGATCAGCCAGCCGAAACGCAGGCAGAAGGAGCGACCTTGGAAGGCGCTGCCGGCGATGAGCGGCGTCCTCGCCGCCGTGGCCGCCGTGGCGGTCGCCGCCGGCGCAATGGCACCGAGGATGGATTGGTCGGCTCGATCGCCGATGAACTCGGTCCGAAGACCGAGTCGGATGCGGCCGGTGCCGTTGCCGATTTCGAGGGTCACCCTGACGGTAAGCCTGAAGCCCAACCCAAGCAGGAACCTGACTCGCAGCCCTGGGACGATCCGCGCCGCGATGCGGCCCGTGAGCAGGATGCCTATGTCTCCGAGCGTAACGGCCCCAACGTGACCGTGCCCGCCGAGCCCGCTCCGCCGGTGGCCGCTCAGGAGCCAGAGCCGGTGGCCACACCGTCCATGCAAAGCGACAGCGCGGTTGATGACAAAGCCGCAAGCCGCCGCCGCTCGACGGTGCGCGAAAAGGTCAGCTTCGGCAGCGATCCAATTATGACCGAGTCGCAGCCAGCGCCCGCCCCCGTGGTAACCCCCGCTCCGACGTCGGAACCAGCCTCTGCACCGGAAGCGGTCGCCGAACCCAGCGCACCACGAAAAGCAGGCTGGTGGTCGCGCCGCTTCGGCGGCGGCGAGTAACTGCCACAAAAAGGTCACAACGAAAAACCGCCCGGACAACCGGGCGGTTTTTTTAGTTTAGACGTCTATGACGAGAAGCGACTATCCGGTCGTGACGGCCGTCTCCAGATCGGACGGATCAATCTTCTGGTTGAGCGCCGCGTGCATCTGCTCATGGTTGAGTTCGCCTTCCCACCACGACACGAACACGGCGGCCACGCCGTTGCCGATGATGTTGGTCAGCGCGCGCACCTCGCTCATGAACTTGTCGATCGAGAAGACGATCGCCATGCCCGGCACCAAACGCGGATCGACCACGCTCAGCGTCGCTGCCAGCGTGATGAAGCCCGCCCCGGTGACGCCGCTAGCACCCTTCGAGGTCAGCATCGCCACCAGCAGAATCGTAATCTGTTGACCGAACGACAATTCGACACCGAGCGCCTGCGCGATGAACAATGTCGCCAGCGTCATGTAGATATTGGTGCCGTCGAGATTGAACGAATAGCCGGTCGGCACCACAAGGCCGACCACCGACTTCGAGCAGCCAAGCCGTTCGAGCTTCGCCATCAATTGCGGCAACGCGCTTTCCGACGACGAGGTGCCGAGTACGATCAGCAATTCGTCTTTGATGAAGGCGAGAAACTTAAAGATATTGAAGCCGACCATCTTGGCGATGAAACCGAGCACAAGGACGATGAACAGCGCCGCCGTCGCATAGAACAACACGATCAGGCTGAGTAGGTTGGTCAGCGCCGCCGGGCCGAACTTGCCGATCGTGTAGGCCATCGCACCGAACGCGCCGATCGGAGCGGCCTTCATCACGATCGCGATGACGCCGAACACCGCATGCGCCGACTCATCGATGATGTCGCGCAGCTTGTGGCCGCGCTCGCCCATGGCCATCAGTGCGAAACCGAACAGGATCGCGAAAAGCAGCACCTGAAGAATGTCGCCGCGGGCAAAGCCGCCGACCACGCTGTCTGGAATGATGTTCAGGAAGAAGTCGACCGTCTTCTGCCCTTCGGCCTGCTTCACAAAACCTGCAACGGCGGCCGCATCGGGCTTGGTGGCAATGCCGTGGCCGACCTGAAAGAGATTGCCCATGACGAGGCCGAGGATGAGCGCGAAGGACGACACAATCTCGAAATAGACCAGCGCCTTGATCCCGACGCGGCCCACTTTACGGGCATCGTCGATATGAGAGATTCCGGAGACCACGGTGCAAAAAATGATCGGTGCAATCACCATCTTTATGAGCTTGATGAAGCCGTCGCCGAGCGCCTTGATCCATTCATTGGTCGCGATTTGCGGCGCAAACGACCCAAGCAGTCCGCCAATGAGGATCGCGATCAAAACCTGGACATAAAGAATTTTATACCACGGCTGCTTGGCCTTGGTCGCGGGCGTGCCGCTGATGACGGTGGGGGACATCGCACTCTCCTTGGATGGGTCGAGGCGTGCTCCTTGTTTCAGGCGCGACACCCAGCCACACCAGCCAAAGTCGAACGGCAGTGGGGAGTCAATTCAATTTTGTGACTTATCGGCGTGTCTCAAATTTTTCGACTGTCCGACAGTTTCCGCACAACAGGCAACAACACTGCACCGAGCGCGGACTTCACCAACGAACCGGCGAGAAACGGCACGACGCCGACCATCACAGCCTTATCGACGCCGAGCTTGACGCCATAAGCGAGCCAGAAGCACCCCAGCGCCAGAATGGCGGCGTGGCCAAGCATCATCGCTGCGAACAAGCGTGGAACCGAGCGGTCCCAGCCGCGCTCGGCGAGCAACCCAGCCAGTAATGCGGCAACGACGAAGCCAGTGAGATAGCCGGCTGTCGGCCCCAACAACGGCGCGAGCCCGCCGACCGGACCAGCAAACACCGGCAGACCGAGCGCGCCCTCGGCCAGATAAGTCAAAATCGTCGTAACACCGAGCCGGCAGCCATAGCCCGCGCCGATCAGCAGCACGACCAGCGTCTGCAGTGTCATCGGCACGAATGGCAGCGGAACATTGACCTTGGCTGACAAGGCCAGCAGCGCAGTACCGACCACGACAAGCAACGTTGCACGTGCGATTCCGGCCGCGCCGCTGCGCAGAAACGGCGTTGCGAGAGGGTGGTAAGGTGCCGGCATAACGATCTCCAGAAGACGATGATCCGAAATAGCGCCGGACGCCGCAAGTTCACAAGCAACCCATGCGATGATCAGCGCTGTTGCGGCAGCCAGCGCGTGATGCGTTTGACGGCTTCGTGCATGTCGTCCGCCGATCGCGCATAGGAAAATCGCACGAAAGACTTGCCGCGCACCGGATCGAAATCGATGCCGGACGTCGCCGCAACATGGGTGTCGGCCAGCATACGTTTTGTGAAGTCGAAACTGTCGTCGGTGAATTTCGAGACATCGACATAGAGATAGAACGCGCCGTCCGCCGGCAGGAATTCCGTGAGGCCCGCCTCCGGGAAACCCTCGATCAGGATCCGGCGGTTGTCTTCATAACCGTGTTTGATCGTTTCCATCTCGGCACGACCCTCGAAGGCGGCTTCGGCTGCGATCTGCGAAAGCGTCGGCACGGAGATCGACAGATTTTGCTGCAGGCGTTCGATCGGCCGCACCAGCGGTTCCGGCACCACCATCCAGCCGGCGCGCCAGCCGGTCATGCAAAAATACTTCGAAAAGGAATTGATGACGAGTGCATCCGGCGACAACTCCGCCGCCGTAACTGCAGGAAAAGCGTAATCGAGGCCGTGATAGATTTCATCGGATATGAAACGGATGCCGGCGCTGTCCGCTGCTGCCATCAGGCCCGTCAGCGCCTCGCGCGACATCATTGTGCCGGTTGGATTGGCCGGGCTTGCGACCAGCACCCCCTTCAAAGGCGTCTTGTGATGCGCCGCCAGCAGCATCTCGCCGGTCAGCGCGTGGCGGGTTTCGGCATGGGTCTCGATCAATACCGGCTCGCAGCCGAGCGCGGTCAGGATATGGCGATAGGGTGGGTAACCGGGACTGGTGATGGCGACGCGGTCGCCCGGTTCGAACATCGCCAGAAACGCGAGGATGAAAGCTCCCGACGATCCCGTCGTGACGATGATCCGCTCGGCATCGACCTCGCAGTTATAGACTTGGCGATAATGCCGGGCGATGCGAGCACGCAGGCCGGGAATGCCCAGCGCCGAGGTGTAGTCGATCCGCCCTCGGCTCAGCGCCGCCTGCGCTGCCGCCAACGCCGTTGTCGGCGCGGAGGCCGCCGGCTGTCCGACCTCCATGTGAATAACGTGGCCGCCGGCGGCCTCGATGCGGGCGGCTTCGGCCATCACGTCCATCACCATGAAGGGCGGGACGTCGGATCGTGCGGCGGGCGTCAACAAACGCCGCGCGCGGCTGGTCAAACTCGTGTCGATCATGAGAAACTGCTATCTACCCGGTACAGTGACGGCCTGACGCAAGCTGTGCCGCGCTGCCGCCGTATTCCAACGATTATTCGCGCCCCTATGTATCCGAACCACGGCCCATGATGAAAGTAATGAAAGTCCGGCAACAAGGCCTGATCGGCGTGATGCGAAGCGGCAGCCGGCACTTCGTTGCACTCGCTGCGGCCGCCGCGATCGCCGTGCCGTCGCTGGCACATGCGCAGGTCAACAAAGGCCCGCCTCTGCTGCGCGACACCGAAATCGAGCAACTGCTGAAAGACTATACGCAGCCGATCCTGCGCGCGGCCGGGCTCGAAAAGCAGAACATCCAGATCGTCATCATCAATGACAGCGCGTTTAATGCGTTCGTCGCCGATGGCCGGCGCATTTTTGTCAATTACGGTGCGCTGACGCAATCACTGACACCGAACCAGTTAATCGGCGTATTGGCGCACGAGACCGGCCATCTCGCCGGCGGCCATCTGTCAAAGATGCGCGAACAGTTGGCCCGTGCGCAGACCCAGATGATTATCGCCATGCTGCTCGGTGCAGGAGCCGTCGTGGCCGGGGGCGGTCGCAGCGGCGGCGCGAGCGAAGTCGGTATGGCGGCGATCATGGGTCCGCAGGACATGATCCGGCGCAACATGCTGTCCTACCAGCGTCAGCAGGAGGAAAACGCCGACCGCGCTGGCGTCAAATTCCTCAATGCGACCGGGCAATCGTCGAAGGGCATGTACGAAACCTTCAAGCGCTTCAGCGCGGACAGCCTGTTCGCGGCGCGCGGCTCGGACCCGTATCAGATGTCGCACCCGATGCCGTCTGAGCGCGTCGCAGCGCTGGAAGGGGTCGCCAAGGCCAGTCCATATTGGGACAAGAAGGACGATGCCGCGCTCTTGTTACGCCACGAGATGATGCGCGCCAAGACTGCCGGTTTTCTCGAACGCCCCGACACCATCGCCCGGCGTTATCCGTCCAATGTTGATACCCTGCCCGCCCGCTATGCCCGCGCGATCTCGTCCTATCTGCACGGCGATCTGCGCAGCGCCATTCCCCAGATCGACGCGCTGATTCAGGTACAGCCGACCAATCCCTATTTCTACGAACTCAAGGGACAGGCATTTCTAGAACGCGGCCGCCCGGCCGACGCCGTAGCTCCACTGCGCAAGGCGGTGCAACTATCGAAGAATGCGCCGCTGATCGAGATACTCCTTGGGCAAGCGCTGGTCGCATCAGACAACAAGGCCACGACCGACGAGGCCATCGCAATCCTGCGCGCTGCGGTGGCCAAGGAAACAGAAGCGCCGCTCGGTTACACGCAACTGGCGATGGCCTATGGCCGCAAGGGAGACTATGCGCAGGCTGACTTGGCGTCCGCGCAAGCCGCTTATCTACGCGGCGACAACAAGACCGCGCGCGACCTTGCCAGCCGTGCCAAGACACGTTTTGCGGTCGGCACGCCCGGATGGGTGAAGGCCGATGACATCGTCAGCGCCAAGCAGCCGGACAAAAACTGACGGGCAATGAGCGGCGATCCGGACCTGCCGTCGTGAATTTCCACGACATTGTGACCACAAATTCCGCATATTCGCGCCGCAAGACGACAATCAGCTTCGCAAAATGTTATGCCGTTTCAAGAATAGTCGCTGATGCGATGTGAATAGTGACTCCCGCCCAAAGGACAATTTGCCATGCTGTCGTTTCGTTTTCTCGCCCCGGCGCTCGTCGCGCTCGCACTTGGCGGCGCACCGATCGCTGCGTCGGCGCAAAGCTTTAACGACGCCCAGCGCGGCGAGATCGAGACCATCCTCA
>JAYUEY010000034.1:0-13153 GCA_043739005.1 Tardiphaga sp.
CGGGGGGCCGCGGGGATGTACAGCGGCGTCCGGATGCCGGCGACGACATCCTCGCCCTGCGCGTTGATAAGAAACTCGCCGTACAGTTTGCTCTCGCCCGTCGAGGGATTTCGCGTGAAGGCGACGCCCGTCGCAGACGTGTCGCCCATATTGCCGAACACCATCGCCTGAATGTTGACAGCGGTGCCCCATGACTCAGGGATGTCGTGCAAGCGGCGATAAGTAACGGCACGCGCGTTCATCCAGGATGAGAACACAGCACCGATCGCGCCCCATAACTGGGCGTGCGGGTCCTGCGGGAAATCATGCCCGGTCTCTTGCGCCACAGCCTCTTTGTAACGCTTGACCAGTTCGATCCAGTCGTCGCCTTCCAAATCCGTATCGAGCGAATAGCCCTTGGAATCCTTGTAAGTGTCGAGGATGTCCTCGAAATGATGGTGCTCGAAGCCGAGCACAACATCCGAATACATCGTGATGAAGCGGCGGTAGCTGTCATAGGCGAAGCGCTTGTCGCCGGACAGCTTAGCCAGCGCCTCTACTGTCTCGTCGTTGAGGCCGAGATTAAGCACCGTATCCATCATGCCTGGCATCGAGGCGCGGCCGCCGGAGCGCACCGACACCAGCAACGGGTTGGTGGCGTCGCCAAAGCCCTTGCCGGCGATCTTGCCGACCACCGTCAATGCTGCTTCGACCTGTGTTTTCAACTCGGCCGGATAAGATTTGTCGTGCGCGTAGAAATATGTGCAGACCGCCGTCGGCAGCGTAAAGCCGGGCGGCACCGGCAGGCCGAGATTGGCCATTTCGGCCAGATTGGCACCCTTGCCGCCGAGCAGGTTACGCATCGCGGCGTCACCTTCGGCCTTGCCGTCACCAAAGGAGAACACCCATTTTCCGTCCGGCGCAGTGTCCGATGCGGATTTGGCGGAGGTCGTTGCGGTATTGGCCGATGTTTGAGCTACCATGGCGTCCAGACGGTCTTTCGTGAGGGAAAACGGCTACGCTGCGCGCCTTACACCACTTTGACTGTAGCGGCGCAAGCCGAAGAGGAACCGAAGTTGCAGCCTCAGAACTTCAGCATCCGGAAGACGCCGAGCCCGACCAGGCCGATGAAGATCAGATAGATCGCGACAACAAAGTTCAAAAGCCGCGGCATCAGTAGAATTAGAATGCCGGCCAGCAAAGCGACGATTGCCGGGACGTTGGCCATTGTGATGGTCATAGGGTGCTCCAGAGCGTTTTGAAGAGGTCCGCTACGTGAGACGGCGCGGACCGGATTTGGTTCCACCTCTTTGTCATTCCGGATCGCCTGGTGCGGAATGACAAACTCAATCCTGTATCTTCGAAAAGTCTGCCACGGCTCGCGTCGCAGCGCGAATCTCGTTCAATAATTTGAGACGATTTTCACGCACGGCTGCGTCGTCGTCATTGACCTTGACGTGCTCGAAGAACGCATCGACTGCCGGGCGCAGCTTGGCCATTGCAGTCATTGCGGCCGCGAAGTCTTCCTTTGCGACGGCCGCCGCAGCTTCGGGCTGAACTTCGGCAATGGATATGGCGAGCGCTTTTTCGGCGTCGAGCTTGAACAATGCCGGGTCCGGAGCGCCGTCGTAGCTGCGCTTGTCCTTTTTCTCTTCAATAGCGAGAATATTCGACGCACGCTTGACGCCCGCACGCAAAGTCTTGCCGTCATCAGTATCGAGGAATTTGCCGAGTGCCTCAACGCGACGGACGATCATCAGGAGGTCGTCCTGACCTTCGAGCGCGAAGACAGCGTCGACAAGATCATGCCGCGCGCCCTGCTCGCGGAGTTGGCCTTTCAGGCGATCGGCGAAGAAGGCGAGGAGATCAGCTTTATCTTTGCTCCACTTTTCGCTAGCGCTGAAAGGAGCGCCAATTGTATCAGGCACACGTAAAGGCGGGTTGATTAGCCACGGTTTTTGCGCACAATGAAAAAGAGTTAGCAATGGCAACCTACGATCCATTGCCAATACCAACCTGATCACACCCAGCGCTGCGCGCCTGAGCGCGAACGGGTCTTTACTCCCTGTCGGCTTTTCGTCGATAGCCCAGAATCCGACCAGCGTGTAGATCTTATCGGCGAGTGCAACGGCAATCGAGACCGGATTATCAGGCACGCGATCGGCCGGGCCTTGCGGCTTGTAGTGGTCCTCACTTGCGGCGGCGACGGACGCATCTTCGCCCTGCGCCAGCGCGTAATACTTACCCATAAGGCCTTGCAACTCGGGGAATTCGCCGACCACCTCGGTCAATAAATCCGCTTTAGCAAGTCGCGCGGCGCGCTTGGTTGTCTCGACATCCGCTCCGACCAACGGTGCAATCTCGGCCGCGAGCCGTTCGATGCGCGCGATGCGCTCCGCCTGCGAGCCCAACTTCTCATGAAACACAATCTTGTCGAACTTCGGCAGCCGATCTTCGAGCTTGGTTTTGAGATCGGTCTCGTAAAAGAATTTTGCGTCGGACAGCCGGGCGCGGATCACGCGCTCGTTGCCGGCGACGATCGCGGCACCGCCGTCACTCGCCTCGATATTCGCGGTGAGGATGAAACGGTTGGTGAGTTTGCCCGTGGCCGGATCGCTGACGACAAAACACTTCTGGTTGTTGCGGATCGTGGCGCGGATCACCTCGCCGGGAATCGTCAAAAACGCCTCGTCGAACGACCCCATCAGGACGACCGGCCATTCGACCAGCCCCGCGACTTCGTCGAGCAACACTTGATCCTCGACCAGTTCGAAACCCTGCGCCTGTGCCAGCGTTTTCGCATCCGCTAAAATAATATCGCGGCGACGCTGCGGATCGAGCACGACTTTCGCGGCGAACAATTTGGATTCATAATCGGCAAAACGCCTGACATCGAAGGCATCGGGCGCCATGAAACGATGTCCGCGCGTGGTCTGCCCGGAGACAATGCCGGCGATATCGAATGCGACCACCTCAGGGTCTTCAGTGTCGATGCCGAAGGTCGCGATGATCGAATGCAGAGGCCGCACCCATGTCAGCGAACTCGATTTGGCCGAGCGTTCGCCCCAGCGCATTTGTTTGGGCCACGGAAAGGTGCGGATGATGAGCGGCATCATGTCGGCCAGCACATCGAGCGTCGGGCGGCCCGGTTTTTCGATCAACGCGATATAGAAATCGCCCTTCTTCGGATCGCGCTGGATCTTGGCTTCGTCGAGCGATGCCAATCCAGTCGCTTTTAGAAAGCCCTGCACGGCGGCGTCCGGGCCGCCGACACGCGGGCCTTTGCGCTCTTCTTTCAGGTCCGACTGCCGCGCCGGAATGCCATGGACGGTCAGCGCCAAGCGGCGCGGCGTCGCGAAAGCCCTCGCGCCCTCATAGACTAGCCCCTCGGCGACGAGCTTGTCCGTCACCATACGGCGCAGATCCTCGGCGGCCTTGGCCTGCATCCGCGCCGGAATTTCTTCGGAAAAAAGTTCAAGAAGGAGATCAGGCATCAGGCGGCACTTCCGGCTTCAGTATGCAGCCAGGCTTCGCCGCAGGCCTTGGCGAGGTCACGGACGCGGCCAATATAGCTCTGGCGCTCAGTCACCGAGATCACGCCGCGGGCATCGAGCAAATTGAAAACGTGGCTTGCCTTGATGCACTGGTCATAAGCCGGCAGCGCCATCAGATGCGCCTCGCGCTTGCCGTCATGCCAGCCAGCCGAGAGGTATTTCTTGCAGGCTTCCTCGGCCATCGCGAACTGCTTGAACAGCATGTCGGCGTCGGAATGCTCGAAATTGTGCCGGGAATATTCCTTCTCGGCCTGCAGAAAGATGTCACCGTAAGTGACCTTCTCAGCGCCCTCGCGACCATTGAAGTTGAGGTCATAGACGCGATCGACACCCTGCACATACATCGCGAGCCGTTCGAGCCCATAGGTCAGTTCGCCCGCCACCGGCGCGCATTCGACGCCCGCGACCTGCTGAAAGTAGGTAAATTGCGACACTTCCATGCCGTCGCACCAGCACTCCCAGCCGAGCCCCCATGCGCCGAGCGTCGGGCTTTCCCAGTCGTCCTCGACAAAGCGGATGTCGTGCAGTTTCGCATCGACGCCGATCGCGGCCATCGATTGGAGATAGAGGTCCTGCAAATTCGGCGGCGATGGCTTCAGGATCACCTGAAACTGGTAATAATGCTGCAAGCGGTTTGGGTTTTCTCCGTAGCGGCCATCCTTCGGGCGGCGCGACGGCTGCACGTAAGCGGCATTCCACGGCTTCAGGCCGAGGGCGCGCAACGTCGTCGCCGGGTGAAACGTCCCCGCGCCGACCTCCATGTCGTAAGGCTGCAAAATGATGCAGCCCTGATCCGCCCAAAAGCGTTGCAGCGTCAGGATTAGGCCCTGGAACGATCGTTCCGGACGCATATGCGGCGGGATGGAGTCCATAAAAACCATTCGTTTTGTAAGCGTATCGGGCGGTTCCCGCGCGCGCGGACCGTATCCACGCCGGTTTCTGGAATCAAGGCGCGGTCTGGAGAAAACCGGATGCGCCCGCACGTCGAAGTGATTTGAACGTGTGGGGACGCGCTGGCATTGAAACCATTGCCGCTATGCACCCGTAATAAAAGGCATACGGCAAAAAAAATCGAAGCGACCGGAACGGATGTCGATGTTGCGGATTGTTTTGATGAGGACGCCACAAACGGCCTCATGACCTCCAGGTCTCGTTAGAAAACCAGTCTACAGCTTGCTCGCCGGTCTTTAGAGGATGCCCCCTCTCAGGCCGGCGCAAGTCGTTTTGGGGGGCAATTTTCCCCCAAATGAAGACACTTATCGCCCCGGCCGATACGCCCCAGTCTCAGGATCGCGGCGCAGTGTCGGAATGTCACCGACCGGTTTCCGTTCGGCAACTCGCCTCAGACGCGCGTCGTCCAACTCACCATTGATCTTTTTCGCAGTCTTGTAGGCCCAGCGAATGATAGCGGCGCTTCCCAAAAAGCCCGCGAGTGCGACCAGCGGCGGCATCTGTCGATCCTTGTCCGTCATGACATTTTAGCCCCTTTCGCGCAGTGTCGCGCAAGATCGTCGTGTGGGCAATCGTCAGAATCCGTAACGCGCCCAGATCGCGCGCGTCTCCAGCGCCGAGACCAGTTCCTCCGGCAGGCCGCTCAAGCCCGTCGCACCGGCAGATTTGCGGCCCAACAGACCGGACAGCAGGCCAGTCGGTTGGGCGATCACCGGCATCGACACTTTATCGCCGAAGCGTGCTTTCAGCACCGATCGTAGATCGCCGATCCCATCGGCGAGGCCCATGGCGACGGACGTTTCGCCGGCCCAGTATTCGCCCGAAAACAGTTTGGACTCGTCGCCCTTGAGGCGGCCGGTGCGCCCTTGCTTGACGAGCGCGATAAAGATCGCGTGAATTTCCTTCTGTAGCGATTTCAACCGCGCGACATCGTCCGGATCTTCCGGCAAAAACGGATCGAGCGAGGCTTTATGCTCGCCCGCCGTATAGAGCCGTCGCTCGACGCCGATCTTCTTGATGAGTTCGCTGAAGCCGAAAGTGCCGCCGACCACGCCGATCGATCCGAGGATCGAGGACGGATCACAGAAAATCTCGTCGCCCGCGCAGGCGATCATATAGCCGCCCGAGGCTGCGACATCTTCGACGAACACCAGAACCGGCAGTTTCTTTTCGGCGGCTAACTGGCGGATGCGCAGGAAAATCTGCCGCGACTGAACCGGCGAGCCGCCGGGCGAATTGATCACCAGCGCCACAGCCTTGGCATTTCGCATTGAAAAAGCGCGGTCGAGAATTTTCGCGACGCTGGCCAAAGTCATTCCCGGCCGCAGCGGCGTTACCGCGCCGATGACGCCGGAAAGCCGGACCACCGGCACCACATTGCCGCTGCGGCGCCACCCGGCGGGCAGAAATTGCATCAGACGGTCGAGCGGCGAAGGGGTGGAGAGACTCTGTTGACTCATTTCATTTCCTTGCCGTTTACCAAAACTTATTGCGCGCCTGTCATAAAACAGGAGCGGCGCTTTTGCGTTGCCATCAGATAGATAGTAATGCGCGCTACGGTGAGACACCCATGAAAATCTATTTGCTCATGATGTTGATCGCGACGCTTCTAATTGCGATCCATTACACCAGCGCACCGGCAAAGCAGCCGGAAGCCGCTCCGCAGTAATCACACTTTTGCGAGCGGTAAAGCTGTCGCGTCTAGAAGCGCGGATTTGACGTCGCTGGACGTCAGGAGCAGCGCTGGCAAAAGCCGCAGCGGCGTGCGACCGCCTTTGACCGCGCGAAGCAACACCCGGATCGCCGCGCCGTCCGGCGTCGCATGCATCGGCTGAATCACAACACTGCCAAATCCGCGATCCAGCGTCGCCAGGACCTCTGCCAAACCATCCGCCCGCCAGATCATCGTCAGCGCGCCACCAGATTTCAGAATTCGCCGCGCCGCATGAACCCAATCCGCCAGCGTCTTCGGATCGGCGACATGCGCGACCGCCCGGCTTTTATCAGGCGACGCGCGATGCTGGGCGGCATTGTTGAATGGCGGGTTCATCAACACGGCGTCGGTGCTGTCGGGCACAAGGCCGGCCGCTGCGAAAATCTCCGCGCTAGCGGCCACGTCCAGTACGATACCGCGTGCGGCAATCCCGTTCGAAACGGCATTGTGCTGCGCGAGTTGCGTCAGCGCTGGATCGATCTCGACCAGCACCAGGTCGAGCCCCGCCACGCGGGTCGCCAGCGCCAGCCCGGCGGCACCCACTCCTGCACCGAATTCGACAACGCGGTCGCCAGGATTTGCAGCCGTGGAGCCCGCCAACACCATCGCGTCATGGCCGGCGCGGTGGCCCTGTCGCGGTTGTCGCAGCATCAGCCGGCCACCCAGAAAGCCGTCGTCGCTGAACCCGGCGATCACCTCAGCCATCGGCACGCAGTTCATGGCCCAAACCGGCGTCGATCATGACCTGCCGGGCCTCGCGATTGTCGTCTTCGTGGACCAAAATCCGGCGCGGAATGACGCCAAGCGAGCCTTCGATAATGCTCATATTCTGGTCCAGCACGAGATGATGGATGTTGGCACCGTCCAGCAGCGCTCCAATCGCCGACACCAGCACCACGTCATTGGTCCGAACCAGTTCGCGCACGTTTTTTGATCCTCTTGCAGCCACTGACAGGCCTTGCCGCGCCCGTTCGCAGTTTCTATTTTCTCATGAGACGGATAAATACGGAACTGAACAACCGGGCCAAAGTGAATTCGCCGCAATTGACGTCAAACGAGGATGACGGCAATTCATCGATCCGGCTCGGAAACGTGTTGATTTTTGATCTGGAGACTTCCGCGTGGCGGTGATTGTTCCCTTCGAGAGTCCGGCCGCATCGATCGATCAACTGATCGATCTTGTCGCCTCGGACATGGCGCGCGTCAACGCCACCATTTTGTCGCGCACCGGCTCCGACGTCACGATGATTCCGGAAGTTGCCAACCACCTGATTTCATCCGGAGGTAAACGGCTGCGGCCGATGCTGACACTGGCGATGGCTCATCTCGCGGGCTATAGCGGCGACGGCCATGTCAAGCTCGCCGCCTCCGTCGAGTTCATGCACACGGCGACGCTTCTGCATGACGATGTCGTGGACGAAAGCGAACTTCGCCGCGGCAAGCTGTCGGCGCGGATGCTGTGGGGCAATGAGGCCAGCGTTCTGGTCGGTGACTTCCTGCTCGGACAGGCGTTTCGCATGATGGTCGAGGTCGGTTCGCTCCGCGCGCTGGATATCCTGTCGTCCGCCGCCGCCACCATCGCCGAAGGCGAGGTGATGCAATTGGCCGCCGCGAAAAACACTGCGACCACCGAGGACGAATATCTCGCGGTCATCCGAGGCAAGACGGCTGAATTGTTTGCCGCTGCCTGTGAGGTCGGGCCGGTCATCGCCAATCGTCCAAAGGCCGAGCAGACCGCGTGCCGGTCGGTCGGCATGAATCTTGGCATCGCGTTTCAACTGGTCGACGACGTACTCGACTATGGCGGCAAAGCTGCAAAACTCGGCAAAAACGTCGGCGACGATTTCCGCGAGGGCAAGATCACATTGCCTGTGGTGCTGGCCTTTCGCCGCGGTAATGATGCCGAGCGCGCTTTCTGGGTCAAGGCGCTTGAAAAGGGCGAGATCGAAGACACCGATCTTGACTATGCAATCGGCTTGATGACGAAGCATCGCGCGCTGGAAGACACCATCAGTCGTGCCCATCACTACGGCGCGATGGCGGTCGATGCGCTGGCGCTGTTTCCGTCATCACCGATGAAATCCGCACTCGAACAGGTCGTTGCGTTCTGTCTCGCGCGATCGCACTGACCGTCGCTTTGCATGTGCTGAGATGGGCCGCATCAGTTGCCGTGCTAGAGCCGACGGCGTTATGAACCTAACGTTCCGGCATGGACCCACCAGCCGGGCTGGGCCTGCGCAATCACGCTAGAGGCTGCCTTGGCCGCAACCGCATCGTCGAACAGCGCGAAGCAGGTCGCTCCCGATCCCGACATCCGCGCCAACAATACGCCATTGGCTGCACGTAACGCCGCGAGCACATCCGCGATGACGGGCTGAATCACCAAAGCAGGCGCTTCGAGATCGTTGGTCCCCTTGTTGAGCGAGCGAAGCCAGTCCTCGCGCGAAGCATTGGCCTGTGGCCACGCGATGCCCTTCAAGACGTCTGCCACGCCGACACGAAGCCGACCGGCCTTGAGACCGAGTTCCTCGAAAACGTCTTTGGTAGCGACAGCGACGCGCGGATTGACCATGACGCAGGCCATCTGCGGCAATGTCAGCGGCAGCAGGGTGTCGCCGATGCCGGTCATGACACAGGCTCTGGAATCCAGACACACCGGCACATCGGCACCGGTCATCTTGGCCACTTCAAGAAGGCGCGGATCGTCAGGGCCTATTACATTGGCACGGGCCAGCAAGCGCAGTGCCGCAGCGGCATCGGCAGAGCCGCCACCGATTCCGGCTGCGACCGGCAGATGCTTGTCGAGCGTGAAATGTCCCGTTCGGAGATGATCGACGCGCGCGGCCAGCAACCGCGCGGCCTTCAAAACGAGATTATCGGCACCGTCGCCGCAATCCAACGCGCCTGGCCCGGTTGTCGTGAGGGTGAGTGCGTCGCCGACATCGAGTGTCAGCGTATCGGCACAATCGGCGAAGGCCACGACGCTTTCGAGGTCGTGATAGCCGTCCACCCGACGTCCCACCACACGCAAGGTCAGATTGACCTTCGCGCGCGCCTGTTCAATTAACGCCGGCATCGGCGATCAGCCCCATATCTGCGGTTATGCCAATGCAATCTCTTGCAAAGGCTCACCGCTGTATATGTCAGCCGCCCTTGCCGTCGTCTTCCTTTTTCTTGTCCGAAGCGGCCGGATCGGCCGCAGCCGAGGCTGGCGTCGGATCGCTCGGCAGGCCGTTGGAAATCTTGGCTTCGATCTTCGGCAATTCCTCGGCCTCAGGCTTGAGGTCGCGGGCATGCGCCCACTGGAAATTGGCTTCCAGCGTGCGGCCGACGCGCCAATAGGCGTCGCCGAGATGATCGTTGATGGTCGGGTCTTCCGGCTTCAGGTCGATTGCGCGTTCGAGCGTCTTGACTGCCTCCGCATAGTTGCCGGTACGATAATAGGCCCAGCCCAGCGAATCGACGATGTAGCCGTCATCCGGGCGCTGATCGACCGCGCGCTTGATCATCTTCATGGCGTCGTCAAGATTGATGCCCTGATCGATCCAGGAATAACCAAGATAGTTCAGCACATGCGGCTGCTCGGGCTGCAATTCGAGCGCCTTCTTCATGTCGCTTTCCGCCTTGGCCCACTGCTTCGAGCGTTCGAGGCAAATGCCGCGGAAGTAGAAATAGACCCAGCTCGTCTTTTCGACAGCCGGCAGCGCGTCGATGCCCTTGGTGTAGGTCTCCGAACAATCGGCAAACTTCTTTTTACCGCGCTCGATATTGCCGAGCGCCATGATCGCTTCGAGATCTTTCGGATCCTCGGCTGTCACGTTTTTTAGAATCTTGATCGCCTCCTCGCCACGATCAACGGCGTCGAGGTCGGTCGCCTGCTGAATCTGCGCATTGCGCTTCAACGGCGAATTAGCCGGCACTTTCTCATAGATCGCGATTGCCATCGCCGGCTTCTTCACCGACTCGTAGAGGTCCGCGAGCGAGAGCAACGCCAGCGAATGGTTCGGCGCGAGATAGAGCGAGAGCTGCAAATAGACGAGGGCGAGGTCTTCGCCACCGCGCCGGGTCAGCGACGCGCCGATGCCGTACAGCGCCTCCGCCGCACCTTGCTGCACGGAATCGACCAAAGGCGGCAACTTCTTGCTGGCCTTGGTCTCCTTAATGCCTTCGAGCACCAAAGGGTGCCGCGCCAATTTCTGATTGAAAGCCTCGTAAACGGCCAGCGCCGCCTGGTCGCCCTGATTGCGCGACAGCCAGCGCGCATAGGCATCAGCCACGCGCAGCGCGGTTTCATCGAGCTTGTAGGCGCGCTCAAAGCGTACGCCGGCATCCTTCGGCTTGTTCGCGAAATCGAGGATCATGCCGGCATGAAGATCCTTGAAGATTGGATACCATTCCGGCCCGGTCAATCTGTCGATGCTGGCGATCGCAGCCTTGCTGTCGCCGGCCCCGGTGGTCGCCCACGCTGCCAGCAGCGTGGCGACGAGATCGGTGACGGGCCCGCGCACCGACTGGTTGATGTTGGCTTGCGCGGAGGCATATTTCTTCATCTTGAGGTCGCGAACACCGACGACAAGGCGCGCGACACGGTTGGTTTTGTCGACGGCCAGCACACGATCGACCAGCTTGATGGCTTCATCGATATTGCCTTCGGCGAGCGATGAGATGAAGGCGCGGTCCAGCAACTCGTTGTTCTTCGGGTCGGTGCGCAGCGCCGAGCGATAGAACGCCGCCGCGTTGGTCGCATCGCGCTCGACGCTGGCATGGCGCGCGGCCAGATAACTGCCGGCGGTGGTCAGCGATTTTAGATCGCGTGCCGTTGGAAACGCCGAGTTGTCGGCCTGATGGTCCGGTGTTTGCGCCAGCGCGGCCATCGGGCCAGCGCACATGGCAAGAGCGAGCACGGCGATCTTCAGGCTCTTCGATTGCAGGCGCTTCGATTGCAGGCGCTTCGATTGCAGGCTCTTGAATTGAATGGACAGCATCGGGGTTTGCTAGCTCCGGAAAGGACAAGGGCTTGTAGAGCGACAATCGGCGAGTTGGGCGTCGATATCCGCAAGAACGGCTTCAAGAACGATTTCTTTGCAGCGAAATCGCGCGACAATGACGCCTTCGCCGCTTCGCCGCAAGGTAACGCCTGAACGCGCGCGATCAACAGCGCGTGGGCATCGACGCACTCACTACAAAGGGAACGGCAAACAAGGCAGCTTCGTGACCGGGCCTGGGTTCGTGTCCCTGACGCGACCCGGCGCGCCCGAACAAATAAGCCTTACATCGCCTCGTAGTTTGGGCCACCGCCACCTTCGGGCGGAACCCACGTGATGTTGCCGTTGGGATCCTTGATGTCGCAGGATTTGCAGTGGACGCAGTTCTGCGAATTGATTTGGAAACGCGGCCCGGTGCTTTCCTGCACCCACTCATAGACCCCGGCCGGGCAATAGCGGTTCGACGGCCCGGCAAAGACCTCCAGTTCGGAGTCCTTCTGCAATTTCAGGTCGGCGACCTTGAGATGAACAGGCTGATCTTCCTCGTGATTGGTGTTCGACATGAACACGGAGGACAGCCGGTCGAAGGTCAGCTTGCCATCCGGTTTCGGATAGGCGATCGGCTGATATTCCTTGGCCGGCTTCAGCGTCTTGCGGTCCGGCTTGGCGTGCGACTGGGTGCCGAACAGCGAGAATCCAAGCGTGTTGCACCACATGTCGAAGCCACCGAGCGCATTGCCGAGCAGTGTGCCGAATTTCGACCACAGCGGCTTGGCGTTGCGGACCGGCCACAAATCCTTACCAATCGACGAGTCGCGCCAGCCATTTTCGTAATCGACCAGCTCATCATTTGCGCGACCGGCGGCAAGTGCCGCGTTGACGCTTTCTGCGGCCAGCATGCCGCTGGCCATCGCATTGTGGACGCCCTTGATGCGCGGCACGTTGACGAAGCCCGCCGCACAACCGATCAGCACGCCACCGGGGAACGACAGGCGCGGCACGGACTGATAACCGCCTTCAGTAATCGCGCGCGAGCCATAAGCGAGGCGCTTCGCTCCTTCGAACGTACCGCGTATCTTCGGATGCGTCTTAAAACGTTGGAATTCCTCGAAGGGATAGATGTACGGATTGTCGTAGTTCAGATGCACGACAAAGCCGACGGCGACGAGGTTGTCGTCGTAGTGATACAGAAACGAGCCACCGCCGGTGTTGTTGTCGAGCGGCCATCCGAACGAATGCTGCACCGTGCCCTTCTTGTGCTTGGCCGGATCGATCTGCCAAATTTCCTTGAGGCCGATGCCAAATTTGCCGGGCTCGCAATCCTTATCGAGCGAGAATTTGTTCAGCAACTGCTTGGTCAGGCTGCCGCGCGCGCCTTCGGCAAACAGCGTATATTTGCCGAGCAATTCCATGCCGCGCGTAAAGGAATCCTTCGGCTTGCCGTCGCGGCCGATACCCATATCGCCGGTTGCGATACCGCGGACTGCGCCGTTGTCGTCATACAGTGTTTCGGCGGCGGCAAAGCCCGGATAGATTTCGACGCCAAGCGCTTCGGCACGCGCGCCGAGCCAACGGCAGACCATGCCGAGCGACGTAATGTAGCAGTGATGATTGTTCATCAGCGGCGGCATCAGGAAATTCGGCAGCCGAAAACCGCCGGTCTTGGTCAGCATGTAGAACTGGTCGTCCTTGACCTGCGTTTTCAGCGGACAATCCGCATCCTCGCGCCAATCGGGAATGAGTTTATCTAAGCCGGCAGGATCGATCACTGCGCCAGACAGAATGTGCGCGCCGACTTCCGAGCCTTTCTCGACCACGACGATCGACAACTCCGCATTGAGTTGTTTCAGGCGGATCGCGGCGGTCAGACCGGCCGGGCCGGCACCCGCGATCAAGGCGACTCGGCGATGCTCGGGGGTCATCGGGAGACGTGGCTGGGGGGAGAGGCCGCGCGTGCGGCGACCGGTGAC
>JAYUEY010000035.1:0-15734 GCA_043739005.1 Tardiphaga sp.
GGGCTGTCGCAAGAAGAGGCCGTTGGCCTCGTCGTCAATGGTTTCGTGAAAGACGTGCTGCAGCAACTGCCGATGGAATTCGCGGTGGAAGCCCAGAAGCTGATTTCGATCAGCCTCGAAGGCAGCGTGGGCTGATTTATCGTGAACGAATTTTGGTTCGTACCAAAATTGAAAGGATACGGCGCAACACCAAGCACATGGGAGGGATACACGCTCGTCGTCGTGTTCATCGCCGTGATTGTGTGCTGCGTCATCGTGACGATCTGGGACGAAAAGAAAATACGGTTAGGGGAAAGCCGATCGATCTTTCCACGACCGATGATTGTCGTCGCTGTCTCGACGATCATCTTTTTAATTGTTTGCGCGTGGAAAACGGACGGCGCCTGGGGCTGAAAAGCCGCTCTTGTATGGATTATTGGAAAACACAATGACTGCTCTACTCGAAGTTAAAAACCTGCAGGTCCGTGTCGAGGAACGTGAGATTCTCCATGGGCTGACGATGACCGTGAATGCCGGAGAGGTCCATGCGATCATGGGGCCGAACGGCTCCGGCAAATCGACGCTGAGCCATGTGATCGCCGGCAAGCCCGGCTACGAAGTGACCGGCGGCGAAATCCTGTTCAAGGGCGACGACCTGCTGGAGATGGCACCCGACGTGCGCGCGGCGAAGGGTGTCTTTTTGGCGTTTCAATATCCGGTCGAAATTCCTGGCGTCACCACGATGAATTTCCTGCGCACGGCATTGAACGCGCAGCGCAAGGCGCGTGGCGAAGCCGAATTGATGGCTCCCGATTTTCTGCGCAAGGTTCGTAAAGTGGCGGACTCGCTGAGCATCCCGATGGACATGCTGAAACGCGGCGTCAATGTCGGTTTCTCCGGTGGCGAGAAGAAGCGTAATGAAGTGCTGCAGATGGCGCTGTTCGAGCCGAGCCTGTGCATCCTCGACGAGATGGATTCGGGCCTCGACATCGACGCGCTGCGTGTCGCGGCGGACGGCGTCAATGCGCTGCTGACGCCTGATCGGGCGATGGTCGTCATCACCCATTATCAGCGTTTGCTGAATTACATCGTGCCTGACGTCGTCCATGTGATGTCGAAGGGCCGTGTCGTGAAAACCGGTGGCAAGGAACTGGCGCTCGAACTGGAAGCGTCCGGTTATGCGCAGTTCGAAGATGTGGCCGCTTGAGTGAGCAGATCATGAACCTAGCTTTGGCTAAAAAGACGGTCGGCGACGCGCTCGACGGCACCTTCGCAGCGGCGCGCGAACAATTGCCCGGCAGCGATCGTGTCGTGGAAATAAGACAACGCGCATTCGACGAGTTTGCGACAAGAGGTCTGCCGACGCGCCGCGTCGAGCATTATAAATATACCGATCTGCGCGTGCTGTTGCGCGACGTGGCCCCCTTGGCGCAAGCGCCAGATGACGCTGCGCTTGCGCAAGCAAAGACGGCTGTCGCGACGCTTGGCATCTCCGACACGCATAAGCTCGTCATCGTCGATGGTGTCTATTCATCGGATCTATCCGATACGGCGGCACTCGTTGGCGTGTCAGTCAAGTCGCTGCGAGACGTTTTGAACGATACGTCTATCGAGGCGCGCGCGGACCTGCTGCTGTCGCGCGTCGATGATCCGATGATCGCATTGAATGCCGCTTTCGCCACAGACGGTTTCGTGGTCGATGTCGCAGAAGGTACTTCGCCCGCCAAGCCGATCCACATCATTCACGTCGCGACGCGCAAGGCCACGGCGGCCTTCACGCGTTCATTGATCAAGATCAATGCGAAAGCGCACGCGACCCTCGTCGAGAGTTTTATAAGCACCGAAGGCGCTGCCGGCTATCAGGTCCACGACACCGCCGTGATCTGGGTCGGCGACGACGCTGATGTGCAGCATGTCCGTATTCTCGATGATGCCGCCGATGCTGCCAATATTGCCTCCGCGATCGTAACGCTGGGCGCGCGTTGCAATTTCAATACGTTCAGCATGACGATCGGTTCAGGCGTCAGCCGTTATCAGAGCTTCATCACGCTGGCTGGCGAGCACACCAATCTCGCAACCAACAGCATCCATTTGCTGCGTCGTCAACAGCATGGCGATTGCTCCTTCGTGATCGAACATGCCGTCCCGAATTGTATGAGTCGCGAGACGTTTCGCGCGGTGCTGGACGATCGCGCGCGTTCGGTTTTTCAGGGCAAGATTATCGTCAAGCAGCTTGCCCAGAAAACCGACGGCAAGATGATGTCGCGCGCTTTGTTGTTGTCCGACGAAGCGGAGATGGACAACAAGCCCGAACTCGAAATCTTTGCCGACGACGTGCAATGCGGACATGGTGCAACGGTCGGCGCGCTCGACGATAGTCTGTTGTTCTATCTGCGCGCGCGCGGCCTCACCGAGAAACAGGCACAGGCGCTTTTGATTCAGGCGTTTGTCGGCGAAGCCATCGAGAGCATCGAAAATGAAGCATTGCGCGATCTGGTGATCGCGTCGGCAGAGCAGTGGCTGGAGGATCGCGGATGAACATGCACAGTCAAATTCTGCATCCGGCCGTCAGCGGCGGCGGCTATGATGTCGAAAAAATTCGCGCGGATTTTCCTGCGCTGGCCATGCAGGTGTACGGCAAGCCGCTGGTCTATCTCGACAACGCTGCGTCGGCGCAAAAACCGAATGCAGTGCTTGATCGTATGACGCAGGCCTATCGGTCCGAATATGCCAACGTGCATCGCGGCCTGCATTATCTCGCGAACGCGGCAACCGAGGCCTATGAAGGCGGGCGCACAAAGGTGCAGCATTTCCTCAATGCCGCGCGCCCAGAAGAGATCATCTTCACGCGCAATGCGACCGACGCAATCAATACTGTCGCGGCGTCTTGGGGTGGTGACAATATCAAGCCCGGCGACGAGATCGTCCTGTCGATCATGGAGCACCATTCCAACATCGTGCCGTGGCATTTCCTGCGCGAACGTCAAGGCGCGGTTATCAAATGGGCCCCGGTCGATGATGACGGCAATTTCCTGATCGACGAATTCGAAAAACTGCTCACTGACAGGACCAAAATCGTCGCCATCACGCAGATGTCGAATGCGCTCGGCACGCTGGTCCCCGTGAAGGATATCGTGAAGCTCGCCCATGCGCGCGGCATTCCGGTTTTGGTGGACGGCAGCCAAGCCGTCGTGCATCTGCCGATCGACGTGCAGGACATCGATTGCGATTTCTACGTCTTTACGGGGCACAAGCTTTATGGGCCGACTGGAATCGGCGTACTCTACGCAAAATATGACCAACTCGTCGCGATGCGGCCATATGCCGGTGGCGGCGAGATGATCCGCGAGGTTGCGCAGGAGTGGGTGACTTACGGCGATCCGCCGCATAAATTCGAGGCGGGTACGCCGGCGATCGTCGAGGCGATTGGCCTTGGTGCGGCCATCGACTACGTCAATTCGGTTGGCAAGGACCGTATCGCTGCGCATGAGAACGATCTGCTGGCTTATGCGCAGGATCGGTTGCGCGAGATCAATTCGCTGCGGATCATCGGCACGGCGAAGGGCAAAGGGCCTGTCATTTCGTTCGAGATGAAGGGCGCTCATGCGCACGACATCGCGACGGTGATCGACCGCTCCGGTATTGCCGTCCGCGCCGGGACTCATTGCGTCATGCCGCTTTTGGAGCGATTCAATGTGACCGCGACATGCCGGGCTTCCTTCGGCATGTATAATACGCGCGGAGACGTCGATGCGCTTGCGCATGCGCTTTTGAAGGCAAGGGACTTATTCGCATGACCGATACAATTGAAGCGAAAACAGCTCCGAACATGACCACGCAATCCGCGCTGCCGGCGGAGGAAACCGAACGCCTCGGCAACGAGATCGTCGCGGCGCTCAAGACAGTGTTCGACCCAGAAATCCCGGCCGACATCTATGAACTCGGTCTAATTTATAAGGTCGACATCAAGGACGATCGCACGGTTGATGTCGATATGACGCTGACCACGCCGAATTGCCCGGCCGCCGCCGAAATGCCGATGATGGTCGAGAATGCCGTGGCCAGCGTGCCCGGCGTCGGCGTCGTCACCGTCAACGTCGTCTGGGAGCCGGCCTGGACGCCGGACCGCATGACCGACGAGGCGCGACTTGTTCTCAATATGTGGTGAGGTCTCACGTCTTGCTGGTTTTGCGCGTTCGGTACTTTACGAAAGCTCGAAATCGCAGATTGAGGTCTTCACAGCGCCGATTTCGTCGCTACGTTAAGAGAATAGACTCAGCTCGCAACGATCGTGAGTGAGAGGGGACCAACCGATGACTGCCACCCAGACCAATTCGCCGCAGATCAACAAGCCAAGGCCGCGGCCGCAGGTGATGCGCCTGACCGATGCCGCAGCGACGCGGATTCAGGAACTGACGCAGCGCGCCGATAGCGACATTGTCGGGCTGCGCGTCGGCATCAAGAATGGCGGCTGCGCGGGCCAGTCCTACACGGTTGAGTATGCTCATGACGTGAAGCCGACCGACGAAGTGGTCGTCGATAAGGGCGTCCAAGTGCTGGTCGATCCGAAGGCCGTATTGTTCCTGCTCGGCACCGAGATGGACTACAAGGCCGACAAGATGCAGGCCCAATTCGTGTTCAACAATCCAAACCAAATTTCCGCCTGTGGCTGTGGTGAATCGGTGCAGCTCACCGCCGCTAAAATTGACGGCTAAACTGGTCGCGCGAAATGGACCGCGACTTTCTCCATGAATTGTTTGAGCCGTTCGGTGCCATCGACATCAAGCGGATGTTCGGTGGGCTCAGCCTCTCAGCGGACGGGCTGACCTTCGCGCTGGTGTCGCGCGAAACGCTTTATCTCAAAGCCGATGAAGAAACGATCTCGTGGTTCGAACTGGAAGGTAGTGCGCCGTTCAGTTACGAGGCGAAGGGCGGACCGCGTGTTCTCGCGTCCTATTGGCGGATGCCGGAACGGCTTTACGACGATCCCGATGAAACGGCAGACTGGGCGAGAGCAGCGCTCGCCGTTGCACGCCGCGCGGCGTTAAAGAAGCCACCAATGAAAGCGGTGGCGACCAAGAAAAAACTCGCCACAGCGAACTTGAAGAAAGCGACCAAACAGAAAATGTCTCGGCCGACGAGCTAGGCGTTACGCCACCTTGGCGGACAAGTCGGCTTGATATTCCGGATCGGTTTCGCAGATCACGCGGTTGCGGCCGGCGCGCTTGGCGGCATAAAGGCAACCATCGGCCCGTTCGATCAGCGAGAACATGTTATCACCGTCGACCAGCATCGCGACGCCGACTGACACGGTAATGCGGCCGAGAATTTCGCCTGTCGATTTTTTCTTCAACTCTCGAGACATCACCGCACGGCGGATGTTGTCGGCGACGGTCAGTGCCTGATACATCGCCGTATTAGGCATCACCACGACAAATTCCTCACCGCCATAGCGCGCGGTCATATCTGCGCCCTTGATCGACTGCTTCAGCGATATGCCGACGAGTCGCAGCACCTGATCGCCGGTGAGATGGCCGTAATTGTCGTTGAAGGATTTGAAGTGATCGATATCGAGCATCAACAACGATAAAGGTTCGTCGCTTTCACGGGCAACCGTGATGGCGGCTTCGATCGCGCGATCGAAGAATTTGCGGTTGGACAGGCCGGTCAGGGGGTCGGTCAGGCTCTCGGCGCGAATGGCTTCAAGGTTCTCTTGAAGGCTGCTGATTTCCTGGCGTGAATGGGTTAAGCGCTCTTCCAGCACTTTATTGTTGCTCTGCATTACCTGTGTGGACTGCACCAACATCTCGACGACGGACCTGATTTGGTCGTGGTCCTGCACACCTGCCAGATTTGTGGTCGCACCCCTCAGGCTGTCACCGAAACTCGCAGAGACGCCAAGCGCTTCTGAGATCATCGCCATGACGTCGCCAATTTCACCGATAACGCGAGCGCCGACTTCGTCGATCCTGTCCGTCGCGCGCGCATGCGACAGGTAAGTGCCGTGGATTTGATCGAAATCCGCTTCAGACAGATGGCCGTTGCGCGCCAAGGTCTCGTTGATGACCTTGTTCAAAGCGACGTTATATCCCGCAGCATAGACGTACCAGATCTCGTAGTTACGAGGTATCGCAGCCTGCTTGAGTGATCGGATCTGGCTTAGTGCTGTCTCGGCGAAAGACAGCGATCGTTCATTGTCGTCTTTAAAGCCCGCCACGGTCGTCCCCACTTCTATGGCCGTAACTCCACATCTCTCTACGAGATATGCAATCTTGGCGGGAGACTACGTAGGCCCAGTGAACAGATGGTAAAGAAATAAGATCAATGGCGGATATTCTCCGGAGCCACTTAAAGCTCCGAAGACGATCGATGCTGTCAGACGCGAGCGCGAACCGGGCGCAACAGAAATGCCGGTAAATGCGAGTGATCTGCCGGCTCCGAGTCGCGTTCACGCTCGCGCGCTGGCTTCGGGGCATGAGCACGTCCGATCGACGGCGGCTGGCTTGCGGCTGCCGGCGCGGCATGCTCATGCGGCGGGGACGGCTCGCGCTTTGGTTGTGCGGCTCGTATGCGCGGCACAGCCGGTTGATCGGTTGCGACGACCGAAGCGACAAAGGGGGTGGTCGAAGCCGAAGGCTCGCGGAGTTCGTGTCCGGGGGGCGGGCCACGTCCGTTACGACCACGTCCGCTATCCCGCTCACCACGACGGGGCTTGCGTCCGTCGCGACCCTCACGGTCACGCGATGAGCCCTCGCGACGTGTATTTGCGCTGTCGGCGGATTCTTCGGGAACGACGTAAGATGAGACAGCCTTCGGGATCGGCTGGCCGATCAGTTTCTCGATCGCGAGGATCGATTTGGTGTCTGCAGGGGCAACCAGCGAGATCGCGGTGCCGAGACGACCGGCACGACCGGTGCGGCCGATACGATGGACGTAATCATCCGGGTGATGCGGCACGTCGAAATTGAAAACATGGCTGACTTCTGGAATGTCGAGGCCACGGGCTGCGACGTCCGACGCCACCAGCAACGGCAACTCGCCCCTGCGGAACTGGTCCAAAGCGGCCGTGCGTGCTGACTGCTCCATGTCGCCATGCAGGCAACAGACGCTGAAGCCATGCTTCTGGAGGGATTTATGAAGAACCGCAACTTCGCGCTTGCGATTGCAGAAGATAATCGCGTTTTTGAGATCGACCGCGTCGCGGAGTAGAGCCCGCAAAGTCTCGCGTTTGTCATGCGATTCACGGCCGGTCGGCACTTGCGACTGCGTGACCGTGACGGCTGTAGACGCGGGCTTCGAGACTTCGATACGTTCGGGATTGTGAAGAAAAGTATCGGTGATACGGCGGATTTCGGTCGGCATCGTCGCAGTGAAGAACAACGTCTGCCTCGTGAAAGGCACCAATTTGCAGATGCGCTCGATGTCCGGGATGAAGCCCATATCGAGCATCCGGTCGGCCTCGTCGATCACCAGCAGTTCGACGCCGGTCATCAACAACCCGCCGCGCTCCGTATGGTCGAGCAGGCGGCCCGGTGTCGCAATCAGCACATCGACGCCGCGCGTCAGCTTCATATCCTGATCGCCGAACGACACGCCGCCGATCAAAAGCGCGACGTTGAGCTTTTGACCGACGCCATATTTGTCGAACTGTTCTTTGACCTGCGCGGCAAGTTCGCGAGTCGGTTCTAAAATCAGCGTGCGCGGCATCCGCGCGCGGGCACGACCCTTTTCGAGCAGGGTCAGCATCGGCAACACAAACGCAGCCGTCTTACCGGTGCCGGTCTGGGCGATGCCGAGGACGTCTCGTCGGGCCAGAACGTGTGGGATGGCTTGCGCCTGAATAGGGGTCGGGGTGGTGTAACCGGTGGCCGCGACGGCGGCGAGCACCTTGTCGGACAGGCCGAGATTGGAAAAGGACATTGAGCCTCTGGTTTGACGTCGATCCTGCCGGAACATTTCCGCAGATCACGCCTGATCGAAACCGCCGTCTGGATTCACGGAAAACACTGTCGCGCTCAACCCCGGAACGGCACAAAAAATTGCTCGGGGATCGGTATGACGCTGACAGGCGGCTTGGTCGAGATATCGCGTTTCGATACCGGGCCGCTTATTGCCGGAACATAGGCGGAAAACGGCCGAAGTCAATGGATATGGCTTTCCCGAGGACAAAAGCTCAATGATTTGGACATCAAATCGGTGAATGGGAGGCGGCCGTGCCGTCGCGCCATTGCTCCGTTGCACGAAGCCTGTGAAACTAAGGCTAACCCGCCGGATCGATCCGGCGCAACGACCATTCCAGGGGCACGCGCAGGCTGTGGCAATGAAAAGACCCGTCGTCGGCGTGATCGGAAACTCGCTGCTGGTTGAGAATCGCTATGCCGTGCAGGCGGTCGGCGAGCGAAATCTGCGCGCCGTCACGGAGGTGGCCGGTGCTTTACCGCTGATGTTTGGCGCAATGCCTGATGTCACGGATATCGGTGCGTTGCTCGATGTGGTCGATGGCATACTGCTGACCGGCGCGCGGGCCAATGTACATCCGACGCGGTTCGGGCTGGAAGCCCATTTGCGCTACGAGCCCTATGACGATGCCCGCGACAGGGTGGCGCTGGCGCTGGCGGAGACCTGCGTCGAACGTGGCATTCCGATTTTCGGCATCTGTCGCGGTCTGCAGGAAATGAACGTTGCTTTCGGCGGCTCGCTGCATCCTGAAATTCGCGAACTGCCAGGCCGTATCAATCATCGCATGCCAAGGCTGGAAAACGGCGAAATCCATCCCGACCCGACCGTGGTGTTCGCCGATCGCCATGACGTCCATCTCACGCGAGGCGGCAGTTTTGCGCAATTGCTTGGCCGCGACACGATCCGGGTGAATTCGCTGCACGGACAGGGCATCGAAGAGCCGGGCGCGCGGGTGGTGATCGAGGGCGTCGCCGAGGACGGCACCATCGAGGCCATCCGCATCGCCGATGCGCCGGGTTTTGCACTCGGCGTCCAGTGGCACGCGGAATACGATCCGCAGGTCAATCCGATCAACCGCGCTTTGTTCGAGGCGTTTGGTGCCGCGCTGGCGCAGCACCAGCGCCGCACCTAATTGTGCGCATGTCTGTTTCGTTCAACGATAATATCTATCCGAAACTGCCGCTCCGCAGTCGATTCGCGTCGTCGGCGCGCTGTCGTCGCTTCAAGGCCTGACCGCGCGCGTGATGTGCTTCGGCATCCGGCAGGACACGTCCGAACTCTAGCTATCGCGCGGCGCGCCTAATCCTTCGCGCGGGCGAAGCCGATCATGAAAAGCCCGACCAGTGCTAGACCGGCGCCATAATAGACCCAGGGTTTCTGGCTGATCATGAAGCTGGACGCGGGGTAGGGGAAATAACCCGTGCCCTGACCGATCCAGATCAGTCCGACCAGCGTTGCGAGAATGCCAAGAATGAGAACAGGGGTTTTCATCGCGCGATTACGCGACAAAGCGAGACGAGTTTCAAGTGTTATTGTCGCGCGCTGCGTGGCGTATACCGACTACGACGATCTCGTCGTCGAAGCGCCTTCGCCGTGAACCGCAGTTTCAAAGCTGGTGTTTCGACCATACCGCCTGCACCTGCTCGTCCGATGCAAATTCACCTTGTCTTGCTTGTTCCAATGAGACGGCGAACGAGGCTTCTTCATCAGGCGTCAATTGAACGACAGGCTGGTCTGTGCAGGCCAACATCAGCACTATGCGAGCGATCTCGTCTTGCATGTCGTCGGGCAGTGCGCGAGCCGTCTCGACGGCCTGTTCCAGAAGATCTGTCATCATTGTATTATGCACAGGTTTTTCTGGACAAAAAGCAAAAAATAACGATTTCAATAAAGCTTCAAAACATCAATCTTAAAGTCGAACAATTGCCCCGCATCGTTCGGCGTTGTACGTTTTTGCCATGATTAGATCGTGGAAGAATAACGCCTCCCAAAAATTATGGGATCAACAGAAGTCGAGCGCGTTCCGCGGACTCGATACCGAGGCTGCGGTCGATCTATTGCTCGCGCTCAATATTGCAAGACATCCTGACGATCTGTTGCCTCTGCACGGCGCGCGCCTGCGACGCATGAATGGTCGTGGGAAAAAGCGTTGGTCGATGGCGGTCTACGGCCGATGGCACATCCGTTTCGATTTCAGAAAAGGCAGTGTGCTTGACGTCAAGATCGTCGGTAAGGATTCCGGTGAAAAGCCTGTCGCCAAATCCCAGCCTAGGTCCAAACTTAAGCCCAAACCAAAACTTGAGGCAAAGGCTGACACGACGACCCCTGCCGTTCATCCCGGCCGGTTTCTGCGGCGCGAACTCGGCGCACGCCACCTAAGTGCCAACCGACTTGCGCTCGATGTCGGTGTGCCCTCGGGGCGAATTATCGACATTTTGAATGCGCGGCGCGCGATCTCCGCCGACACGGCCGTGCGTCTCGGCCGCTATTTCGGGATGAGCGCACAGTTCTGGTGTGACCTGCAAAGTCAGTTCGACCTCGCGGTCGTCGCGCGCAAGAAGGGCGCGGAGATCAGCCGGCGGGTGAGGCCCGATCACGCGGCGTGACGCGAGGTATCACATAGCCCGCGCGATGATCTCGGTCGGTGCAACAAGTTGTTGTTGCATAGCGGCCGAAAGATTGGCGAAACGAGGCTGCGAGTCTGGACCTAAAATGATCCCGAGACCGAGCGGTGGCGTCTGCGATGCAGCAGCGCGCTCACGTGCATTTTTTGCGACCCGCATCGCCAAGTCGCGGCGATCGTGCTCGGCAATGATTTCGAATTTGGCGGCTATCAGCATCTCGCGATAAAAGTCCGAGGTTTCGACAAAGCTGGTCTGGGCAGACACCGCCCAAGGCATCGGATAAGGCAGATCGCCCTCGCCGGTGCGCATCACGTCATAAACCGCGAACAGGCCGCCTGGCTTCAGCACGCGATGCGTTTCGCTGAACAACCTCGTCTTGTCCGAGATATTCATGCCGACATGCAACAAAGTTGCAACGTTGAAGCTCGCATCGGCGAAGGGAAGCGTCAGCGCGCTGGCCTGCTTAAAGCGGACGGTGTCGGACAGGCCACACCGCTGCGTCAAGGCGGTCGCAACTTGCACGAATTCGTCCGTGAGATCGATGCCTGTGACGTCGCAGCCATGCTTGTCGGCGAAATAACGCGCGGGACCACCGAGACCGGAGCCGATATCGAGAATCTTGATGCCTTGCTTAAGCTCAAGATCGCGCGCGATTTCGATCGTCGCCGGCAGCCCGCCGGAATGAAATTCATCGACAACCGATAGGTCAGATGCTTTGAGATGATCGATGTCCACGCCGGAAGCGGCAAGCGCTTGCAGGATTTTGTCCTCAAGCCCCGCGCGACCGTAGTGACTGGCAACCTGCTGTTCGACGTTCATGTTGCATTCCTGGTCGGTCTGCGACCAATCTACACATCCAGCAATTCGTCGTCTGCAAATTCCGCCTTGTCCGAAATGAAGGCAAAGCGCGCTTCGGCTTTGGTGCCCATCAGGCGTTCCACCGAATCTGCCGTGCCCTCGCGATCGTCCGGCAGCAGGACCACGCGCAACATTGTGCGCTTGGCAGGGTCCATCGTGGTTTCCTTCAACTGCGCCGGCATCATTTCGCCAAGGCCTTTGAATCGGCCGACATCAACCTTGGCATTGGCGTTGAATTCGCTCTTGAGCAATTGCGCCTTGTGGGCGTCATCGCGGGCATAGACGGTCTTCGCGCCATGGGTGAGGCGATACAGCGGCGGCACTGCCAGATACAGATGCCCCTCGTCGATCAAACGCGGCGTCATCCGGTAGAAGAACGTAATCAAAAGCGACGCGATATGCGCGCCATCGACGTCCGCGTCGGTCATGATGATGATGCGCGAATAGCGCAAATCCTCCTGTCGATATTGCGCAAGCGTGCCGCAGCCGATCGCCTGCATCAGGTCGGACAGTTGCGCATTGGACGTCATCTTGTCCTTGGTGGCCGAGGCCACGTTCAAAATCTTGCCGCGCAACGGCAGGATCGCCTGCGTCTTGCGATCGCGCGCCTGTTTGGCGCTGCCGCCGGCCGAGTCACCCTCAACGATGAACAGTTCAGAGCCTTCGGTCGCGGTGTTGGTGCAATCAGCTAGCTTGCCGGGCAGCCGGAGCTTCTTCACCGCCGTCTTGCGCGAGGTTTCCTTTTCGGCGCGGCGACGCAGCCGCTCGTCGGCGCGCTCCATGACGAAGTCGAGCAGCTTGTTGGCCTGCACCGGATTGCCGGAGAGCCAATGATCGAACGGGTCTTTAATGGACTGTTCGACGATCTTCTGCGCTTCGGCGGTGGCGAGGCGGTCCTTGGTCTGACCCTGAAATTCCGGCTCGCGCACGAACACGCTGAGCATCACGGCTGCGCCGACCATGACATCTTCTGATGTGATCGAGGCTGCGCGTTTGCCTTGCCCGACGCGCTCGGCATGGTCTTTCAGGCCGCGCAGCATCGCACTGCGCATGCCGGATTCGTGGGTGCCGCCGTCCGGCGTCGGCACGGTGTTGCAGTAGGAGGAGAGGAAACCGTCCGCGTCGGCGGTCCATGCGACGGCCCATTCGCAAGCGCCATGCGCACCGTTGCGGCCGGATTTTCCGGAAAAGATGTCGGGATGTACGAGCGTGTCGGCGTGAACCGCCGCGCCGAGATAGTCCTTCAAGCCGCCGACGAAATGGAAGGTGTCCTCAGCCGGAACGTCCTCGATGCCTTTCAAGAGTTCAGGATCGCAGCGCCAGCGGATTTCAACGCCGCCGAACAGATAGGCCTTGGACCGCGCCATCTTGAACAGGCGCTGCGGCTTGAATGCGGCCTTCGGCCCGAAAATATCGGTATCCGGCTTGAAGCGGATCCGGGTGCCGCGCCGGTTGTTGACCTTGCCAAGGTTCTCCAGCGTGCCGATCGGGTGACCGCGCTCGAACGACATGCGATAGAGCTGCTGGGAACGGGCGACCTCGACCTCGCAGCGCGAGGACAGCGCGTTGACGACGGAGACGCCGACGCCGTGCAATCCGCCGGACGTTTCGTAGACCTTGGAGTCAAATTTTCCGCCGGAATGCAGCGTGCACATAATGACTTCGAGCGCGGACTTGTTCTTGAACTTCGGATGCGGATCGACCGGGATGCCACGGCCATTGTCGGAGACGGTGAGGAACCCGTCCACGGACAAGATCACCTCGATGAAAGTCGCATGGCCTGCCAGCGCCTCGTCCATCGAATTGTCGATCACCTCAGCGAAAAGGTGATGCAGCGCCTTCTCGTCGGTGCCGCCAATATACATTCCGGGTCGACGGCGGACGGGCTCCAAGCCTTCCAGCACCTCGATGTCGGCGGCGGTGTAGGCGGCCTCGGCACTCATTGGGCGCGCGGGGGATTTCGCCGAGGTCGCTTTCGATGACGATGAAGCGCCGAACATATCATCTTGTGATTTGAGTGCTTTAGCCATGTGTCTTTATGTTTCGAAAGAGGCGCATCCGCGCGAATCGATCCGTTGACTATGCCACGGTTCAGCCCGCATATGGGGCGACAGGACGCCTTGCGCTATCTGACGCGGCTGACATGGCTGGTGCTTCGCGCGCCCGTCTGGCAGGACAGCCGCATGGAAGACCTGTTTCGCAGCCTCACCGATTTCGTCCGCGATCATCAGCAATGGGCCGCCCCCATCGTTTTCGCGTTGGCATTCGCAGAATCGCTTGCATTCCTGTCGCTACTGGTTCCAGCTTGGGGCGCATTGGTTGCGATCGGTGCGCTGATGGGTGCGGCCGGCGGCAGCTTCTGGCCGATCTGGGTCGCCGGTGCGCTGGGTGCTGCATGCGGTGACTGGCTATCCTATTGGATCGGCGGTCACTTCCATGATCGCATCGGGGGTTGGTGGCCGATGTCCAAATACCCGGACATGTTGCCGCGCGCCGAAATTTTCATGAAGAAATGGGGCGTCGTCGGCATCGTTCTCGCGCGTTTCTCGGGGCCGTTGCGCGCGACTGCGCCATTGGTGGCCGGGGTCGTTCATATGCCGATCATGCCCTTCCAGTGTGCGAATTTCGGCTCGGCATTTCTGTGGACCGCGATGTTGCTTGCGCCGGGCATGCTCGGCGTCAAAATGATGTTTTAATTGGCTGGAATAATCCACGCCTTGCGCTGTTACAGGCTTTAACGATGTGCGCCCGCTGATGAGGCGCTTAGAGGAGGATTTGTCGATGGATTTATCACGACGCCACGCACTGGCTGGTGCCGCTGTTCTGGCTGCCGCGCCCTTGCTGAAAACTGAAACCGCCAACGCCGCCGTGCCTTTGGCCGACAAGCAGGCCCCGAGCTTCTATCGCTACAAGATCGGCGACGCCCAGGTGAACGCGATCTGGGACGGCGCGAATACATTTCCGCTGCCGGACGATTTGGTGATCAACGCAAAAAAGGACGAGGTCAACGTCGCACTTCAAAAGGCCTTCATGCCGAAGGACAAGATGACGATCACCTTCGCGCCATTGGTCATCAATACCGGCGGCAAGGTGATCGTGATTGACACCGGCAATGGAGCAGCCGCGTTCGCGGCCTCGAAAGGCAATGTCGGGCAATTCACCACCAATATGATGGCGGCGGGCTTCGATCCGAAGTCGGTTGATATGGTTGTGATTTCGCATTTTCACGGCGATCACATCAACGGTCTGCTGAACGCCGACAATACGCCGGCTTTCCCGAACGCCGAAGTGCTCGTTCCCGCCGCTGAATGGAAATACTTCATGGATGACGGCGAGATGAGCCGCGCGTCCGGCGAGCGCATGCCAGGGGTGTTCAAGAACGTGCGCCGTGTGCTTGAGGCTGGCCTGAAGAAGAAAGTCACGCCTTATGAATGGGGCAAAGATGTCGCGCCGGGTCTGCTGGCGGTGGAATCGATCGGCCATACACCGGGCCATACCTCGTATGTGTTATCGTCCGGGTCGGACAAGGTCTTCATTCAGTCGGACGTGACCAATCTTCCGGCGCTGTTTGTGCCCAATCCCGGCTGGCATCTCAACTTCGATCAGGATCCGGCGCAGGCCGAGATCACGCGCCGCAAGGTCTACGATATGCTCGTCGCCGACCGGATGCGGGTGCAGGGCTTTCACTATCCGTTCCCGGCGAATGGCTATGTCGAAAAAGACGGCAATGGCTACCGGCTGGTTCCTGCGCCGTGGAGCCCAGTGTTGTAAGGGGCGCGCGTATCCCGGACGTTTCCGTCATTGCGAGAGCAACATCGAATTGGCAGGCCAATTCGATGTTGCTCGAAGCAATCCAGTTCTTTTTTAACCAAAGCAAGACTGGATTGCTTCGTCGTATCAGCCCTCGACAACGAGGGCTTCGCTCTTGCAATGACGAATATCTTGACGCCAACAACCTCTGGCCCTATCACGCTGCCATGATCATCGTCGCCACCACCGTCATCGCCCGCCGTCGCCGCATCCTCGCGGCCGGGGCAGACGTGTTCGTCTGAGATCATCTCAAGATCACCCCCTGCCGCCGGACATGATCCGCGGCATTGGCTTTCAAATTCCAAAACGCGAATTCGTCCGGCGGCTCCTGACCTGAATAGGAGCTTATGATGTACGTCCCTAGACCGTTCCAGCCCGATCGCAGCGCATGCCTCGCTTTCGCGGCCATGCGCGGTTTCGGCACGTTGTGCGCGTGGGATGGCCGCAAGCCGATTGCCTCCGCCGTGCCATTCTGCCTTGAATACGGTGCGGACGGCACGCCGC
>JAYUEY010000036.1:0-13072 GCA_043739005.1 Tardiphaga sp.
GGCACCAACGCGGACATCTTCGCGATAGGTATACGAGGGCCGGTGCTGCTCAACGACGTACGAGCGGAAACGGGGACGTTCATCGACGCCCAGAATGCCAGCCACGCCGCCTACTACGCCACCAACGGTGCCGCCAACAATTGCGCCGACCGGACCAGCTGCACGCTCACCATCACGCGCACCGCGTTCGATGCCGCCCGGAACGCCTTGAGCTTGAGCAAGTGCCGGGACAGTAAGGGCGGCAATGAGAGCGGTAGTTCTAAGAATGCGAATCATGAATTCCTCCTGTTTGATATGATGACAGGCTGTCTAAAGAACGGACCGAGCCATTGGTTCCGCGGTTATCTAATCGAACGCACTTAATGGTGAGTAGTCAGTGAGTAGCTTCTCACAGACATTTACAAATGCTCCTATTCATGGATATTTAGAAGATGATGGCTACCTTCCTTCGGCAGATCGGCCGGCGCGAGATTGACGGTGATGCGCCGCGCCGGCAGTGCCAGCCCGGATGCGATCATTGCCGAGCGCACCCGCTCGCGCGCTTCGGAAACAGCTTTGTCGGGCAGCCCGACAATGGTGAAGGCCGGCAGTCCCGGCGCGACTTGCACCTGCACGTCCACCGCACGGGCGTTGATCCCCTCGAACGCCACCGTCGATACGCGCTGAACCATGACACCCTCCTGTCCGGGTCGGATGGTAACCTCAGGTTGTACAGCGATGCAAGAACATTAGATGAACAAATGAGTAGCGACATTCTGGCATGGCATCGTCGTGCTCTGCTCCGATGCTTCTCGCATTAGTGAGCAACGGCGAGCCGTCACCAGACCTTGCGATGCTACGCGACTGCCGCAAATCAGGCACCGACGCGATGACAGCAACGGCCATCATCGCAATTCAGTTTTTTATGGACGGAATTTCGCCGTGCGGCGAAAGCCGCTCGAGCGGTTTCGATTGTTCAAGATCGATGCGGGCCATCATGAGGATGTGCACCGTCATCGGCTTGCCGAGATCGCGGGCCTGCTCGATGGCGCGATCGATGGTTTTTTCGAGCATTTCAGTCTCCAACTTTCCGGACATGACCTTCCTCGAGGACATAGAAGGGTGGGCTTGTGGATAATTCCGATTCGACGATCGTGACGCTGTATGCGGACCGCACCATGCAAACCCGCGATGCGACGGATTCACTGCGCCTTTTCAAAACCTTCGTGATGCTGAGTGCGGCCAGGCGACGGGACATCGTGGACGCTCGAAACCGCGGCGTTCAGCTTGCTTCCAGTAGATCTGCGATGGGATTGCGCGGCACGCTACCCAAGCCCTGCCAGACCAGGAGTGGACCCGGCACGTCGCGTTGCCGGCAGATACTCATCCAGGCTTCGTCATTGATCTCAACAAAGACCGCCGCCGTTGACATCCCGTCGATATCTTTTGGCACACCGAGGGGTCGCGCGCGCCAACCTTCATCGAGCAGGCGCGGCAGCCACCACGTCTCCAAGACGATCGTGAAAGCGGATAGGCCCAGCGACATGGCATATTCCATCGTCGCCGCTCGAATGATGGCTTCGACGCGCGGACCGCTATGTTCGCCGCGTCGATGGCGCACGACGAAGATGCGCGAAAGCTCCATCACGTCGGTCCGACGCACGGGAGCGTTCAAGGATAGCTCCGGAAAAACATCACTCAGCAACGTTGGCGACGTCGTCGGAACGAGACGCATGCCGGCGACAATGGATGTCCCTTCCATCGCGAGCAGGTAGACCGTGTCGTCGGTATCGAACTGGTCAATCTCGCGTTTGTCGGGCCGGTCGAGCGCCATCCATTTGCGTTCGACGACATAGATCTGGTGGCGAAGGTGAAAATAGCTTTCGAGAATATCAGCATAGGCGGCGCGGTTTTCCCGGCGCACGACATGAACCTGAAGCATGAGTATTTCCTCGATCAGCGCAATTGCCGAAGCGAGAAAATGCGGAAATACAATCGCCGCGCCTACTGTCCGATTGGACAGTCAGAGCAAATTCGGATTGAGTTTACCCAAGCGCCAGATCGCGAGTTTTCGCGAATGATTGCATTGGGCATAATGAGTGCATCGGGTATGCCGTGTATCCGGCTGAATTATCTCAATCGGAATTGCTTTAGAGCCTGATTAATCCGCGTACGAGCGCTGTTGCGACAGCCGAGGTTCGGTTCACAGCATTGAGTTTACGCGCGGCTTCGTTCAGGTGAAATTTGACGGTCCGCTCCGAGATGCCGAGAATTACGGACACCTCCCACGCCGTCTTGCCTTTCGCTGCCCAGCGCAGCACATCGCATTGGCGATCTGACAAGGGCCCCGACGTCGGATTGCGGGATCGGACGAGTGAACGAATCCGATTGTGCGCATAAATGCCGATCAGTTGCAGCGCACTTTTGACGGCCGGGTCCAAGTCGGGACGTTCGCCGGCAAGGCTGATGGCGGCGCTGCCGGTGTCATAATGTAGCGGGATGCAGTAGCCGGCCAGAAGACCAAAATCCTTCGCGCGGGTCATGACCTTATGCGCCATCGTGTCGGTTGACGGGTCATACCGGACGTCGGACCATTCGAACGGCTGCGTCGTCGTGGCGCAATAGCGTGGGATCGGATCGTGTTGCGTGAAGTTTTCGCGGATATACAGATCGTGCCATTCTACTGGCCATCCGTTGGCAACGGTGATTTCTGGTAACGTCGCGCCAAGGACCGGCAGCGTGGCCATGATGTAGGCCTGGAAACCACAAGCGGCGATTTCGGTTTCGAACATCTGCAATACGGATGGCGCATCAAGGTGCTCGACGGCATCGACAAATTCGAGCGCGCGGCGTCCCCATTGATTGTCGGCGCTTTGGTGCATTCCGTGCCCAATTGAAAATGACGTTTTCAGCATGAAATGAGCCGTATCGCGCGAATGTGCTTCGTTGCACATTACAACGACAGGTTTAATCGAGCTTTTGCAAAGATCAACTGTTTATCGATAAGTTGCCCCTCTGCCCGGTCAACGAGCCAGTAGCTTACTCGCCTCGCTTGCGTTCGATGGCATTCCACGCCATCGCTGCGACATCCGGGCCGCCGAGACGCGCGATAGCGCGGATGCCGGTCGGCGACGTTACGTTGACTTCGGTGAGGTTGCCGTCGATGACGTCAATACCCACCAGCAGCAAGCCGCGCTCGCGCAGATGTGGCCCAAGCCGCGCGCAGATTTCGCGCTCGCGCGCCGAGAGCTCGGTCTCTTTCGCCGCGCCGCCGCGCACCATGTTGGAGCGCAGATCGTTTTCAGCCGGAACGCGATTCACCGCGCCGGCGAACTCGCCATCGACCAAGATGATGCGCTTGTCGCCATATTTCACCTCGGGCAGGAAACGCTGGATCACCCACGGCTCCTTAAAGGTCACGGCAAAAAAATCGTAGAGCGAGCCAAAATTCATGTCCTCTTCGAGCACGCGAAACACGGCCGCGCCGCCATGGCCGTGCAGCGGCTTCATCACGACGGCACCATGCTCCTTGCGAAACGAATTGATCTCGGCGAGGTCACGCGAGATCAAAGTCGGCGGCATCAAATCCGAAAAACCCATCACGAACAGCTTTTCCGGCGCATTTCGGACGCTCATAGGGTCGTTGACGACGAGCGTGTGTGGATGAATGCGTTCGAGAAAATGCGTCGAGGTGATGTAAGCCAGATCGAAGGGCGGGTCTTGGCGTAGTAGCACGACGTCGAAGGACTTGAGATGCTGGCGTTCGCTGTCACCGAGCGTGTAATGGTCGCCCTCGCTGTCGCGCACGCTGAGCTTTTGCATCTGTGCCACGAGGTCTTCGCCGCGCAGCGAGAGCTTGTCCGGTGTGTAGTAATACAGGTCATGACCGCGCTTCTGTGCTTCCAGCATCAGCGCGAAGGTCGAATCGCCCTTGATGTTGATGCGGGCGATCGGGTCCATCTGGACGGCGACTTTCAATGTCATCTTGGTTCAGTCCACGTGTGTGAGATCAGATGCATGGCAGATCAGATGCTTGCGTCAAAGGCCGCCATCAGATGGCGCGGCTGGTGCTTCGGCGCAATCAGCATCGCGTCAAAGCGCATGTCGAAATCGGCATGTTCGGGGTGAGCAGCGAGCCACGCCGACGCGGCGTCGATGATCCGGCGCTGCTGGCGCGGTGTCACGGCATAGGCGGCATCGTCGAGGCGGGCGCGGGCCTTGACCTCGATGAAAGCAAGGAGGGACGGAAGCTGGGCGACGAGATCGATCTCACCATAGGGTGTCTTGAAGCGCGACGCGAGAATGACGTAGCCGCGCGCCTTCAAGTAATCCGCCGCAACGGTTTCAGCAGTAACGCCTGACTTGAACGCGGCGATGCGTGCAGGGGCGGCGGGCGTTTTAGTTTTGACCAACACGGCCCTCCTTCGCCAATTCCAAAGCGCGGGCATAGACCTCGCGACGCGGACGGCCGGACAGCTCCACCGCCTGCGCGACGGCATCCTTCACGCTAAAGTCCTTCATCGCGTTGCGCAGCAGATCATCGAGATCGCTGGAGGCCATGACGGCATCGGCGGCGGGCGGCGCGATGACCACGACGAATTCGCCGCGCGTCTCAAGATCGTCGGCGTCGCGCGCAAGGTCCGCGATCACGCCGCGTGAAACCTGCTCATGCAGCTTGGTCAGTTCGCGGCAGATCGAGGCGTCGCGCGTGCCCATTGCCAGTGCGAGGTCGCGCAAGGTCTCAGCGATGCGGTTGCCACTTTCGAACATCACCAGCGTTGCATCGATGCGCGATAACTCAGTAAGGCGCGTGCGGCGCGCAACCTGCTTCGACGGCAAAAAGCCCTCGAAATAAAATCGATCGGTCGGCAATGCCGCGACAGCCAGCGCCGCCAGCACCGAGGACGGGCCGGGCAGCGCGATCACATGATGACCGGAGGCGCAGACCTCGCGCACCAGCTTGAAGCCGGGATCGGAGATCAAGGGCGTGCCGGCATCCGACACCAGCGCGATCGATGCGCCTTCGCTCAGGCGCTGCAGGATCTTTGGCCGCGCCTGCTCGGCATTGTGCTCATGGTACTGGTGCAATTGCACGGACATGCCATAGCGCTCGGTCAGCCGCCGCGTAATTCGCGTATCTTCGCAGGCAATCGCATCGACGCCCGCCAGCGTCTCCAGCGCGCGCAACGTGATATCGCCGAGATTTCCGATCGGCGTTGCAACGAGGTAGAGCCCGGCTGGCGGTTTCGGCGCGGTCATGACGTGGCCCGCAACAATAAATGTCCGGCCCGATTTCGGTACGGCGTCTGCGGGATCGTCGGTGGGGATGTCGCTGGCGTGCATGGTGTTTATCTAGGCGCAACCGGGTTGCCGCGACAGTCATTTCAGCTTTGCGGCAACAGTCGGCGCGATTCGCATTAATCCTTTTGTTCGATTAACTTACCGCCGACATTATGCCTAAATGTTCCCTTCTTGCTCAGTGGGAAACTTGGTCGCGCTTGATGAAGCGGTAACGGAAGATGAAAATATGACCGGCCCGCGCGATTCTAGCAGCGCCAACCGCGGTGCGACCCGCCGGGCGGTGACGGGCCTGATCCTCGGCGCGCCGTTGCTCGGTGCCTGTGCCGGCATGTCGTCGCCCTTCTCGTCATCGACATCGGTTCCCGCCGGTCCGCCGCAACAGGCCGCAGCGATCGGCACGGGGAAGGTCAAGGTCGGCCTCGTATTGCCGCTGTCGGCAACCGGCAATGCCGGCGTTGCGGCGCAGTCGATGCGCAATGCCGCCGAAATGGCGCTGGCGGAATTCCAGAATCCCAACGTGCAATTGTTGGTCAAGGATGACGGCGGCTCGCCACAAGGGGCGACCTCCGCGACGCAGCAGGCGCTCGATGAAGGCGTTGAAATCATTCTCGGGCCGCTATTCGCGACATCGGTGCCTGCCGTCGCGGCGCTGGCTCGGCCGCGCAATGTGTCTGTAATCGCGTTTTCGACGGATTCGAGCGTCGCCGGACGCGGCGTCTATCTACTGAGCTTTCTGCCAGAATCCGACGTCAACCGTATCATCGATTATTCGACCGGAACCGGCAAACGATCCTTTGCGGCGCTGTTGCCGGAAAACGCCTATGGCAATGTGGTCGAAGCCGCGTTCAGGCAAGCGGTCGGGCGCAAGAACGGCCGTGTCGCGGCGTTCGAGAAATACGGCGCGGACCGTGCCGGTTCTGCACGTAACATCGCCCAGCAGCTCGGCAGCGCTGACGCCCTGCTGCTGGCCGATGACGGCGATTCAGTTGCGGCGGTCGCCGAAGCACTGACGGCTGCCGGGGCTAATCTGCGCAACATCCAACTGCTCGGTACAGGTCTGTGGGATAATCCGCGCGTCTTTGCGAGTGCAGCGATGCAAGGCGGGCTTTATGCCGCGCCCGACCCGGTGGGCTTCCGCGCGTTCGCTGGACGCTACCGCGCCAAATATTCGGCCGATCCGGTCCGCACCGCGACTTTGGCCTACGATGCCGTGGCTTTGGTCGCTGCTTTGGCGCGGACGCAGGGCGGCCAACGTTTCACGCCGGAGGTGCTGACCAACCCGTCCGGCTTCGCGGGGATCGACGGGCTGTTTCGCTTTCGACCGGATGGCACCAATGAGCGCGGCCTCGCCATCATGCGTGTCACGTCAGGCGGCGGTACGCAGGTCGCCGGTTCGCCGAAGAGCTTCGGGGTTTAAGCCGCGAGATCAGCCACAACTGCGTCCAATAACGGAAACCCGGATTGCGTGACTCGCAGGCGGCCATTGCTGTCGACGACGATCGCGCCTTCATCGCGCAGCAGATCGATACGATGCGGATCGAGCGCGCGGCCCGACAGCGCCTTGTAGCGCGCCGGGTCAATTCCTTCCGCGAGCCGCAAACCCATCAAAAGAAATTCGTCGGCGCGTTCTTCGCTGTTCAACAGATCGTCGGTGACGACGCCGTGCCCGGTCGCCTCAACGCGCATCAGCCAGGCTTCGGGCCGCTTCTCGGTGGCAATCGCATGTCGCAAGCCGCCGATGTCGAGACGACCATGCGCGCCGGGGCCGATGCCGGCATATTCCTGACCACGCCAATAAACGAGGTTGTGCTTGCACTGGGCGCCAACGCGAGCATGGTTTGAAATCTCATAGGATGGCAGACCCTGCTGCGCGCAGACGTCCTGTGTCACATCATACAATGCGCGCGCGACGGCTTCGTCGGGTGTCTTCAATTTGCCGGCGGCGTGCAGCCCGAAAAACGGCGTGCCTTCCTCGATGGTCAGTTGATAGAGCGACAGATGCTCGGCGGCTTCGGAGATCGCGAGCTTGAGTTCTTGCGTCCACATCTCGGGCGTCTGGTCGGGCCGCGCGTAAATGAGGTCGAACGAATAGCGATCGAACACGCTGCGTGCGATAGCGACGGCATCGAGCGCCTCGCTTGCGCTATGCAATCGCCCCAGCGCTTTCAGCGACGCATCGTCGAGTGCTTGCACGCCGAGCGAGACACGATTGACGCCGGCAGCGCGATAGCCCTTGAAGCGCGCGGCTTCGACGCTTGTGGGGTTTGCTTCGAGCGAGACTTCGACGTCAGGTTCGACGCGCCAGTGCTTGCCGATCGCGTCGAGGATCGCACCGACCGTTGATGGATCCATCAGCGACGGCGTGCCGCCACCGAGAAAGATCGACGACACGGTTCGTCCCGGTGTGCGCGCGGCGGTGGTTTCGATTTCGCGCGCAAATGCTGCTGCAAAGCGCGGCTGGTCGATCGGCGAATGCCGGACGTGGCTGTTGAAGTCACAGTAAGGGCACTTCGACAGGCAGAACGGCCAGTGGATGTAGACGCCAAACGTCGTGTCGCTCTCAACCCGCATCGAGGCACATCTCCGCGAGCATCACGAAGGCCTTGGCGCGATGCGACAGGCCGAGCCCGTGCGGCGGCAGGCCGTGTTTTTCCATCGACGTCATTTCGCCGAAGGTGCGCGTATGGCCGTCCGGCAGGAATGATGGGTCGTAGCCGAATCCGGCGCTGCCGCGCGGCGGCCAGACGAGAGTCCCGTCCGCGCGCGCTTCGACCTCTTCAAGATGGCCGTCGGGCCATGCCACGCAGAGCGCCGAGACGAAATGCGCCTTGCGCTGGTCGGGCGTTGTCGCGCCGCGCTCCTGCATCAGCCGTTCGATCCGCGTCATCGCGGCGGTGAAGTCTTTCGTTTCGCCGGCCCAGCGCGCCGAATAGATACCGGGCGCGCCGTCGAGCGCATCGACCACGAGGCCTGAATCATCCGCGAAAGCAGGAAGCTGTGAGGCTTGCGCGGCAGCGATCGCCTTGATCGCGGCATTGGCCCTGAAGGTGTTGCCGGTCTCGTCGGGCTCGGCGAGGTTCAACTCGCCTGCCGACACCGCATCGATGCCGTAAGGCGACAGCAACTCGCGCATCTCGGCGAGCTTGCCGGGATTATGGGTCGCAATTACGAGGCGGCCGGTGATTCGTCGATGCATAATTTTGAGTCTACGCGCGCGGGTCGTTTAAGCGACAGCCATCTTTTGCAAATCGACCAGACGCGCGATGCCTTTTTGCGCCAGACCCATCAGCTTCAAAAATTCGTCCTGCGTGAACGGCGTTTTCTCGGCGGTGCCTTGCACCTCGATAATGCGGCCATCGCCGGTCATGACGAAATTGGCGTCCGTATCGGCCTCGGAATCCTCGGCGTAATCGAGATCAAGCACCGGCGTGCCCTGATAGATGCCGCAGGAGATCGCAGCGATATTGTCGCGCAGCACCGGATTGGAGTGCTTGAACATGTTGCGGCCCTTCATCCAGCTGATGCAATCGGCCAGTGCCACCCATGCGCCGGTGATGGACGCCGTGCGGGTGCCGCCATCGGCCTGGATCACGTCGCAATCGATCGTAATCTGGCGTTCGCCGAGCGCTTCGAGATCGACGGCGGCGCGCAATGAGCGTCCGATCAAGCGCTGGATTTCGACGGTGCGGCCGCCTTGCTTGCCCGACGCGGCCTCGCGGCGGGTACGTTCCAGCGTGGCGCGGGGCAGCATGCCGTATTCGGCGGTGACCCAGCCGCGTCCCTGACCTTTAAGCCAGGGCGGCAGGCGGTCTTCCAGCGTGGCGGTGACGAGCACATGGGTGTCGCCGAATTTCACCATGCAGGAGCCTTCGGCGTATTTCACGACGCCACGTTCCAACGACACGGCGCGCAGTTCATCGGGCGCACGACGGCTTGGCCGCATGATCATTCTCCGGAGATTTTTAGGAAAAGCTGAACTCGCGGTGCTTTTAGGGGCGGGAACGGCGAGCGGCAACCCTTGAGCGGCCCCTTTCGTGCGGATCGTGCTTGTATCTCGCCGGCCGGAGCGACAGATTGGGTAGCTGAAAAGGACGCAAAATTGGCCCAACACGACCCGATCGGCCTGATCGCCCCCTATGCCGGCCTCGCGCAGCTTAACGAGCGCAGCCGTGAGATTTTCCGGCAAATTGTCGAGAGCTACCTCGCCACCGGGGAGCCTGTCGGTTCGCGCAATATTTCGCGGCTGATTACGGTCCCGCTATCGCCTGCGTCGGTCCGCAACGTCATGTCCGACCTCGAACAGCTCGGCCTCATTTACGCGCCGCACACCTCTGCCGGACGGTTGCCGACCGAACTGGGGCTGCGTTTCTTCGTCGATGCGCTGATGCAGGTCGGTGACCTGACCGAGCCGGAACGCCAGTCGATCCAGTCGCAATTGTCATCGGTCGGCCGTGCCCAGACCGTCGAGGCGGCGCTTGGTGAGGCGCTGACGCGGCTATCCGGCCTGACGCGAGCGGCGGCGGTGGTGTTAACCGCGAAATCCAATTCGCGGTTGAAACATATCGAATTCGTCCGGCTGGAACCGGAAAAGGCGCTGGTCGTGCTGGTGTCGGAGGATGGTCAGGTCGAAAACCGCGTGCTGGCGCTGCCACCGGGCGTGCCGACCTCCGCACTGACCGAGGCGTCGAACTTCCTCAATGCGCGAATCCGTGGCCGCACGCTGGCCGAAGCGCGCCACGAGTTGGAGACCGCGCTCACTCAAAATCGCGCTGAATTGGATCAATTGACGCAGAAAGTCATCTCGGCCGGCATCGCAAGTTGGTCCGGCGGAGCCAATGACGACCGGCAGTTGATCGTGCGCGGACAGGCCAATTTACTTGAAGACTTGCACGCGCTGGAGGATCTGGAGCGGGTGCGGCTGCTGTTCGACGATCTCGAAGCGAAAAGGGGCGTGATCGACCTGCTCGGCCGCGCCGAACGTGCCGAGGGTGTGCGGATTTTCATCGGCTCGGAGAACAAGCTGTTCTCACTGTCCGGTTCCTCGACCATCATCGCGCCTTACAGCGACAATTCCGGCCAGATCGTCGGCGTGCTCGGCGTCATTGGCCCGACGCGGCTGAATTATGCCCGTGTCATCCCGATGGTCGATTATGCCGCCCGGATTGTCAGCCAGATGCTCAAAGGCTGACTGCGCATGATCCCAAAAAGTGGCCTTCCGGTTTTTGGATCAAGGTCATGCGCCGTTACGATCACCTCGTTGGCTTGATTTCCGAGGCGAAAACCCCGATATCCGGCTCAACCCATACCTCATCAGTTCAGTCGATTTTTCGAGAAGGCATCGTCATGACCGAGTCCAACGGACCCAAGGATTATTCGAAAGACTATTCCGATAAGCCGGTGCAGGACAAAGAGCCTGCCATGTCAAAGCCCTACATCATGCCGGACGATCCGGAAGAGGGTCCGAACGAGGCGCTGGTGAAAGAAGCCGCGGACGCGCGCGACAAGATGCTGCGCACGCTGGCCGAGATGGAAAACCTGCGCAAGCGCACGCAAAAGGACGTTGCCGATGGCCGCACCTACGCGATCGCCAATTTCGCCCGCGACGTGCTCGATATCGCCGACAATCTGCAACGCGCGCTCGATGCGGTGCCGGCGGACGCTCGTGCGGCGGCCGATCCCGGCCTCAAGGCGCTAATCGAAGGCGTCGAGCTGACCGAGCGCTCGCTGCATGCCACGATGGCAAAAAATGGAGTCAAGAAATTCGATCCGGCCGGCGAGAGGTTTGATCCGAATTTCCAGCAGGCGATGTACGAAGTGCCGGACTCATCGGTGCCGGCGGGCACCGTGGTGCAAGTTGTGCAGTCCGGTTACACGATCGGCGAGCGGATGCTGCGCCCGGCGCTGGTTGCAGTGTCGAAGGGCGGCGCGAAGGCTGCCGCGTCGGAATGACGGTGCGGTTCTAAACCGCCAAATCCGCCGACTGCATCCTGTTCACGCCCGCTTTGGCCATGTCGTCCCACGCCTTGGCCAATGAGCCGCCGGTGTCGATAGCGCGGCAGGCATCCTCGATCACAAACACCTCGAAGCCTGCCTTGCGGGCATCGAGCGCGCTCCAGGCGACGCAGAAATCCGTGGCGAGTCCGACCAGAAATATCCGCTTCAGCCCACGCGCACTGAGATAGCTCGCCAGCCCTGTCGTAGTCTTGCCGTCAGCCTCGGTGAACGCCGAATAGCTGTCGACGTCTTTGTGGAAACCCTTGCGCAGCACGAGACCCGCTTGCGGGATCGCGAGATCCTTCGACAGCCCCGCGCCGTCGGTGCCTTGCACGCAATGATCCGGCCACATCACCTGCTTGCCATAGGGCAGATCGATCATCTCGAACGGCATCTTGCCGGGATGGGCGGAGGCGAAGGAGACATGCCCTTCGGTGTGCCAGTCCTGCGTCATCACCACATCGGCGAAGGATTTGGCGATTTTGTTGATGAGGGGCACGATCTGATCGCCATCCTTCACCGCGAGGCTGCCGCCCGGCAAGAAGCAGTTCTGCACGTCGATCACGACCAGCACAGATGAGGCGTCGATCGCGACCTTGCCCGCCGCGCGCAGCGATTTCGGCGTCAGGGCGAAAGCTGTGCCAGCAGCGGCGGCTGACAGCATGTATCGTCGCGTGACCATGGCAAGCCTCCGTTGGTGCCTGTGCAACGCAGCAAATCAAATTGCCGAGCCTGCGTAAAGCGCCTCACGGTTGGTCGGACATCATCATTAAGGACGATGGACGAGCGCCGGCATAAATCGTATGCGGATTTCCAATGGTGATGGGGGATGTCTGACGGCCGTTGCGAAATAGGCGCGAAGCTACTTTCCCTCGATACCATCGCGAACAGCGCGAAAGCGTGTGAACGCCGCCGGCCACTGGTCGCGCGGGGCGCTGCCGATGATCCGAAGCGAGGCATTGCCGCCGCCGAAGCGCAGCCATTGCACCACGGTTACCGGGGTGGCGCTGGTCCCGCTGACGGCCTCGATGCGGGTCTCGTAGCCTGGCGAGCCTTCGATCCGAAGCGGCTCGGAGGAGGTGATACGACCCTCGCGCAGGCCGGGAATTTGAGCTGCCGCCTGCTGGGCGAAACGACCACGGTCATCAGGCTTTTCCGGCGCGGCCGGGATCGAGCCAACAATCATGAAGGGTGCGGTTTCGAAATTGGCTTCGCCGGTGGCATCGCCAATCAGAACCGCCGTTCCGGGGGCCAGCGTTCTTACCGTCTTGAAGTCGCTCAGTTCGGTCATCTTGAAAGGCAGCATGTCGAGCTGTTCGGCGACCGGGACTTCTTTGCGAACGACGGTCGTCGCGAGCATTTTCCGAATGGCTTCGTCCGGGAATTTCGCGCTGGAGGCGGCGGCGACCTGTACCGCGACATAGCCCGAAAAGGCCTCACCCGGCACGATCATCGAATAGCGCTTGACGTCATCCGCACCGACTTTCGCGCTCTCGGTGGTGAAAAAACCCTTGCCGGCGGTGGTGTCGATCGGCTCCGGCGTGATGCCGTTCGGATTCGGGGTGTTACCCTTCAAGGCACTCTCGACCTCGGCATAGGCGGCCGACGGCAGTTCCGTCATCAGCACCTTGACGCCGTTGTCGTCGTTCTCGAAACCGATGAAGGTCTTGGCTTTGTCGAGGCCCGCGAGCGGCACCAGACCGACCCGGACCCCAACGGGAAACACCGGGTCGGCGGCAAAAGCCCGGCTCGAGCCGGATACCGCGATGGCGGACAGCAAAGCGACGGCGGCGTAGCT
>JAYUEY010000037.1:0-3978 GCA_043739005.1 Tardiphaga sp.
ACGCGCCGTTGCTGGCCGATCAGCCCACGATCGCGCGCATCGCCAAGTTCTGCGCGGCGTGCGGCTAATTCAAACAAAAAGCCCGGCAGCGCATCGACGCAGCCGGGCTCTCGTCAACAAATCATAAAAGTCGATCACTCGGCCGCTGTGGTCTCCGGCACCTTGCTGCCTTCGCCATAGCGATGGTCGATATAGTCGATGACCATCGCCTTGAAATCGGTCGCAATGTTCGGTCCGCGCAAGGTGCGGAATTTCTTACCATCGACGAACACCGGCGCGGCCGGTGTCTCGCCGGTCCCCGGCAACGAAATGCCGATATCGGCGTGCTTGGATTCACCGGGGCCGTTAACGATGCAGCCCATGATCGCGACGTTCAGCGACTCGACGCCCGGATATTGCGTCTTCCAACCCGGCATTTCGACGCGGATGAAATCCTGAATGCTGCGCGCCAGTTCCTGGAACGTCGTCGATGTCGTGCGGCCGCAACCGGGGCATGCCGCGACCAGCGGCACGAAGGTGCGAAAGCCCATCGTCTGCAGCAATTCCTGCGCGACCTGCACTTCGAGCGTGCGATCGCCGCCGGGCTCCGGCGTCAGCGAGATTCGGATCGTGTCGCCGATGCCCTGCTGCAGCAGGATGCCGAGCGCAGCGGATGACGCGACGATGCCTTTCGAGCCCATGCCGGCTTCGGTGAGGCCAAGATGGATCGCGTAATCCGAACGCGCCGCCAGCGTCTGATAGACCGCGATCAGATCCTGCACCGCAGAGACCTTGGCGGACAGGATCATGCGGTTCTTCGGCAGACCGATCTCTTCGGCGCGCGCGGCAGACAGCAATGCCGACTGCACCATAGCCTCGCGCGTCACTGCACGAACGTCCTTCGGTGCGGCGAGCAGCGCGTTCTCGTCCATCAGTCTGGTCAGCAATTCCTGATCAAGCGAACCCCAGTTCGCGCCGATCCGAACGGTCTTGCCGTATTTCAACGCCATCTCGACGATGTCGGTGAACTGGCTGTCGCGCTTGTTCTTGAAACCGACATTGCCGGGATTGATGCGGTATTTATCCAGCGCCTCGGCGCAGGCCGGATGATCGGCCAGCAGCTTGTGGCCGATGTAATGGAAATCACCGATCAATGGCGTGGTGATGCCCCGTTTGCGCAACTCGTCGCGGATGTGCGGAACGGCGGCAGCGGCTTCGTCGCGGTCGACCGTGATGCGGACCATTTCGGAGCCGGCGCGCGACAATGCTGCGACCTGCTCGATGGTGCCTTGGATGTCGGCGGTATCGGTATTGGTCATCGACTGCACGACGATCGGCGCACCGCCACCGACGGCGACGTTGCCGACCATCACCTGCGTGCTGCGATGCCGGGGCTTCGGGCCCGCGATATCTTGCTGGACGATATCTTGCTGGGACAATGTTTCAAGCATGTTCATGGGTCTCAAATATCAGGTTTTCATGACGGTCAGCAATGGACCCGTCGTGCGAGGGGCTTTGTGTATGACTTAACCGATCGCCTTGGCCGACGCACTTGGTTTGTTCACCAGATAAAGCCCGGCGATGACCAGCAGCGCTGCGGCTCCGAATACCGGAGTCAGGTGGTCATGCATGATGAAATAGCCAGCCGCGACGCCAAACAAAGGGGTAATGAAGGTAAAAGCCGACAATTTGCTGGCGGAATAGGTCCGGACCAGCGTGAACCACAGCATAAACGTCAATCCCACCACCCAGAACGCCTGATACGCCATGAGACCAAGGCTGAGCGGACCGGGGATATGCGGGATGGTTTCCCCGGCGAGCCATGCGGCGAGACCCAAAATCGGGATCGACATCGCGACCTGATAGCCAAGCGCCTTTTCCGGCGGGGCATGGATCAGCCGCGTTGCCTTGACCATTAGCGTGGTCGCGGCCCACAGCCCTCCGCCACCGACGATCATGAGGTCACCGATCAGCACGTTGGTATCGACATCGGCCTGCGGCACGCCGATCGCCAGCGCGACGCCGGCGAAACACAAACCCAGACCGCCCCACTGCACGACACGCAGTCTTTCGCCGAGAAATCGATACGAGCCGAGCGCCACAAAGAACGGCGCCGTATAGAGAAAAACAACGGCGCGCGACGCCGACGTCAGCAGCAGCCCGCGATAGATCAACACGAATTCGATGCCGAACATCAGCCCGCAGATCAGGCCCGCTTTCAGCGTGCCGTCGCGGCTGAACAGCTTCACGCCGCGAATTTGCGCCACGATTAGGATAACGACCAACGCGCCGCAGGATCGCAGCATACCTTGCAGAAACGGCGGAATTTCCGGCAAAACTAGTTTGACGGCGATCTGGTTGAAGCCCCAGGACAGGCATAGCAGCAACATCAGCGCGATCGCACCGGCCGTAAGCGGCCGCCCAGCGATACTCACTTGTGGCAGGGGAACGGATGCTGGCTCAGCTGACATGGTCTCTCTTGCCCGGCTTGCCGCCGTGTTTTTGTTATTGGTCGCGCGGCTACGCCGCGCTCTGGCAATGCGCACAAAGCCCGGTAATTTCAACCACTGATAATTTCGGCGCGAAACCGAGACCGCGCGCGGCCTCATTGAGGCTCTGTGCGACACGAACGGCCGGCACCTCGCCGACCGAACTGCATTGCTCGCAGATCAGGAAAGCCACCATCGCGCCGGCGGCGTGATCATGCGCGCAGGCCAGAAACGCATTGCGGCTTTCGATGCGGTGAACGAGGCCGTTCTCCATCAGAAAATCCAATGCGCGATAGATCGTGATCGGTGCCGGGCGCGACGCGTGCTGCGCCAGCGCGTCGATGATCTCATAGGCCCCAAGCGGCCTGTGGCTTGCCAGCAGCGCGTGCAAAACGTGACGGCGCATCGGCGTGAAATTCTGTGCTTTCGCCCGACAGACCGTCTCGGCATGCGCCATCGCATCCGCGCTGCAGCGGTCGTGGTCGTGTCCGGGGGCTGGAAAGCTCGGCTTCGGCGCGCTCATGAGGGCTATCTAGCGCGAACGGGAGGTAAATTAAACAGGAACAAAGTTCCATTTCGCCATGAGCTTAGCGCGGACCAGCCAGTCGCTTGAGACGGGCGAACTATTCATAAGCATGCTTATTGTATTGTTTGCTTACGGATGGACCCAAATGCCGCACACCGCCAATCCCGATTTCCTTTTCGCCGTGTTCGAGAGCCAACGGCTGCTGCGGCTGTATGCCGACAAGCAGGCCCAGCGCCACGGCCTGACCAAGGCGCAATGGGCCGTGCTGGCCAAGCTGGAGCGCACCGAAGGTCTGAAACAAACCGAGGTGGCGGATCTGATGGATATGGCACCGATCACCTTGACCCGGCTGATCGATAGGCTGTGCGAGCAGGGCCTGATCGAGCGGCGCAGCGACCCGAACGATCGGCGTATCAACCGTCTCCATCTTACCGCGGCCGCCCGGCCGCTGATGGCGACGCTCGCGACCTTGCGCGGCGAGATCACCCGCACGGCGCTGAACGGGCTCGGCGACGCAGAAATCGCACTGCTCGTCGGCCACCTCGAAATCGTTAAGGACAACATCCGCGACGCGCTGCAAGGCGCGACCGCAGGAAGACCGAACACCCGCACCAAGGAAGAGCGTTATGGCTGATCCCGTTTTGAAATTCACGCCAGAGCACAAGCCAATCGAGCAAAAAGCGCCGTCGCCCGACCAAAAGCCGCAGCGGCCGGCGGCAGCGACACAACCCGCGAGCGGCATGTTGCGGCGCTATCGCCGGCCGTTACTGCTGGTGGTGTTGCCGCTTGTCGTGCTGGTCGGCGGACTGACCTTCTATCTCAGCGGCGGTCGCTACATGACGACCGACGACGCCTATGTCGGCGCACAGAAGGTGCTGATTACGCCGGATATTTCCGGCAAGGTCGAAAAGATCGTCGTCAAGGAAGGTCAGCACGTCAACGAAGGCGATGTGCTGTTCGAGATCGATCCGGTGCCATATCGCC
>JAYUEY010000038.1:0-9252 GCA_043739005.1 Tardiphaga sp.
ATCTGGCTTTCGATGAAGGGATATTCCGGCAGAATGTAGCCGGCATCTGCCATCGCCGCGATCATGCGGTCGGGCAGAATGCCATCGGCATCGGGATCGAGATGAAACGGCACGGCGAAATCCCATGAACACGCGAAAAACCAGCCTCTCTGGTAGCGGATGGGCTGCTTGACGTAAACGACATCGCCGAATAACGTCGTTTCTTATCCCGTGGTGATTTGAGCCGGCCGGCTTGCAGCCACGTTAAATAAATCGCTAAACAGGCCGGGGACAGTGTGATCCCGGCTTGTGACGTTTTGTCAGGCCGGTTTTTTTGTGCCCGCGATCAGCGGTCACGATGGAGAGCACATGTCTGATTCCGTGAAGGCCACTTTGCAGGCTGAGTCCCCCGCGGCCACATACCGTCCCGAAACCCGGCTCGTGCATTCCGGCACGCTGCGCTCGCAATTCGGCGAGACGTCCGAGGCGCTGTTTCTAACACAGGGTTTTGTCTACGAGACCGCCGAGGCCTGCGAGGCTCGCTTCAAGGGCGAAGATCCCGGCTTCATCTATTCGCGCTTCTCAAATCCGACCACGGCCATGTTCGAGCGCCGCATGATCGACCTCGAAGGCGCGGAAGCCGGCCGCTCGACCGCGACGGGTATGGCCGCCGTCACCACCGCCGTTTTGGCCCCTCTGCGCGCCGGCGATCATGTCGTCGCGGCCAAGGCGATGTTCGGCTCGTGTCGTTTCGTGATCGAGGATTTGCTGCCGCGCTACGGCATCACCTCGACGCTGGTCGATGGCCTCGATCTCGACCAGTGGCAAAAGGCGATGCGGCCCAACACGAAAACATGCTTTCTCGAAAGCCCGACCAATCCGACACTCGACGTGCTGGATATTTCAGCGATTGCTGAAATTGCCCACGCCGGCGGCGCGCGGCTAATCGTCGACAATGTGTTCGCGACGCCGCTATGGCAGAGCCCGCTCGAACTGGGCGCAGACGTGGTGATCTATTCGGCGACCAAGCACATCGACGGACAGGGACGTTGTCTCGGCGGCATGATCCTGTCGTCGAATGCCTTCATCGATGAGCATATCCATAATTTCCTGCGCCAAACGGGACCGTCGCTGTCGCCGTTCAATGCGTGGGTGTTGCTGAAAGGGCTGGAAACGCTGGCCGTTCGCGTCAAACAGCAGACCGAGAGTGCCGCCAAGATCGCCGACGCACTGGCGCTGCATCCAAAAATCACGCGATTGATTTACCCCGGTCGCGCTGACCATCCGCAGGCCGCGACTGTGAAGAAGCAGATGCGCGCAGGATCGACGCTGATCGGCTTTGAAGTCACAGGCGAGAAGGCAGGCGCGTTCCGCATGCTCAACGCTCTGAAGCTGACGCGGATCTCGAATAATCTCGGCGATTCAAAAAGTCTGATCACCCATCCCTCGACCACGACGCATCAGCGGTTGCCGATCGAGGCCCGCGCCGAACTCGGCATCAGCGAAGGGTTTGTCCGCTTCTCGGCCGGGCTGGAGCATGCGGACGATCTGATCGACGATCTGCACGCCGCGCTGGAGCGTGTGTGAGGCAGGATGACGCTTGCGCTTTTACAACCCTACAACGGTTTGTTGGCCTGCTGCGCCTTCGGGTCCGGCGTGTTGACGCCGAGCTTGATCTGGCCGACCGACCGGATGATGTCGTCGCCGAGCAATTGCGCGAAGCACGCATAGCCCCAGTCGTTCATGTGCAGACCGTCGGCGATGACGAACTTGTCGAACGACAGGTCCTGATTTTCGTGCCACTCACGCATCACTTCGAAGCGCGGGAAGATGCCGACTTTGCGCAGTTCGGCGACCTTGTGCAGCAGTTGCACCATCTTGCCGGCACCTTCGGCGCGCTCGTTGACGCGCGGCGAATATTGCGGGTCGATCAGCACCAGATCGGCATTGACGGCCTTGATCATGCCGATGCCCTGATCGACCAGCTTCGCGGTTTCGGCAGGATCGAGATTGCGCATGATCGCATTGGTGCCGACCTGCCAGATCACCAGATCGGGGTTGGCGTCGAGCACGGCGGTCTTGATGCGCTTCATCATCTCCGGCGCATCCTCGCCGCCGATGCCCTGATTGACGACGGTGATGTCAGCGCCGGGATATTGCTTGCGCAACTGCACGGCCAGACGGCTCGGATAGTTGAATTCCGGCCTGCTGGAACCGTGGCCCTGCGTCGAGGACGAGCCGAAGGCAATGATCGTCACCGGCTTGCCGGCGGCGAGCTTGCCGGCGACGTGTGGCAATGAGCCGACCGAGCGCGGATCGTTTTTCGGCTTGCGGCAGGGAATGCGTCCGAAGATGTTGTCGCTGGCCGTGATCGCCGCGCGCTGGGCCGCATCCGTGACGCGGTCGATCGCCTTGCCGGCCAGACCCTTCTGAGCGTCGGATCCCGACTTTGCCTCAGCGGGCTTCATCTCAACGGGTTTGATTTCAACGGGCTTAATCTCAAATTGCGCAGCGCTGGCCGCCGGGCTCGCGGCAAGCGCGGTTCCGGTCTCGGCGTGCGACGGCACAGCCGACACAGCCAGCACGAGAGCGGCCGTCACCGCCACTGTCCGAAATTGCCTCATCATCACCGTTATATAACCACTGCCGCGCGGAGCGCCATTATCGCTGCGTCTTCAGTTCCGTCGGATTAACATGGGCCGCATCGATCACGAAAGTGGCCAATGCGCGAGCGAGGCATTCATGAACTTTTTTCGCCAGATCGATGCCCGGCGAGGGGTTGAACAGGTCGAAATCGCCGTCCTCGTGCCAATGACGCATGATCGCAAAGCGATCGAACACCGGCACGTCGTGGTCCTGCGCCACCACCCGCATGTTATCGACATAGGGTGTCGGCGAGGTCATCGTCTCGGTGCGCGGGCTGTATTGCAGATTCATCAAAATCACGTCGCTTCCGGCGGCTTGCAGCGCCTTGACGCCGTCGTCCATCGCCGAACGAAAATCATCCAGATCGATACCGCGCATCGCGTCCACTGTTCCGGTCTGCCACACCACGAGATCGGGTTTCCTGGCCGCGACCAACGTCGCGAGGCTGGCTGCGACCTCTTCGGCGGTCTTTCGAGGCTGTAGATCGACCGACACGCTGATCGCGAGGCTCGGCAGTTTTTGGCTTAGCATCTGCTGCAGCCGGCTGGGATAGGCGGCGTCGGCCGGTCCGTTGATCGCGGTGGGGTTATTGGTGATCGATTTCGCCAACGGCTGCCCGGCCGAGGCCTGAAGGCTCGACGACCGGCTGCCGACGACCAGGATATTGAGCTTGTTGCGGTCCTTGATGGCTGCCCCAACCTTGGTTAGCGCGCTTTCGGTGGACAGGAGATAAGCAGGAACGTCGCAATCCTCCGCCGCATTCGGCACCAGAATCGGGGCCTCTGCAGGAACCGGTATTTGCACCGGTGATTGCACCTCTGCGGCTGCCGCGATCGGCCACAGCAGGCCCGTCAGCACCGTCAGACGCAGCATGGCCGTCATGTCGTTCCTCCCGTCAGATCGGCGTCGGCTTGTTTGCTCTTGGCGCGCGATCCACCCTTCCCTGAAACCCGCTTATACCATGCAAACACCCACGCCGCGCCGGACATCACCAGAATTCCGGAAACACTGATAATGAGATGCATTAACGCGCCGCCGGTGACCTCGGCGAGGATGAAATGGCCGGCAAAGGCGAGAAACACGCCGATGCAGAATATTTCGAGCGAATGCTGGCCGCACAGCACCAGCGGCCGCAGCCAGGGCGATGCGAGCCCCGGCCAGTCCTTTTTCAAAAACCGGACCGTCAGCGCCGCCAGTGCCAGGAAATGCGCGAAGCGCAACACATCCAGATCGGTCTTGTTGATCGGGTACATCCACTGTTCGAGGACGCGCGGCAACAGGTGATGGAACTGCGGCACATACCATGTCAGCGTCACCCAGAATGCCGCCAGCAAATAGGCAACGCAAATCCAGAGCGTAATTTTCGATTCCAGAATTCGCGACATCCGCTGCGCGCCGCCGAGCGCGCACCATGCACCGAACACGAACAGCAATTGCCAGGCGAAGGGATTGAAGGCCCAAACGCCATTCGGATAGGCCGACAGATAAAGATCGAACTCCCAGGTCAGCGCATACAACAATACGGACAGGCCGAGTGCCACGTCCGGCTTGCGCCGCATCAGCCACAGGATCGGTGCCAGAAACAGCATCAGCACGATGTAAAGCGGCAGCACGTCCATATTGACGGGACGAAAGCGCAACAACAGCGCCTGCACGATGGTGACGTCAGGCTGTTTCAGAAAATCCAGAATGCCCATTTCCTCGGAATAAAGCGGGTTCTGGAAACTGGTCGCGACATAGGAGATTTCGGCGAGGAAAATCGTGAACAGGAAGACGTGTGCGACATAGATGGTCCACACCCGTTTCAGGATGCGCGCCGCGGCGACGACAAAGCCCTGCTCCTGCATTGCTCGGCCATAGACGAAGGCCGCCGTATAGCCCGAGATGAAGATGAAGATTTCCGTGGCGTCGCTGAAACCGTAATTGCGGATCGTGACCCAGGTCAGCAGATTTGGCGGCAGATGGTCGATGAAGATCAGCCACAGCGCCATGCCGCGAAACAGATCGAGCCGCAATTCGCGTTCGGTGCCTGCGACAGGATATGTGACCGGATAGGAGATCGTCGGCGCGGCCGTGTCTGCACTCAGCCCACGGGCCTTCGCTGGCAGGGGTTTGGCCGGCAGGGGTTTGGCGGTCTTGTCGGCAAGTGAGGTCATGCAGCTATGCTCAAATTTGGCTCGACCGCGCGAAGTGGCGACGTCGGGCCATCCATCGCAGGCAAATTGTGCCTGTGCAATCGGGCGGACCGACGTGTTTATGTGCGATGACTATGTTGAAAGCACGGTCACGCGGATTTGACAGGCCGCGCGCGTTTGGCGTGCACGACGTTGTTGGTTATGGTGCGTCTATGTACCGCGCCATTACACGCCAGATCGAAGTCACCGTCGAACCGAATTTCATGCCCGACCGCTCGGATGCGGACGAGCGGCAGTTCTTTTGGTCCTACACCATCGTCATCACCAATGAAGGGTCGGAGACCGTGCAGTTGCGGACCCGGCACTGGGTCATCACCGATGCCGCGGGCCACAGCCAGGAGGTGCGCGGCGAGGGCGTCGTCGGCAAACAGCCGACGCTGAAGCCCGGCGAGCGCTTTGAATATACCTCAGGCGTACCGCTGCCGACGGCGTCCGGCTTTATGACCGGCAGCTACCAGATGGTGACGGTGTCAGGCGAGCCGTTCGAGATCGACGTCCCGGCGTTCTCGCTCGACAGCCCCGACTCAAAACGGGTGTTGAATTAGAGCGGGCCGAGGAGAACGACATGAAGATCAAGATTGTGGTCCATGATGCCGAAGAAGGCGGGTTCTGGGCCGAAGTCCCGGCACTACCGGGCTGCGCCACGCAGGGCGAGACGATGGACGAATTAATGTTCAATTTGCGTGAAGCAATTGAAGGGTGTCTATCGATCGACATTTCACCACCCGCGCCGGGCGGCGAAGACCAGATGCTGGAATTGGCATCGTGAAGCTTGTATCCGGCCGCGAATTCGCTCGCATCATCGAGCGGCGTGGCTGACAATTGCTGCGCGTAAGCGGAAGTCATCACATCTACGGCAAGACCGATAGCGCCATCCGGCTATCGGTGCCGATACATGGCAACCAAGATTTGAAACGAAGGCTTTTGCGGCATCTGATAAAGCTCGCCGAGATCGACGAAGGCGATTTACCTAACATTGCCCGCTTACTCCACACCCGCTTCCGCCGGCGTGAATTCATAGACCGACGAGCAGAACTCGCAGGTCACGACGACCTTGCCGTCCTTCACCATATCGGCGCGGTCCTGTTCGCCGAAACTTTGCAGCATCGACGACACCGCATCGCGCGAGCACGAGCATTTCGCCACCAGCGGCAGCGGCGCGAACACACGGACGCCGCGCTCGTGAAACAGCCGATACAGCAAACGCTCGCCGGACAGATCAGGATCGATCAACTCGACATCCTCGACCGTCGAGATCAGCGACTGGCCCTCGACCCACGCATCATCCTCCGGCACGTCGTCGATGACGGCCCCTTCGGGTGCATCGCCGGGATCGAGGTCGCGTTGCGCCGCGCGCTCAGGCGCCTTCGGCAGAAACTGCATCAGCATGCCGCCGGCGCGCCAGCGATGCGTCGGCTTCTCACTTTCGCCGCTGCGCCATTCCTCGCCGACCGCCAGACGCACGCGCGTAGGAATCTGCTCCGAGCGCAGAAAATATTCATGCGCGGCGTCTTCGAGCGAGCCGCCTTCGAGCGCAACGAGGCCCTGATAGCGGCTCATATCCGGCCCCTGATCGACGGTCATCGCCAGATGGCCAAGGCCGAGCAATTGCCCGGAGGTCAGACCCGGTGTCAGTTTTTCCGCATCGAAACGCGCATATGCGCGCAAGCGATCGGGGGCCTGGAAATCGACGATCAGAAACGACACCGGGCCGTCAGTTTGCGTCTGCAGAATGAAGCGGCCGTCGAATTTCAGCGACGAGCCGAGCAGCGTCGTCAGCACGATGGCTTCGCCGAGCAGCTTGCCGACGGGAGCCGGATAATCATGCTTGGCCAGCACGTCGTCGAGCGCCGGCCCCATGCGCGTGAGCCGGCCGCGCAGATCAAGCGCGGAGACTTCGAACGGCAGCACCGCATCATCGATCGGCACCGATGAGGGCGCACGGATCGGAGTGTCGGCTGCGAGTGTCTGATTCGGATTTTGTGAGGTCATGGCGCTCTATTTGGGGGCGATGGATGAAAATGGCAACGTTGGCATTGTGCGGTCAAAGATGAAGACCGTAGGGTGGGCCAAGCGGCGACGACGCCACTTGGCGACGGCGAAGCGTGCCCACCACACCACATGATGATGAGAGATCATGTCGACCTACCGCAGAGCCAAAATCGACGGCGGAATATTCTTCTTCACGGTCGTTTTAGCGGATCGCCGCAGCCGATTGCTGGTCGATCAGATCGATCGGTTTCGAGCCAGCTATCGATCAGTCCATCGGATGCGACCGTTTCAAACCATAGCGATCTGCATTCTGCCGGATCATCTTCATGCCATCTGGGCGTTGCCGCAAAGCGATTCGGATTTTTCATCACGCTGGAGTCAGATCAAAAGTGGATTCTCTCGTGGGCTTCCGGCGTCGGTATCCATGTCGTCCAGCCAAGTTGCCAAGCGGGAACGCGGCATCTGGCAACGTCGCTTTTGGGAGCACACCATCCGCGATCAATTGGATCTGACCCGCCACATCGATTACATCCACATCAACCCCGTGAAGCACGGACATGTGACGTGCGTTCGCGATTGGCCACATAGCAGTTTTCACCGTTTCGTCGAACAAGATATGCTGCCGCAGGATTGGGGAGGCGACGTGAAAGATATTAAAGGGGATTTTGGAGAATGACGGTGGGCACGGCGTGAAGAACGCCTTTGCCCACCCTACGACCCCATGTTGCTTACCCCACCAATCCGAAGCACCAGGCCATGATGCCCTTTTGTGCATGGAGCCGGTTTTCGGCCTCGTCGAACACGACGGACTGAGGACCGTCGATCACCGCATCGGTGACCTCATCGCCGCGATGCGCCGGCAGGCAGTGCATGAACAGGGCCTCTGGTTTCGCCTTCGCCATCAGCGCGTCATTGACCTGAAACGGTGCCAGCAATCGCGTGCGCGTCTCGCCTTCCTTGTCGCCCATCGACACCCAGGTATCGGTGATGACGCAATCTGCGCCCTTCACGGCCGCGTGCGCATCATTGCCGAGCGTAATCGATGCACCCGTCGCCTTGATCCAGTCCTTGAATGACTTCTTCGGTGCCAACTCAGGAGGCGTTGCGATGTTGAGCGTGAACTTGAATCGCTCGGCCGCATGCGCCCATGACATCAGCACATTGTTGTCGTCGCCGGTCCACGCGATGGTCCGACCCGCGATCGATCCGCGATGCTCCTCGAATGTCATGAGGTCCGCCATCACCTGACACGGATGCGAGCGCCGCGTCAGACCGTTGATGACCGGCACGCTGGCATGCGCGGCCAATTCCATCAGCGAGTCATGGCTGAGAATACGGATCATGATCGCATCGACGAACCGTGACAGCACCTTCGCAGTGTCGGCGATGGTCTCGCCGCGGCCGAGTTGCATCTCCGCGCCGGTCAGCATCAGCGGCTCGCCGCCGAGTTGGCGAAAGCCGACATCGAACGACACGCGCGTGCGCGTCGAGGGCTTCTCGAACACCATCGCCAGCGTCTTGCCGTCGAGCGGCTTGGCCGACTTCTCGCCGGTCTTGAGCTTCTTTTTCATCGCGACCGCAGCATCAAGAATGACGCGAAGGTCGCGCACATCGATCGTGTTGAGATCGAGGAAATGCCGCATCGAATTCTTGAGAACGCTCGGCTGCCAGTTGGCCGGACTCTTGACCGGCGTCTTGGTCAAAGGCTTGGTCAAAAGCGTAGTCAAAGGATTGGGCGGCGTACTCATTGCGCCGTCTCCATCGGCGCGTGACCGGCCAGCGCGACACACGCGGCCTCGATCCGCTGCATCGACTCGTCGATTTCGGCCTCGGTGACGATCAGCGGCGGCAAGAGACGCACGACGTTCTCGCCCGCGCCCACCGTCAGCAACTTCGCATCGCGCAAGGCCGCCACGAGATCGCCCGCCGGCACCACGGCCTTGAGGCCGATCAGCAAGCCTTCGCCGCGCACTTCGCTGACGACATCCGGATGCCGATCGACGACGGAGGCGAGTTTCTGCTTGAACAGCAGCGACATGCGTTGCGCGTGATCGAAGAAGCCCGGCTTCAGCATCACATCGAGCACGGCGTTGGCCGCCGCGACGGCCAGCGGATTGCCGCCGAAGGTCGAGCCGTGCGAGCCCGGTGCCATACCGGACGCGGCTTCGGCCGTCGCCAGACAAGCCCCGATCGGAAAGCCGCCGCCGAGCGCCTTGGCCAGCGACATGATGTCGGGTTCGACCCCGATGCGCTGATGGGCGAACAGGCTACCCGTGCGGCCCATGCCCGTTTGAACCTCGTCGAAGATGAGCAGGATGCCTTTGTCGTCGCACAACTGGCGCAGCGCCCGGAAGAAGGCATGCGACGGCGCGCGGACGCCGCCCTCACCCTGCAGCGGCTCAATCAGGATGCCGGCGGTGGCAGGACCGACGGCTTTTTT
>JAYUEY010000039.1:0-9959 GCA_043739005.1 Tardiphaga sp.
CAAATCGAAAAGCAAGAATCAGGATTGGGACGGCGTCCACGTCGATCCGGTCGTCGCCGCCGCGCATGGGTCCAATGGCGGCTCTGGTCGCAAAACCTCGGCGATCATGGCCGTCGCGGTCGTGGCCGGGATCGCAGGCGCGCTCGGCACCGCGATGGCAACGGCGGGCGTCTCGTATTTTACCAGTAAACCTGACCCGGCTGTCGCGGCGAGCCACGCGCGCGCGCTCGACGAGAGCATGAGCCGCATCGAGCAGGATCTGGCCGCGTTGCGCAGCAATGTCGATCGCGTCGCCAAGGCCAGCGCCTCGCAGGCCGGCAAGACCACCGATCGCCTCGATCGCATCGAAAAAGCTCAGGCCGAACCAACCGCGAAACTCGCCAAACTTACCGACACCGTCGAGAAGCTGCGGGTCGCCGCCGTCACCCCGCCTGCGCCGGCGCCTGTGCCTGCAGCGGCACCGCCGGTACCCGCGCCGGTCGCCTCGCTACCGGCAAAAGAAGTCACCGGCTCGATTGCATCGAAAGACCCTGCTCCGAAGCCGGAAGTCGGCCGTCTGCCGATCGTCGACGGGTGGGTTTTGCTCGATGCCGGCAATGGCGGGGCAACCATCGAGAGCCGTCGCGGCGTGTTCGATGTCATCGCAGGCGATCCGGTGCCGGGCCTCGGTCGCGTCGATGCGATCCGCCGTCAGGACGGCCACTGGGTTGTGGTCACCAGCAAAGGCCTGATCGTCGCGCGGTAGGCCCGTTCGCCGCTTTGTGTCTCGGTAAACGAAAACTGGCGCACCCCTGTTTCCAGGAATGCGCCAGAATTTATAGATCAGTTCAGGCCGGCTCTAAGCCGTCCCGAAACCGATTAGGTCGCGGGCATCAACACGGTGTTGACAACGTGGATGACGCCGTTCGACTGGTTGACGTTCGGGATCGTCACGGTCGATGAACCGCCCTTGGCGTCCACGATCATGACCTTGCCGCCTGAACGCTTCACCGTCAGTTGCTCACCTTCGACCGTCGTCAGCTTCTTGCCGTCGGTCAGATCGGCCGCTTCGAGCTTGCCCGGAACGACGTGATAGGTGAGGATCTTGGTGAGGGTTGCCTTGTTCTCCGGCTTCACCAGCGTCTCGACGGTGCCCTTCGGCAGCTTGCCAAACGCGGAGTTGGTCGGTGCGAACACGGTGAACGGACCGGGGCTCGCGAGGGTGTCAACCAGGCCGGCTGCCTTCACGGCGGCGACGAGGGTGGTGTGATCCTTCGAGTTCACGGCGTTTTCGACGATGTTCTTGGACGGATACATCGGGGCGCCGCCGACCATTACGGTTTTCTCACCCTTCATCATCTTCTCTTTCGCTGCGGCGGGCGCAACGAAGCTGGTGGTGATCATCAGTGCGCTGAGGGCAGCGGCAGAAAACATTGCGATACGGTTGGACATTGATCGTCTCCCATTGATTGACAAAAGAAAGCCCTCGGAGACCAGAAAGCCACCGCGGTGCAGCGCGCTATTGTCGAATTTTTAACGCGCTATCATGGACAATTACGCGCTCGTGGCGGATTGGTTTCGGTCAACAGGGGTTCGGGGGACAAAATAGTTCCAACGGAAAACCGAAACCGATTGCCGGTTTGTTCGTACCGGTCGCCTGTCCGCTGCTCAACCGACCGCGCCCACCGCGCGCAATTGGGCGATCTCATTGTCGCCGTAACCCGCTCCGCGCAGGATTTCATCGCTATGCTGGCCGACGCCTGGCGGCATTTTTGGCGTTACTTTCTGGCTACCGGTGACCCAGATCGGTGAGTTGACCGTCAGCATCGTATCGTTCTCGAACGGCACCAGCACCTCATTATCCTTCATCTGCTGGTCGTTCGGGATGTCGTCGAGAATGTTGACGATGCCGAAGACAAGCCCGCTGCCGTCGAGCGCCTTGCGCCAGTCGGCAAGGTCGCGGGTCGCGAAAATCTCGTCAAAAATTTGAATCAACTCGACCGAGCGCGCATGGCGATCAGACTTGGTCAGGAAACGCGGATCGGTCACGAGGTCGTCGCGGCCGAGGCAGCGCGCGAGCGTCGGCCACTGCTTTTCTTCCGATAGCAGCGACAGGATGATCCAGCGATTGTCGCGGCAGCGGTAATGATTGGTGACGGCGTTCAGCGCGCGCTCGCGCGGCCGGCGCTCCTCAAACGTGGCACCGCAGAGCTTGGCCTGCACCAGCACGCTGGAGGCCCAGACGCCATTGGCCATCAGGTTCGACTTCACCTCGGCACCTTTGCCGGTTTTCTCGCGGCGATAGAGCCCGGTGACGATCGCGCTATAGAGCGCCATCGCACAGGGGTGGTCGCCCATGCCCGCGACCGAGCGCGCCGGCGTGGTATCGACATCGGCGCGGACGAGGTCCATCAGGCCGGAGCGCGCCCACCAGGCATTGCTGTCGAAGCCGGGCTTGTTGGCTTCCTCACCGCGGTCGCCATAGCCGGTGAAACACGCATAGATCAGCCGATCGTTGAGCGGCGCAAGTTCTTTATAGGTGACGCCGAGCCGCGCGCGCACCGCCGGCGGGAAATTCGTGATGAACACGTCGGCTTCGGCGACGAGCTTGCGCAGCACCGCTTTGCCTTCGGGCTTGGCGAGATCGAGCGCGAGGCTCTTCTTGTTGCGGGATTCCATCATCCACGCATAATTATGCTCGCTCGCGGGATAACCTGGCAGGTTCGGCAGGTTGCGATAGGGATCGCCCGCGCCGGGCGGCTCGATCTTGATGACGTCGGCACCGAAGTCCGACAGCACGGTCGCGGCCGCCGGTGCGGCGATGAAGCTCGCGCAATCCACGACTTTGAGGCCGGCGAAAATTCCTTTATCCAAAATTTTCTGATCCATAGCGCGTCGCTCCCAAGTCTTTTGTTTGTTGAGTCTTTTGTTTGTTGAGTCTTTTGTTGGTCGAATTGTTTTGTTGGTTTTGTCCGCTGTGCGGAATTGCAAAATGTTCAATGACATTTGACCCATCTTGCCGTGTTGATGCAACGGCCAGATCGGAATGGGCGTCTGCGTGAAAGTGGTCGCCACTCTCCACAAGCCGGCTTGGCACCGCGCGGCCGCTCGTTTAGGTTTCGGCCGCCGAAGGAAGATACCGCCATGCCCGCGAAGAACCGATCCATTCGATGCCTGTCGCAGCGCGCCGCCATCGTCGCCGCCATGCTGGGCGGCGTGGTTTGTGTATCCCCGTCACGTGCCGCCGAGCTGAGCCCTGAGATCTCGGCGCTGTACTCCACCGTCTCGATCTATCCGCCGAGTGCGAGCCGCATGACGGTCTGCTACGGCTTCGTCTGCCGCCGCCGCGAGGTTCTGGATTTCACATCGGGCGACCGCAGCGCTCTGACGCAGATCATGGCCGCCGGAAAAGCCTCGGCCGTGGCGGAGCGCGCCGCATTGCAAAAGGCGGTGGTGTGGTTCGACAAGCGCATGGGGCCGACGCTCGGCACCGACAAGCGGATCGCGCGTGCGGATTTTCGCTACTTCGACGACAAGCACAATTATGATTGCTGGGACACCACCCGCAACACGACCAGCTTGTTGCTCGTGCTGAATCAATGGGGGCTATTGCGGCACCACGCGATCGGCGATCCGAAATATCGCGGCAACACCCTGGTGCTCCAGACGCCGCACAACACGGCTGTCGTCGTCGATCGAAAGACCAGTACGCAATGGGTTCTGGACATGTGGCCGCGCGCTTACGCGCAGGTACCGGACGTGATGCCGGTCGATCAGTGGGTCAAACTCGATTGATCGGACAAACGCGATCGATGAGGCGAGTTCGAGCAAAGAGTTCTAAAAAAGAATTTGATAAAAAAATTTGAGAAAAGGCGTTTGGTCCGGAAGTCCGCCTCGCAAGAGCGAACTTGCTCTTGCGACTGGCGTTGCGCGCGATGTCCGGGATCGCAGCGCGGGACTTGGACATTGGGGTTTTAGATCTTGTGATTTTAAATCTTTAGATTTTAGACCTTGAGGTTTTCAGCCGAGGTCTTGCCGCGGTTCGCGACTTCCTCGTATTCCACCGTCTGGCCTTCGTTCAGAGCCGACAGGCCGGCTTTTTCGACTGCAGAAATGTGCACGAAGACATCCTTGCCGCCATTATTGGGCTGGATGAATCCATAGCCCTTCGTCGCGTTGAACCACTTCACAGTGCCTTTAGCCATCACGTCGTCTCCGCAGGATTGAGTCGAGAACAATCAGTCGGCCCCCGGAAACCGGTCTGTCCGACGTGTGGACGATACGCTGTCTCGGCCACGCTTGATAGCCTAAACGAGTTTCATGGGGTCTGCATCATCTGAAGGCACGCGGCGCGTTGACACGGCCGGGTAGCTCGGAGACAAGCCGGGTGCCTTGATGAGGACGATGGAATGGGGCGTGTGCCTATCCGACGCGCGACCGGCGATCTGTTGCGCACCGACCGGACGCTGATGATCGTGGCGATCTGTGTCGTCGTGCTGATGACCGTGATGCGCTGCATCTATGCCGCTGACATGGAGCTGCGGACCGACGAGGCCTATTACTGGACCTGGTCGAAAGAAAGCGTGCTGTCGTTCCTTGACCATCCGCCGATGATCGCTTGGTCGATCCGGCTCGGCACGTTTATTTTCGGCGATACGACCTTCGGCGTGCGCTTCGGCGGCCTGGTCGCGATGCTGGTCTCGCAACTGCTGCTGGCCGATATCGTCCGCCGCGCCACCCACAAATGGCGCGCGGTGGCGATGGTTCTGCTGCTGCCGGAGGCGGCTTTGTATTACGGGCTGCTAATGGCCAAGGTCGCGCCGGATACGGCGCTGATTCCTTTTGTCGTGGCTTTGGTCTGGGCGCTGATGCGGCTGTTCGAGTCCGATGACGGCCGCTGGTGGCTCGCCGCCGGGGTCTTTGCGGGCGCAGCGCTGCTGTCGAAATTGACGGCGCTGATGTTGTTGCCGGCGGTCGCAGCCTTCGTGCTGATGCCGAGCCAGCGGCGCTGGCTGGCGACGCCGTGGCCGTGGCTTGCGGCGCTGCTGGCGATTGTCGTATTCTCGCCGGTGCTGATCTGGAATGCCCAGCACGACTGGGCCTCGTTCCGGTTTCAGTTCATCCGGGCGACGGTGAACAATGACGTGTCGTTGCGAACCTTGGGCGATTTCCTCGGTCTGCAATTCGGGCAGGTCGGCCTGATCCTGCTGCCGGTGGTGATCTCGGCAGTCGGAATCTCAGCCTGGCGCGGCATCACGAAGCGCGATCCGGTTGCGATTTTGCTAGCGACGGCGGTGCTGGTGCCGTTCGCGTATTTCTTCTGGAAATCCTTGACGCTGCGGGTTGGCGACACCTGGCCGATGTTTCTGTGGCCGGTGGGATTTGCCGCCGTTGCAATCAACTGGGTGCGGCTGCGCGAGGAGAACTGGAAGCCCCGCATCGTGAGTTTGACCGGTGGCTGGATCGTCGCCGCCATCGTTACCGGCATTCCGGTGGTGGTGCTGGTGTTTCTCTATGCGGTTGCGAGCCCGTGGAATCTGATCGGGCGCACCGATCCGATCGGCGGCGAAGGTGGCTTCGAGCAAGTCGCGGCGCAGGTCGAGGCGGATATGGCGCTGACCGGCGCGAGCTGGGTCGCGACGATGGATTACAGGACCTATGCGATGCTGCGCTGGTTCTTGCGCGACCGCGGCGTGCCGGTGGTTCAGATCAATCAACGCTCGCGTTTTATCGGTTTTCGCGATCCGGGGCTGGCGGCGGTGCAAAGCGACAAGGGCCTGTATGTCGGCCGCGCGACAGCCGCCGCTGATCCGGACTGGGCGTTCACGACCGCGACGCTGACGCCGGTCGGCCGTGTCGATCGGGTCTGGCGCGGCACGCTGATGGAGTCTTACGAGACGCAAACCATCTCAGGCTGGAGACCTCAATTGAATCCGCCGCCCGCATCGCCGCTGTATCGCTGGCCTGATCTGGCTGGTGTACCGGACGTGACGCGACTGGCGGCGCGCTGACTAAACGTCATCCCCATCCCGCTTGCGGATCAGGTCTTTCGCGAGATCCGACAGCGCCGGACGCGGCAATGCGTTGAACGGCAGCGGCCGGGTGACGTCGATCGCGGCGAGGCCGAGCCGCGCGGTGAGCAGTCCGTTCAGGATGCCTTCGCCGAGCCGCGTCGAGAGCTTGGCCGCCACACCATGGCCGAGCATCTGCTGGATCAGGCTGTCGCCCGCAGCAAGGCCGCCAGTCAGCGCCAGATGCGAGATTGCATGGCGCATGAGCTGGATTGTACCGAGCGCGCCGGGCCGTCCGCCGTACAGCAACGCCAGTTGGCGCACCAGCCGCAATGCGGCCGCCGCGACGAACAACACGTCGATCAGCGCGCGCGGGCTGATCGCGGTCACGATCGAGACGCGCTGGGCCGCGACTGAGACCAGCCGCCGCGCTTCTTGATCGAGCGGCGTCATCAATTCGCGCTCGGCAAGACGGATCATGTCCGCGCCGTCGATGATATCGTCCGCATGGCTTTTCAACGCGGCGCGGGCGCGCGCCAGTTGCGGATTGGCATGCGCCAGCGCGGTCAGATCGCGAACGATCGCACGGCTCTCGGTGCGATCGTCCGTCAGTAGCGCCGCCGTGGCGCGTTCATGCATGTTCTCAATCGTCGCGAGCCGCGACAGCGCCAGCACTTCGCGGCCGATGATGACGACGAGGGCGATGCTGGCAAGTGTGGCCAGTGCGGCGCCGAGCCAACCGAGCGTATCGCTGCGCGCGAAAAGGCCCTCGACCAGATGGCTGATGCCGAGGCCGACGCCCATGATCACGAGGCCTGCGGTCGCTGCACCGAGCATCCGGCCCCAGCGAAACCCCTTGCGGCGGATCACCAACGGTTCGTCGATCACGACGGGATATGTTGAAGGATCGGCTTCCGGCGTGATGCGCACGCTGCCGCGCGCGACACGGCCCGCCGCCTCGTCGGAATCCATCACGACGACGCGGGGATCGTCGAGCTTGAAGGTCGCGGGCCGGCGCGGATGGCGGTCGGTCATTGCAGCCGGTCTCCGATCAGGAACTGAAGCGCGCGGTCGAGGCGGATATGCGGCAAGGCTGGTCCATCTACTGCATTCGCATCGAGCAGCGGTGGTCGAAACCGCAGGAAACGATAATCCGTCGCGTCGGAGGCTTCGTCCGACAGACCGCGAAACGCATCGGTGCCGCCGAACAGGTCGTCGACATCGGATGGCAGATCGCCGGGAAAGGTCGCGACTTCTGTTTCGCCGTCGAGCGTCTCGCCGTCGGCGATTTCGCCTTTTGTGGGCGTGCCCAAGATCGACGGCAGCGTCTCGCGGCCGCGCTGGACCTGTGCCTCGCGCGTCGCGCGCACGGCGGCGAGCGCCACGACATCGACCTCTGCGCCCGCGAAGGTGGCGCTGGTCGCGGCACGATCGACCATGCGGCGTAAAATCGCTTCCAAACGATCATGACTCGCATGATGCAGATGATCGGCCTTGGTTGCCGCAAACAAAATGCGATCGATGCGCGGGCGAAACAACGTGCTCAACAGCGTCGAGCGGCCGATCCGGAAACAGTCGAGAATTTGCGACATCGCCGATTCGAGATCGCGCAACGCTTCGGGGCCCGCATTGAATGCGGCGAGGGCATCGACCAGTACGATCTGGCGATCGAGCCGCGAGAAATGATCGCGGAAAAACGGCCGCACCACGATGTCCTTATAGGCCTCAAAGCGCCGCGCCATCATGGCCCATTGCGACCCGTCAGGCGCTGATCCCTCAGGCGCGACATCGAGCGGCGCGAATGTGAGAGCAGGAGTATTGGCAAGATTTCCGGGAATCAAAAATCGACCGGGCGGCAGCAGGCTCATCGAGAAGCGATCGTCGCGGCAGGCACGCAGATAGTCCGTATAGAGCTTGGCCGCTTTCAGCGTCGCTTGCTCATCCTGCGGCGCATCGGGTCGCATGGTCGCCAGATGCGCATGCCACTCCTTTGCAAGCCGCGCGCGCGGATCGCGGCGCGATAATGCGACGCTTTCCGCCGACCATTGTTCATAGCTTTTGCCGAGCAGCGGCAGATCGAGCAGCCATTCGCCGGGGTAATCGACGATATCCAGCGTCAGCGTGCGCTCCGCGCCGTTCTTGCGCTGATAGTCGATGACGAGCCGCAATTCGCTGATGTCGGTGGTCGAGTTCGGCCACTGGCGATCCGCGATCAACGTCCGCAGATGGTCCTCATAAGCGAACCTGGGCACGGCATCGTCGGGCTGCGGCACCAGTTTCGCACCGGCGATCCGCCCGGTCGAAAGTGATTCGAAAACCGGAAACCGGCCGCCGCGTGTAAGGCTATGAACCAGCGCCGTGATGAACACCGTCTTGCCCGCACGGGACAGTCCCGTGACGCCGAGCCGGATCGTCGGGTTGAACAGATTGTCGCCGAAATCCAGCAGCGCCCGCGCCGATAGCCGCGCCTCCTCGAACATATCGCTGAAACTGGGAGCCATGCGTCGCGAACTTGTCCTGAAATGAGACCGACTTGTCTTGCGAAGTTGGCGATTGCTGCGGCGAAATCAAGCGCGCGGCTTTTTGGTCCTGACCTTGGAGTGGCCATGATTAGCCGCTCAGAGTATTGCGACGCAGCGCGCCGGGAGGTCCGGCCGCAGGGGCATGCGGACGGCATCATGACGATCTTCCGGTTGAAGCAAATTACCTCGACCTCGTTCCACGCGGCGGCCGGCGCGGTGCGCTGGAATTATGATCGCACCGAACTTATCGCGGACGGCATCGTCCATGTCCTCGGGCTGGTGTTCGGCCTTGTTGCCGCGACGGCACTGATCGTCCTGACTGGCGTGTTCGCAACGGTCTCAGAGATCGTCTCGGTGTCGGTCTATGCGATGGGCTTACTGGCGATGTTGGGTCTGTCGGCGGCCTATAATTTATGGCCGGTGTCGCCACGAAAATGGTTTTTGCGGCGCTTCGACCATTCGGCGATCTACCTTTTGATCGCGGGCACTTACACGCCGATTTTTTCCGCGATGACGGATAGCGTGCTGGCGATCGTGTTGCTGATTGGCGTGTGGTGCGTTGCCATCGCGGGCGTCGTCGTCAAGCTGCGCTTTCCCGGTCGCTACGATCGGCTTGCGGTTGGGCTTTATCTCGCGCTCGGCTGGAGCGGTGTGATTGCCTATGACACGGTGGTGAATAAGCTGCCGGTGATGACGTTGTGGTTCATCGCAGCAGGCGGCGTGCTGTATTCGCTCGGCGTCGTCTTCCACGCCTGGCAGCGGCTACGTTTCCAGAACGCAATCTGGCATGGCTTTGTGCTGCTCGGCGCGGCGTGCCATTACACGGCGGTGCTCGATCTCGTTTTGAGTACATAACGACATAACAATCTTCGGGGGAAACATGCAGCTCAACGGCAAAGTCGTCGTCGTCACAGGCGGCGGCAACGGCATCGGGCAGGCGATGTGCGAAGCCTTTCACAAGGCCGGCGCGGCCAAGGTCGTCGTCGCCGATATGGACGGCGTGCGCGCCGAAGCCGTCGCGTCGTCGGTCGATGGTGCGGCTTTCACCTGCGATGTCGGCCGCGAGACGGACATCAGGCGCCTCATCGACGTCACTGAAAAACGCATCGGGCCGATCGACCTGTTTTGTTCGAATGCCGGCATCGGCGGTGGTTTCGATCCGATGTCCGTCAATGCCGGCGGATCGTCGAACGAGCCGTGGGAAAAAAGCTGGGCGATTCATGTAATGGCCCACGTCTATGCCGCGCGTCATCTGGTGCCGCTGTATAAAGCGCGAGGCAGCGGCTATTTCCTCAACACGATCTCGGCGGCGGGGCTTCTCTCGCAGGTTGGCAGTCCGGCGTATTCGACGACCAAACACGCCGCCGTTGGCTTTGCCGAGAATCTCGCGATCTCGCATCGTGCAGACAATATCAAGGTCTCGATCCTGTGCCCGCAGGGCGTCGAT